>NZ_JAMBPS010000061.1:0-40069 GCF_024206515.1 Paraburkholderia sp. CNPSo 3281 | reverse complement strand
CTGCCCCTTGAACACTGGCACGCATGGCTGCAAGACCCCACGCTCGCCGACGCAATCCTCGACCGCCTCGTCCATCAAGCTCACAAGCTTGCATTGAAGGGCGATTCGATGCGAAAGAAGAACGCTCCTGATCAAAAAGTAGCCTGATCTCGAACACTCGCAGTACAATCTAAGCACTACGCAGCACCTCCCTCCTGGCCTGTTCGACTTCATCGAAACGGGCGTTCAACTTCCCCGAAATACGCACTGATACCCGACAGCAATCCCATTGTTGCCAGGAATACCGCGCTGGGGAGCAGGTTTTTCGTATCGAAAATCCTTGGCAGCACCCATCCGTTTCGACGTGCTCTAGCTGGATGCGAACTCAGGGCGCCTGCAAAGAGAGAGGAAACAAGGGCGCAGTACTGCTCGACGTGCAGTTGGCTAATCACAAATGGGATTCCTGTAAATGAAAATGGGGCCGAAGCCCCTTGAGTCAGCAGTGCTGGACGGAGATTAGAAAATCTCGAACAGCGCGGCAGCGCCTTGACCCCCGCCGATACACATCGTGACGATGCCGAACTTCGCACTACGGCGATGGCCTTCGATCAGGATATGACCGGCCATACGGGCACCCGACATACCGTAGGGGTGGCCAACGGCAATCGCACCACCGCTCACATTCAGGCGATCATCGGGAATCCCCAGGACGTCTTGGCAGTGTAGAACCTGGCATGCGAACGCTTCGTTGAGTTCCCAGAGGCCGATATCGTTGACCGTGAGCTTGTGTTGCTTGAGGAGCTTCGGAATAGCGAACACCGGACCGATACCCATTTCATCCGGATTGCAACCAGCAACTGCCATGCCACGGTAAGCGCCGAGCGGTTTGAGGCCGCGCCTGGCCGCTTCGGCAGCTTCCATGACGACCAATGCCGCTGCACCATCCGAGAGTTGCGAGGCATTGCCCGCCGTGATGTAGTTGCCTTCCTTGAGTTGTTGACCGCCACGGAACACGGGCTTGAGGCTCGTCAGGTCATCGAGCTTGGTGCCCGGACGATTGCCTTCGTCGTTAGTGAGAGTCACGGTTTTGAAGCTGACCTCCTTCGTTTCCTTGTCAACAACTTTCATTTGCGTCGTCATCGGAACAATTTCAGCGTCGAAACGGCCTTCGGCTTGTGCTTGTGCTGTCAGTTGTTGTGAACGCAGAGCATACGCATCCTGACGCTCACGGCTGATACCATAGCGTGCGCTCACAATCTCGGCCGTTTCCAGCATCTGCATGTAGACCTGCGGAACCGTCTTTTGTAGTTCGGGATCGAAAATCTGGAACTGGTTGAAGTGTTCGTTTTGAACCAGCGATACGGACTCGACGCCACCGGCTACGACGATTTGCTGGCCGTCGTACATGATCTGCTTCGCAGCCGTGGCGATAGCCATAAGACCGGAACCGCATTGACGATCAACCGTCATGCCGGCAACGGTGTGCGGCAGGCCAGCACGGAGGGCCGACTGACGAGCAACGTTGAAACCCGTAGTGCCTTGTTGCAGGGCCGTGCCCATGATCACGTCGTCAACGTCAGCGCCGTCGATGAGAGCGCGTTGCACTGCAGCGTTCACGACATGGCCGCCCATTGCGGGGCCAGTCGTATCGTTAAACGCGCCACGGAAGGCCTTACCGATGGGAGTACGAGCTACAGAAACGATTACAGCTTCACGCATGATTTGCATCTCCTGTTAGATACTTGAATACGATTAAGCTTGGTAAGCAGGCCACTGGTTAGCCTTGGCAGCTTCGGCAAGGGACTGCGCAGGCCTCCACGTATCGCCGTAAAGCTTGTGATATTCCTGAACCTTTTCGTAGACCTTCTGGAGCCCCGTTTGCTGCGCCCAGAACATAGGGCCGCCGCGATAGCTCGGGAAGCCATAGCCGTTTGTGTACACGATATCGATATCGCTGGCGCGCTGTGCTGTACGGGAGTCGATGATGCGAGCACCCTCGTTGACCATGGCGCACATAATGCGTTGGACAATTGCGTCGTCGGAGATCTCGCGGCGTTCGATACCGGCGTCGGCCGAAACCTGGACGATCAGCGCCTCGATTTCGGGACAGGGAGTAGCTGTACGACCTTCGTACTTGTAATAGCCGCGACCCGTCTTCTGGCCGAATCGACCTTGTTCGCAGATACGATCAGCGAGCACGGAATAACGCTCATAGGCAGGTCGCGTGCCTTTCTGCTCCTGTTCCTGACGAATGCGCCAGATCACATCCAGGCCGGCCATATCGCGCATAGCAAACAGGCCCATAGGGAAACCAAACTGATTGAGTACACGGTCGATTTGCCACGGCGTTGCGCCTTCTTCGAGAAGATAGTCAGCTTCGCGGCCATAGGCACCGAGGATACGATTACCAATAAACCCTTCTTCGTTACCCGCGAACACTGCAATCTTGCGCAAGGTTTTCGTGAGCTTGAGTATCGTTGCGGAGACTTCGTCTGAGGTATGGGAGCCCTTGATAACTTCTACCAGTTTCATCACGTGGGCAGGGCTGAAGAAGTGCATGCCAACAACTTGCTGCGGACGACGAGTCACGTTCGCAATCAGATCGATATCGAGCGTAGACGTATTAGTCGCCAGGACAGCTTCAGGCTTGGCTACAGCATCGAGATCCTTGAAGACACTCTGTTTTACGCGGAGGTCTTCAAAAACGGCTTCGATAATGAGATCGCTCTTCGAGACCGCCACAAGGTCGCTGGAGATAGAAATCAGATTGAATGCACGATCAGCCTTTGCGCGCGCCATAGAACCGCGAGCGACTGAGGTCTCGTAGTTAGCTTGAATTGCAACTATAGCGCGTTCTAGCGCTTCATACGTGCGGTCCACGAGGACGACGGACAAGCCGGCGCTCGCACAGGCTTGCGCAATACCCTGACCCATGGTGCCTGCACCGATAACGGCTACAGACTTGATATCCAGTGGTGTTGCCTTGGCAGTGCCGGGAACTTTGCCTGCCTCCCGTTCGGCGAAGAACAGGTGGCGCAAGGACGCGCTTTCAGGGCTGTTCTCGCACTCCTGGAACGCTTTCCTTTCGAGCGCGCAACCTTCGTCAAAGGTCAAGGCGCAAGAAGCTTCGAGGACGTCGACAATCTTCTGCGGAGCTACGAGACCGCGCCACTTCTTTTGATTCTTTTGACGATAGGCTTCGAACACTGCGAGGTCTACGTCTTTAAGGGGGGCTTTGATAGCGCTCTGGTCGCGAGAGAGGGTGCCCTTTCTAATCAGGTCTTGTGCGAAGGCCGTAGCTGCTGAAACTAGATCGACGCCTTGGTCAGTAACCAGATAATCAATAATACCCCATTCGTGTGCTCGTTCTGCGGACACGGGATCGCCTGACGTCGAAACGTCCAGTGCAACTTGAGGCCCCGTGAGTCGGAGCCACCACTGCGTACCGTAGCCGCCTGGCATCAAACCGAGTTTTACTTCAGGTTGTCCGATCTGGGCATTCAGTTTAGCTAAGCGCCACGTGCACGAGAGAGCGAGTTCGAAACCGCCACCCAGTGCCATTCCATGAATAGCCGCGATAGATGGCTTGGAACTCGTGCTCAATGCGTCAAGAATCTTGTACAGCGAGGGCTCTTCGTACGGCTTGCCGAACTCGCTGATATCAGCACCAGCAACGAATGTACGGCCAGCGCAGGCAATGATCAATGCTTGTACATCGTCTTCTGCTTGCGCGCGCTCGATAGCATCCATGAGACCACGACGAACGCCGATGCTCAGGGCGTTGATAGGCGGGTTGTCGATCGTGGCGACGGCAATGCCGTTCGACTTTGAGTAGGATACGTAGGACATTAGAGTGCGTGGGTAGTAAGGAACTAGCGCAAAGGGTCGGCGATTTTGACAATCAGGCGCCCTTTATGCGCTCCAGTGAAGAGGCAGTTGTAGACATCGGGTACAGTCTCGAACCCCTCCCGGATATCAATGTCGCATTTCAACCGGCCTTCAGAAATCCATCCATTGATAGACTTCAGCATCGCACCCGTTCGCGCTCTGTCTCCGAGAATGGAGCTGACGAGGAAGCCGCGGACTTGCGCAGTCTTGACAACGAGATTCCAAAGATTCGAAGGTCCCGGTTCAACGTTAGAGGTGTTGTAGCGGCTAATCATGCCGCATATAGCGATACGCGCATTCCGCGCTAAATGATTAAGCGATGCTTCAAATATCGAGCCGCCTACATTTTCGAACAGCAGATCAATACCCTCGGGCAGAATCGCGCCTAGTTCGGTTTTTAGATCGCTACAAGAACGGTAGTCGATACAAATGTCATAGCCGTAGTCATCGAGCGCCCGTTGACATTTTTCTGTGCCACCCGCAATACCGACGACGCGGGATGCGCCATTAATCTTTGCGATCTGGCCTACAAGGGAGCCGACGGCTCCAGCTGCACCAGAGACAAGTACCGTATCGCCGGCTTTGAAATCGCCAACGTCAAGAAGGCCGTAATAGGCTGTCAGGCCAATGGTGCCCCGCACGTGAGTAAAGGACGGGAGATCGGAATCAGCGTCTGCGTCTACGACGTAAAACTGTGATGCTGGAGCGACAACGTAGTCGCTCCATGTACCGAAGCCCCACACAAACTGACCTTCACGGAGTTCAGTACCCTGTCCCGTTCTTACGACTTGTCCAAGCATGACTCCGCGCACCGGCGCTCCCAGTGGCAGCGGCGCAGCGTAGTTTCCCGATGCATTCATGAATCCGCGAATAGCAGGGTCCATAGCGAGATACAGGACACGTACCAGTACTTCACCGTCGCCAGGAGCAGGTATGTCTCGGTCTTCGCGTGTCAAGTCGCCGGACCCGATAGCGCCTTGCGGACGATTAGTTAGTATCCAGTTTCTGTTTTTCATCATGGACCGTGCGGTGTATCAGAGGTGTGCGGCAGCGCCCATTACGGCAGCGATACCCGAAGAAGGAACGGAGCACAGAATAGCTTCGACGAGTTCAGCATCCGTAGCCTGGACGGCGCGTGCTGCGCCGATATGGCGCGCAACCATCGGGCTGTAGTCAGAAGCGAGCACGGCAACGAGGCAGAGTTCCGCGTATTTCGGCTCGATGGTGTTGCAGTAGATCGTGCCCTTGCGCATCAGGTAGTACGCGTCCGCTCCCTTGGGGGACAAATCAAGCATCTTCTGAAGCGGGGCGGGGATAGTGCCAAAGTACTTCTTGAAGTCAGCCTCGGCCTCGCCTGGCGCGACCGCCTGGTGCTCATAGTCAGCGACTGGGCTCTGGGGATCGCGCGGATACACCTCGTTGACCACGCCTTCATATGCGAGCGCCGCACCTTCACCGCGAAGGCTACTCAGGAGAATCAATCCCGAGATGGCCTCTTTTTTTGTCAATCCGAACCCTTGCGCGATCGAGAGCGCACGGCTAGCAATGTCAATGTAGCCCTTGTTGATCGCAGCGACAGCGACGAACAGGGTTTTGAATTTCGCAGGAATCGCGCCATCGGTCTCCACGATATCGCGGAACAATTGGTAGCCCGACAGCGTGTAGGGGGCGATTTCGCGCAGCAGCTCTGATTCGATCAGTGGGTTCGCGGCCATGAAGTTTACTCAGGTGGAAGTCTACGAAAACGACAGAGAACAGCGTATCCATGCTATCGACCGACTGGTCGGGCGTCAAGCCCAGGAGAGCCCTAATTAGTAACCCTGGGATCGTCAGTCTTTCGAGAAATTTTGCGCACGCACAGTTGACGCCCGACCAGTCGGTCGAGTACCCTGCGGTCAATGGCAAGTACGAGATAGCGCGCCCTTTATGTGTCGCAGGCAGTGGGTGTGCGTGTCATGAACATTGACTCAGGGAGTCCTGGATGAATTTCGAACAATCAAAAAAGTCGAAAGAGTGGTATGGCCGCGTCGAAACTTTCATGAACGAGTACGTCTACCCGGCGATCCCTACGTATCACGAACAGCACGCAAAGATGGATCGCTGGAAGGAAACTCCGGCTATCTTCGAAGAGCTCAAAGCCAAGGCTAAAGCAGCAGGCCTCTGGAACATCTTCATGCCTCCCTCGGACCATGATGACGAGTACTTCACCAGCGTTGGTCTGACGAACGTTGAGTACGCACCGATTGCAGAACTCATGGGCCGTGTCTCGTTTGCTTCGGAAGTGTTCAACTGTATGGCGCCGGACACGGGCAACTTCGAAGTTTTGCACCGTTACGGGACGCCGAAGCAAAAAGAACAGTTCATGGTTCCGCTGCGAGACGGTCTCACCCGTTCGGCTTTCTTGATGACGGAGCCTGCTGTCGCTTCGTCGGATGCGCGCAACATCCAGACGGAAATCAAGCGCGATGGCGACGAGTACGTGATCAACGGCCGCAAGTGGTGGTCGTCGGGTGCTGGCCATCCGAGGTGCGGGTTCTTCATCGTCATGGGCAAGACAGATCCCACGGCTTCGGCATATCGCCAGCAGTCGATGATTCTCGTGCCAGTCGGTACTCCCGGCGTAACCCTTGTTCGTCATCTGAACGTGTTCGGTTACGACCATGCTCCGCACGGCCACTTCGAGGTCATTCTGGACAACGTCCGCGTCCCCGCAGAAAACATGCTTGTAGGGGAGGGCCGCGGTTTTGAAATCGCGCAAGGTCGCCTCGGGCCGGGTCGGATTCACCACGCTATGCGCACGATTGCTTCAGCTGAAGTCGCTCTCGAACGCATGGTCATCCGTTTGATGTCGAGAGAAGCATTCGGCAAGCGCATTCACGAACACTCGATTTGGGAAGAGCGTATCGCCCACGCTCGAATCAGTATCGAAATGGTTCGTCTGCTGTGCCTGAAGACAGCACACATGATGGACACTGTGGGCAACAAGGAGGCGCAAGGCGAGATCGCAATGATTAAGGTCATCGCTCCGCAAGTCGCCGAACGCATTATCGATATGGCAATTCAAGCTCACGGCGGCGGGGGTGTGAGCCAGGACTTCGGCTTGGCGGAGATGTACGCCAATACGCGTATCGTGCGTCTTACCGATGGTCCTGACGAAGTGCATTGCCGTGCCATTGCTCGTCTGGAGTTCAAAAAGCAAGAAGGCCGCCAGTACAGCGATATCCTCGCGTACTCGAAATGATCGAAGGCAAGGCCTACGGGTCTGGTTTTCATACAACTATAGAGGGCTACAAGATTGAGTACCACGGAAACGCGAGCTGCTCAGCCTAGGCGCTACATCGGTGAACTCGGTTCAGTTCGTGAAGGCAGTCGCTTTGATGAAGCGCGTCTTGCTATGTATTTGAATGACATGCTGCCGGGCTTTGGCGGTCCGATGGTCGTGAAGCAATTCGAGGGCGGGCAGTCTAATCCTACGTTTTTGCTAGAAACGCCGAGTGGCAAATATGTAGTACGTCGTAAGCCTGAGGGTCTGCTGCTGAAGTCAGCTCACGCAGTGGACAGAGAGTTTCGAATCATTAAAGCGCTTTCGGGCACGGGCGGAATTCCTGTCCCTCAGGCACTGGTACTTTGCGAAGACGACAGTATTATCGGCAGCATGTTTTATGTCATGCGCTTCGTGCCGGGACGTGCCTTCTGGGATTGCAAGATGCCAGACGTTAGCCGCGAAGACCGGGCAGCGATCTACGATTCTGCGAATGAAACGCTCGCACGATTGCACTCGATCGACTACAACGAGATCGGTCTGTCGGACTACGGTCGTCCTGGTAATTATTTCTCGCGTCAGATCTCGCGTTGGTCGTCCCAGTATGAAGCTACCAAGTCAGAAGACATTCCAGAAATGGAAAAACTGATCGCGTGGTTACCTGGTCAGGTCTCGACTGACGATCAGCGCGCGTGTATTACTCATGGTGACTTCTCCTTCCACAATCTGCTGATCCATCCGACTGAGCCACGTGTAGTTGCGGTGCTGGATTGGGAACTGTCGACTATCGGGCACCCGATGGGCGACCTGATGTATCACACTATGGAGTGGTACAGGCCCCAGGGCGTCGACGCTCGCGGTACGCTGAACGGCGCAGACCTGAACACCTTGGGTATTCCTGGTTTTGAAGAGTACGTCGGACGCTATTGCGAACGCACAGGATTCGAGATCGAAGGGAACCTCGACTTCTACAAGGCGTACAACCTGTTCCGTGTCGCTGCGATTCTGCAAGGAGTAGCGCAACGCGCTTCGCAAGGCAATGCTGCATCGGCTCATGCGGATACTGTGACGAAGTTGATTAAACCGCTGGCCAAGGCTGCTTGGGACTTCGCACTCGCTGGTGGGGCTGTGTAATCGAGTCACGAGAGTTCCCGGACTCGGCTTCTAGCGATTCTATTTTGCGACAACCATATGGACGATACGATCAAATATGCACGCGCGCGGGCCCAGGCACTAAGTACGCAAATACACGAATTCTGTAGGAGCGAGATGCCTGTCGATCTTCTTGATCGGTCCCGACGTCACCAGGTATTGAGCAAAGAGGACTACCTTTGCTGGATGCGATTGTTGCAGGGGAAGAATTGGGGTACTGCGCACTGGCCCGTAGAGTATGGTGGACAAGACTGGTCTCCGCTCGAACGCTTTACCTTCGAGGATCAGTTTGCCCGATTGGGTTGCCCGTGGGTGATTCCGTTCGGCGTCAAGTACGTGGGACCCGTCATCTATAAGTACGGCTCGCCGGAGCAGAAAGCACGATTTCTGCCGCGCATCGTCGACAACGAAGACTTCTGGGCTCAAGGCTACTCGGAGCCAGGTGCAGGCTCTGACTTGGCAGGTCTGCGCACGACGGCAGTTCGTGGCGGTGACCACTACGTAGTCAATGGTCAAAAAGTGTGGACGACCTATGCGCAGTGGGCCGACTGGTTGTTCTGCCTGGTGCGTACAGGCGACTCTGAGACTAAGGCGCAAAACAGTATCTCATTCCTGCTCATCGACATGAAAAGCGAAGGTGTGACGGTCAAGCCTATCGACACGATGGATGGCTATCACCACGTGAATGAAGTGTGGTTAGAAGACGTTCGCGTACCTGCTGAGAACTTGATCGGCGTTGAAGGGCAGGGATGGACGTATGCCAAGTTCCTGCTCAAGAATGAGCGGACAGCGGGTGCTACAGTCGGCATGGTTCGTCACGCGCTGGATCGGCTCAAGCTCGCGGCAACAGAGAGTGGGGAAATTGAAAACCCGCTAATGCGTAATCGCATCGGTGAATTTGAATTGCGATTCATGGCACTTGAGCACGTAGCGTATCAGTCTGTTGAAGCTATGATGGACGGTACAGAGAGCGGCGGCGAGGCTTCGCTAATAAAAATCCGTTCTTCGGAACTGTACCAGCATGTTGCGGAAGCTACGGTTGAAGCTCTTGGTGTGGAAGGACTTCCGTTCGATATCGACGCGCTGCACAAGGGCACGGAACCTCCGATTGGTCCTGATGATGCGGCTGGGATACTCAAAGATCACTTCTACAACCGTGCCGCTACGATCTTCGGCGGTGCATCAGAAATCCAACGCAACATTATTGCTAAGACCGTTCTCGGACTATGAGTGCAGACCAGGAAATGCTCGCTCTGCTCAGTGAGAGTATTGAGCGCTATACGACCGATAACTACGACTTCCAGAGGCGTCACGCTGTCCTTAAGGAGGCTCAGAGCTATAGCGAGCAAGCGTGGAAAGACTATGCTGAATTCGGCTGGCTCGCTCTAACGCTTGGAGAAGACTTGGGCGGTCTCGATGCTGACGCGACAACACTGGGTCCGCTTATGGAAGTCGTCGGCTATCGAATGCTCATGGAGCCAATCCTGTCGAGTGCTGTCATCGGAACTCGATTGGTATCCCTGTTAGGTAGCGCAGAACAGAAGGGTCAGATTCTTCCGGCTCTGATCGATGGGTCGGTAAAGCTCGCAGTGCTTGATCTCGGAACGCCGCATTTTCAGTGGCCGACTGCATCGGAGTGCCGGCTGACTGGTACGGCACCTATGGTGCTGCATGGGGACGTAGCTGACAAGTTCCTCGTGCCGGCAGAGGATGCGGATGGCGAAGTTCAGGTTTACGTGGTAGATGCACTGGATTGCGTTCGCAAGAACTACCGACTGGTGGATGGGCGCGGTGCTGCATCAGTCAACTTTGAAGGGGTAGTCACCCAGCGACTGGGTACTGATAATAGCGGTACGAGAGTAGAGGCTGTGCTCGTTGATGTCGCGGACGAGGCTGTAGTAGCTCTCTGCGGTGAGACCCTCGGGATTGTCAGGGCTCTGGTGAATGCTACAGCTAGTTACCTGAAGGTGCGCAAGCAATTCGGCAAGCCCCTGGGTGCTAACCAGGCGCTCCAGCATCGCATGGCTGACATGTACATGATTGAGCAAGAAGTCGGAGCTCTGACGAAAGCTGCGAGGTTATCAATGAATCAACCCCGCTCAGACAGGGCTCGGATCATCAGCGGAGCAAGGGCGTATATCGGCAGGACGGCTCGCATTGTAGGTAATGAAGCTGTCCAGATGCACGGCGGTATTGGCATTACCGAAGAGCTTGACGTGAGCCACTATTTCCGTCGCTTGATAGTCAACGCAATTTTGCTCGGTAGTCTCGACCACCACTTCGAGAATTTCATCAAACTGACATTGGCTAACGGCAAGGGCCTGCACTAAATCTCCAGCGCTCCCATTCGATTTCGCTGGGGGCGTTAGTTTGTGGATAAGGAGTGGCGCAATGAGTGAAAAGAATACAGCAGTACTCGTGCATCGTACGGGTGCGATTGTTGAAATCGTATTGAATCGCCCTCAGGTGCTGAATGCAGCGAACGTACAGCTGGCGACCGACTTCCTGTCTGTGTGCCAGGGAATAGCCGGGGACCCAGGTGTTCGTAGCGTAATCGTGCGCGGAGAGGGCAAGGCGTTCATGGCTGGGGGCGATCTCGCCGAATTCACCAGAGACCTCGATCATGCTGCGGAAGTTGCCGACAGTCTGATTAAGCCGCTGAACGAGGCTGTGACCATCCTTTCCCAGATGTCGGCACCCGTGATCGGTAGCGTTCACGGCGCAGTCGCAGGGGCCGGTGTGAGTCTAGCGCTGGCTTGTGACCTGGTGATCGCTGCGGACAACACGAAGTTCAACATGGCGTATTCAAAGATCGGAGCTAGCCCGGACGTAAGCGGATCCTGGTCGCTGCCTCGTGTAGTGGGATTGCATAAGGCCATGGAGATCGCGTTGCTCTCCGAGACCTTCGATGCGCAGGAGGCGCATCGTCTGGGTCTAGTGTATCGCGTAGTCAGCAATGCCGAGCTTGCTCGCGAGACGATGAGCCTCGCATGTCGACTTGCTAATGGACCTACACGGTCGTTTGGCGTCATCAAACAGCTATTTCGAGATTCGCTCGATCGAAACCTGAATTCTCAGCTCGAAGCAGAGCGTCTAGGTTTCCGCGAGTGTGCGACAACTAGTGATTTCAAGGAGGGTGTTGCTGCTTTCCAGCAGCGCCGCACGCCGCTGTTTACAGGTTCATGAGTATCTGTCTAGGTGCTCGCAGCGATAGCGACACGTTGCATGAGTTGCAAATATCGCACATCTTCAAATATCGAAGTAATTAAAGTAGAGGCACCTATAAGGTTTCGCTCTGCCAGGATGTAAGACGCGTAGAGCCAAAAGCAATACGTGTCGGCCTAGAAATACAGAAAGACACTAATCAGATTGAGACAAGGAGATACTATGAGGTACGTAGGCGTAACTGCCCATGCTTATGAGAGGCATAAGCGTAGCGTAAACGGCGACTCGAATGTGTTTTACCGGGGAGGCAGATAATGGTTAGCGCAGCCCAACGTAGATACATTCTTTTCTTGCTGTTCATGGTGTCGGTCTTCAACTACGTTGACCGCACGATTCTTTCCATCCTGCAAATCCCTATCAAGAAGGAGCTGGGCTTGACCGATGCTCAACTGGGCATGCTCACCGGTCTGGCCTTCGCGATCTTCTACGCGGTACTCGGTGTGCCTATTGGACGTCTGGCTGACTACTGGCAACGCCGTCGTCTTGTAGCGGGCGCGTTGACAGTCTGGACTGGTTTCACGGCACTCACGGGTATCGCAAGCAGCTTCGGGGCACTCCTGGGTTTTCGTATCGGCGTTGCTGTTGGGGAAGCGGGGTCGATCCCGGCATCGCACTCGATTATCTCAGACCTGTATCCGCCTAATAAGCGTGCTACGGCAATCGCAATCTTCGGCTTGTCGCTGCCCGTGGGTATCCTTCTAGGGTACTCCAGCGCTGGTTGGCTTGTGACTAACGTCGGTTGGCGTGAAGCGTTTTCGGTTATCGGTCTGTGTGGCTTGATCGTCGTCCCGTTTATGTGGTTCGCAAAAGAACCGAAGCGTGGCGTGTTCGATCCAGTTGAGGTTGCGAAGGCACCGGCACCGTCTACTGCGGAGGCGCTGAAAATCCTGTGGAGCAAGCGTGCCTATCGTTGGCTCGTTCTCGCAGGTGGCTTCCATGCCTGGGCCTGGTATTCGGTCAACTCGTGGAATGCCATGTTTTACGTACGTGTCCACCAGGTCCCTCTGTCCACGGTTTCGTATTATCTGGCACTCGTGAACGGTATCGGTTCGGCTATCGGTATCTATGCTGGTGCGAGACTCGCTGACTACTTTGGCTCGAAGGACGTTCGCGGTCGCCCGCGCGTCATCGCGATTTCTCAGTTCATCATGGTTCCGATTGCAATCGTCCAGTACCTCGTGCCTTCGCACGTCTTATCGATGGTGCTTGGCGCGATCACGATGACGATGATGCTCGTCTACTACGGTCCTATCGTGGCAGTTGCGCACCAGATGATGCCCGCTAACATTCGCGGCTTTACATCTGGCGTTCTGACTCTCGTCGTGTCGCTGATCGGCTTGGGACTCGGACCTCTCGTTACCGGCTTTTTGAGCGATAAGTTCACGGCTGCCTATGGCGTGCAAGGCCTGGGCTATGCGATTTGCGTTACGGTTTGCGCGTCGCTGGTCTCGGCATTCATGTTCTGGCGTAGTTCTGTGCTGCTGCCTAACGAAGTTTTGAATAAGGAACTCGTTAAGGAAGCGGTAGTTTAAGTACTGTAGTCGTACACGCTGTGTCACCCTGAAGTAGCGTAGCACAGCGTGATCTGCTTTTTGCAAAGCCAAATTAACTTGAATCTGGACGTAGAGAATGAACAAGCTCGTTGGCAAGGTCGCACTGATTACGGGGGCAGCGCGCGGTCTTGGTGCTGAAATGGCACGCGTGTTTGCACAGCAGGGCGCAGCAGTACTCGTGGCTGACGTGCTTGATGGCTCTGAAGTTGTGAATGAGATAATCAAGAACGGCGGTTCTGCTAAGTACGCTAAGCTTGACGTCACCAAGGAAGCTGAATGGAAACTCGCAGTTCAACAGGCTGTTGACTCCTTCGGCAAGCTCGACATTCTGGTCAACAATGCAGGCATCGTTCCAAAGGTCGCTCCTATCGAAGAGCGTACGGTAGAGGAGTGGGATCAGGTGATGGCTGTGAATGCGCGTGGCGTGTTCCTCGGTACGAAGATCGCTATACCTGAAATGCGCAAGGCCGGCTCCGGTTCTATCGTGAACGTATCTTCGATTGCGGCACTCGGACAATGGACTCATATGGAAGCGGCATACGCGGCTTCCAAGGGTGCCGTTTTGATCTTCACCAAGACGACAGCCGCTCAATATGCCAGGGATGGCATTCGCTGCAATTCGATTCACCCCGGCCCGATTGATACGCCGATGCTCCGGGCTACGTTTCCGAACGACGAGGCCATGAGTAAGAGGCTCTCGCGTATTCCTCTGGGCCGTATGGGTCAAACGCCTGAAGTCGTGAACGCCGCGCTGTATCTCGCGTCTGACGACTCGTCGTATACGACTGGCACTGAGCTTACTGTCGATGGCGGCGCGTCCGTGCTCTAAGCGGAAGACTAGAATAGGAGACAGGAACATGGCATGCGAAAAACAATCCCAAGCCTTTCCGCGGCTTTTTGAAAGGTTCAAGATCGGTAAAGTCGAACTTCAAAATCGACTCGTGGCACTGCCGCATGGCACATCGATGATTAAAGACGGCGCGATCATGGATGCAGACATTGCATACTATGAGGAACGCGCAAAGTCTGGTCTAGCAATGATTATCACGGGCGCCGCCGTAGTGTCTCGTACGTCGTACATTCGTTCTGGAAAACTCGTCGCGCCGTACGACGAAGCTGTCTTCGAATCCATGCGAAAGCGCGTGGATGCTGTGCACAGGCATGGCACGAAGATCGTGGGTCAAATCCTGCACCTCGGACGCGAAACTATCGGCGGAGAGTTCGAGAACGCACCGCTCGCTCCCTCGGTTATCCGTAGCCCTCGCGACCCGTATGGTCCGAAGAAACTCAACGAGAAGGAGATTCTTGAGATCGTGGAGGCTTTTGGTATCTCCGCAGCTAACCTCAAGGCTACAGGTCACGATGGTGTAGAGATTCACGGAGCGCACGGGTATCTCGTCGGACAATTCTTGTCCGAGGCTACGAATTTCCGTGATGATCGCTGGGGCGGTTCGCTCGAAAATCGTATGCGTTTCCTGCGTATGGTCATCGAGTCTATCCGCAAGCACTGCGGCGAAGACTTCATGCTAGGCCTGCGTCTTAGCGCTTCTGAGGAAATCGCGGATGGGATGGAAATCCCCGATGCGGTACAGATTAGCAAACTCATTGCCGCTGACGGACTGACGGATTACCTGAGTATTACGATGGGTACGCGCGGCTTATACGTCAAGGATGCAACACAGCCGAAGGCTATTGCAGCACGGGCAGCTGGCCTGATTCGTCAAGCTACGGGCTTGCCCGTGATTGTCGGTCAGCGAATCAATAGCCCCGAGATCGCAGAGAAAGTGCTCGCTGAAGGTCAGGCAGACATGATCGGTATGGCGCGTGCATTAATTGCTGATGCTGACTGGGTCACTAAAGCTCGTGCGGGACAATCTGAGCGTATCCGTCCCTGCGTTGGTCTGAATCAAGAGTGTCGTGCATTTTCGCCGCATCTCCACTGCGCAGTGAATCCTCGCGCTGGTCGTGAGTTGGTACCTGAATTTACCATCAAAGGCCCGCTGCGTAAGCGCAAGATCGCAATCATCGGCGGTGGCCCTGCTGGGCTTGAGGCAGCGCGTGCTGCGGCTGACCGTGGTCATCAGGTAACGATTTTCGAAGCAACGGATGGGCTCGGTGGCTTGTTCCTCTACGCTGCTTCGTTGCCCGGCCGTAGCGACCTGCGAAATCTCATCGATTATCTGCAAAGCGAGATTCGTCGACTCGGTGTCACTGTCGAGCTGAACCGCCGCATTGAATCAGCTTCCGAGCTCCAGGGATTTGACGTTGTTGTCATTGCTACGGGCTCGCAGCCGAATCCGTTGTCGGATGAACAATCTGGCCCGCACGTCAAGACGTGGTTCGAAGTCCTCGAACAAGAAATGCCTTCGCCTCACGGTCAGGGACGAGTGACCGTAATTGACGATGGCTCGGCATTCTGGTGGACGTATGGCGTCGCAGAAGCGTTGATGAACGCGGGTTGGAAAGTCACGATCGTTAGTCCAGGCGTGAGTGTCGCAGGACAGATTCCCACGGAGAGTATCGGGCCGTTGATTGCGCGTCTGGGTAGCGGCGGCACCGAGTATCGTGTACTTTCAATTTTCGATAGCATTACAGAGAAGGGCGTTTCGCTGATGAACGGCGGTTCCGGTGAAACGACGGAATATGAATGCGAGCTCGTTGTCATCCAGACGGGCCGTAGTTCACGTACTGCTCTGATTGACGCACTCGAAGGATCTACGATGGAAGTGCACTCCATCGGTGACTGCGTCAGCCCGCGTCGTGTCTCACACGCAATGCTGGAAGGTCAGCGACTGGGCTTGAGCTTGTAACGTAAGAAGTCTTTCGGCAGGGTGCGCCAAGCACCCTGATTCCAATAGTGCTCGGATTACTAACAGATGGCTGGGCACAGCTTGATATGTGGAGAATCAAATGCAATCCTTCGAAAGTCGAGTGGCAGTAGTTACCGGCGGCGGTTCGGGTATCGGTGAAGCACTCTCCTGGCGCTTTGCTAACGAAGGCGCGAAAGTTGTTGTCGCTGACGTCAACGAAGCAGAAGCTACGCGTGTCGCGCAAGCTCTGAAAGCCGCAGGGCACCAAGCTCTTGCAGTCCGCACCGATGTGACGAAGGGCGATCAAGTCGAAGCCTTGGCTAAGGCTGCTGTCGATACCTTCGGTTCAATCGATGTCCTGTGTGCTAACGCAGGTGTCGTTCCCTCTGGCCGCTATCGTCCGGTGTGGGAATACCCGGTCGAGGATTGGAAGTGGTCGTTCGACGTCAACATGATGGGCGTTGTCAACAGCATCCGTAGCTTTGTCCCGCGCATGCTCGAGCAGGGCACGGAAGGTCATATCGTCGTCACGGCTTCGATCGCTGGCATCGTCAGCGGCTCGGCGTCGGTTGCCTACGGCGCAGCCAAGCATGCGGCGCTGCGCATCACAGAAGGACTGTATGCCGGTCTGAGGGAGCGTGATTCGAAGATCGGCGTAACGGCCTTGATTCCCGGCCTCGTCAACACGAAGATCTATCAGTCGGAACGCAACCGTCCGCAAGAACTGCAACCGGAAGGCGGCGCTCTCGAAGAGACGCAGGAACTGAAAGACGTCGCAGACAAGATGTACAGCGGCGCCCTGTCGCCTGCGGAGGCCGCAGGCATTGTGGTCGATGCTATCCGCGCGAATCAACTGTACGCGATCACGACTACGGCGTTCGATGAAGCGATCAATGAGCGTCATGCGGCTATTCAGAATCGAGCAAATCCGCAGTTCGCTACGCTGCTGGAAATGACAAAGCGCGATATCCGCAGCGGGGAGATGAAAGCGCAATGAGCCGACTTGCTAATAAGGTTGCACTTATAACAGGTGCGGCTTCAGGTATTGGCTTTGCTACGGCGCAACGGTTCGCTGAAGAAGGGGCCGTTGTGGTGCTCGCTGACCGCAACGGACCATTGCTGGCCGAAGCGCTCGCCAAGATCGAGGAGATTCGACGCGAGTCCGGTAGTGCATGCTTTGACGTCACGTCAGAGCAAGAGTGGAAGGATCTCGCGACGACTCTGATGACTCGTTTCGGCAAGCTTGATGTCCTGATCAACAATGCAGGTTTCGGGCGCTTCCAATCGATTGCGAACCTCTCGTACGAAGACTGGAAAGCAACCGTTGCTGTGAACCTCGATAGCGTGTTCCTGGGCACGAAGTACATGATGCCTCTGCTCGCCAAGTCAGGCTCCGGTTCGATCGTTAATATGTCGTCCATGCGCGGTATCGCGGCAGGGCCTAACGCAAGCGCCTACTGCGCAGCTAAGGGCGGTGTCAGGATGCTGACCAAGGTCACGGCACTCGAATGTGCGGAGGCCGGCAATGGTGTTCGCTGCAACTCAGTGCATCCGGGTCACGTTGAGACGCCACTGACAGCAGCGGCATACGCAAAACCGGAACTTGCTAAAGAATTTCTAGCTCATACGCCTCTCGCTCGTTTCGGTAAGGCACGGGACATCGCGAATGCCTTCCTGTTCCTGGCAAGCGATGAGTCTAGCTACATGACGGGTTCTGAGTTGGTTGTCGATGGTGGTGTAACTTGCCAATAATCGCGGAGAACGAATTGGAAACGAAAAGCATGAGCCCGCTTCTGGACTCGAATGTACTGCGCAACATCGCTCCCTATACGCTCGCTGGCTATTCGCGGTGGCGTCAAATCGTCAACACGGACGGCGCTATTCCCGCGCGTATCAAGGCTCTTTATGTAGCAGTCGCTGCGAACACGAAGGGCTATCGTGAAATGGCCGAACGTGAACTTACGCGTGCGCACCAACTGGGCCTCACGTACGAGGAAGCCAGCTCGGCAGGTATCATTCTCAGCAGTTGCCGTGGCGAGGGTGCTGCATTGCGTTTCCTGGCTCTCCTGGACGCTGAGTACGAGGTTGTATCTGCCGCAGTGGCTATGCCGGTCATCGACGTCGAAGCGGGTCAAGTCGAACAGAACTTCCTCAACTACTTCGGCACCATGCCGCCGTCGCTGGGCAAGCTGATCGATCTGCTTCCCATAGGTAGCGAAGCCTACTACCTGATGCGCGAAGGCACGATCAACGGCACGCCGCTCGGCGCCAAGTATTCGGAACTGATGCTCGTCACCATCCTTGCCGCAGACTACAGCGACTGGACGAACGTTCACATGAAGGGTGCGAAAACTGCGGGTGCGACTGATACGGAAATCGCAGAGTCGCTAGTCTGCGCTGTTATGACCAGCGGCCTGTCGGCATGGGTAGTTGGCGCTACTCAGATGGACAAGATGTAAGTGCTACTCTCAAGCTCGCCGGTACGTGGAGCTTCTATCACAAATAAAAAGAGAAGTCTCGTCCTGAGCACGAAGTGAAAACGCCTACAGATGATGTAGGCGTTTGTGATTCTTGGTCAGACTTTGAGCGCCAGTCCCTTAATACTGATAGAAACCCTGGCCTGATTTGCGCCCCAGGTATCCTGCATCAACCATTTCCTGAAGCAACGGTGCCGGTCGATATTTAGAATCGTTGAAGCTCGCGTACAGAACTTCTTGCACCATCAGCAACGTGTCGAGGCCGATCAGGTCTGCGAGTGCGAGCGGGCCGATAGGGTGATTCGCTCCGAGCTTCATGCCCTTGTCGATATCTTCCGCTGAAGCCAGTCCTTCCTGGAGCGCGAAGATCGCTTCGTTGATCATCGGGACCAAGATACGGTTAACGGCGAAGCCAGGGCTGTTTTTAGCGACAATCGCCGTCTTGCCGATAGTCTCAACGAAGTCCTTCGCCACATCGAGGGTCGAGCCATCCGTCTGGAGGCCTGCGATCAGTTCGACAAGCGTCATGACCGGCACTGGGTTGAAGAAGTGAGTACCGATGAAACGGTTCGGATTTGAGACCTTAGACGCGAGCCTGGTAATTGAGATCGAACTCGTATTCGTAGCAATCACCGCCGTCGAGGCCACTGACTCGTCAATCGACTTGAGGATCTTCGCTTTGATGTCTGCGTTCTCGGTAGCAGCTTCAATGACAATCGAAGCACTCGAGAGGTCGGAATACGCCACCGTAGACTTGATACGGCCAAGAGTAGCGGACTTCTCTTCGGCGCTAATCTTTTCCTTCTGCACCAGACGGTCGAGGCTCCTGCCAATCGTAGACAGGCCGCGATGCAATGCTGCATCCGACACATCGAGCATAACGACGTTGAAGCCTGCCGCGGCTGCGACTTGGACAATGCCATTGCCCATGGTACCCGCGCCGACTACACCAATAATCTTGTTGCTCATGTTCAGCGCACCTTTATTTGGGTTAAACGCGTTCAAAGATAGCTGCAATGCCCTGCCCACCGCCGATACACATGGTGACAAGTGCGTAACGACCGCCAGTGCGCTGAAGCTCTGCGATAGCCTTGGTCGTAATGATCGCGCCAGTAGCACCTACCGGATGGCCTAGCGAGATACCCGAACCGTTCGGGTTAACGCGTGCGGGGTCGAAGCCCAGTTCACGAGTCACTGCGAGAGCTTGCGCGGCAAACGCCTCGTTAGCTTCGATGACATCTAGATCGTTAATCGACAGACCAGTACGAGACAGCACTCGCTGCGTTGCCAAGACCGGGCCGATACCCATGTACAGCGGCTCACAACCGCTATGAGCATAGCCCACGAGGCGAGCTATCGCGGTCAGGCCCAGAGAATTCGCAGCACGACCCTCGGCCAGAACGACAGCACCGGCGCCATCATTCAACCCTGAGGCGTTACCTGCCGTAACTGTGCCGCCATCTTTCTTGAACACGGGCTTCATTTGGGACAGCGACTCGACGGTGACTTCAGCCTTTACGTGCTCGTCGGTGTCAAAGGCTACAACGCCCTTACGCGTCTTAATCTCGACAGGGACGATCTGGTCCTTAAAGCGACCTTCACGAATAGCATTCAGTGCACGCCGTTGGCTATCGGCTGCGAGTTCGTCCTGTTGTTCGCGCGTAATGCCATAGCGCACGGCGATGTTCTCAGCGGTAATCCCCATATGCACCTTCTGCCACGGGTCATGGAGAATGCCGTTCATGTAATCGACCATACCCGTATCGCCCATGCGTTGACCCCAGCGAGCAGCCGGGACGATGTAAGGGCCGCGCGACATCGATTCAGCACCGCCGCCAACAGCGACTTCGCAGTCACCGAGAGCAATCGACTGAGCCGCGCTAATGATAGCTTGCAGACCTGAACCGCAAAGTCGATTCACGTTAAATGCCGGGGTGTCTTCTCGCATACCCGAATCGATAGCAACAACTCGCGACAGGTAGGCATCACGGGGAGCGGTCGGGACGACGTTGCCCATAACCACGTGACCGACAGCGGCAGCCGGCACGGAACCACGTTCCAGCGCCGCACGAACAGCAGTTGTGCCGAGCGTAGTGAGTTCAACGTCCTTGAGCGTGCCGCCAAAGGTTCCGATAGCGGTACGTGCCGCGCCGACTACAAAGATTTCACGTTCCATCTTCAATCCCGTTCTATTGCGTTAGCTGTTGAGCACCAGCGGTTACCCGCGTTCGAGAATCGTAACGCCGCTCACTCCGGGCGCGCCGTATACGTGCGTATAACCCAGTCGCGGGTTATTCGGCACCTGGCGCGCGCCTGCTTGACCGCGGAGTTGCAAACTGATTTCGATTACTTGACGCAAGCCGGAGGCACCGACAGGCTCGCCATTCGCCAGGCATCCACCATCAGTGTTGATAGGAAGACGGCCGTTGATTTCCGTAGCGCCTTCGCGGAGCAACCTTTCTTGCTCGCCGTGCTCGCAAAAACCATTCTCTGCCATGTGAATGATTTCCGATCCCGAATCAGTATCCTGCAATTGGATGACGTTGATATCTTCTGGCCCGACGCCCGCTTCCTCGAACGCCGCCTTGGAGGCTGTCACTGTCGGAGCTGACACCTGCTGCGCCATCAGTGCGGGGCTGAAGACTTCGAACGAGCCGTGATGACGGGTCCTGACTGCCGCCGAGCGGATGATCACGGGATTGGCCTGAAACTTCCTTGCGAGCTTGGCCGAGCAGAGGACGATAGCCGCACCGCCCTCCGCAGGATTGCAGAACATGAACTTGCGAAGAGGCAGGCTCACGGCGCTCGATTCAGCGACTTGCTCGTAATCGAGTTCTTGCCTACGCCATGCGTTCGGATTCAGTGCTCCATTGCGCGATGCACGTTGAGCAACCCGAACCAGGGCATCATCCGTAATGCCGTATTCGTGCATATAGCGACGCGTCTTCATTGCGAAGAACTGGGTAGTGAGCATCAAACCAGTTTCACCGTACCAGTCTTCGAGCCCCCAGTCTTTAGGCATCGGATTGAAAGCCCCACGCGGGTGCTTATCGAAACCAACGGCAACACCAATGTCAGCTGAACCCGAGCGGATCGCGGCAATGACGGCTGCGAGAGATGATCCACCCGTCGCACAACCATTAGCTACGTTGACGAAGGGCAGGCCGGTGAGACCGAGATCGTTAGCAAGCGCATCTGCGTTGCCCGCGTCCTGCGAACCGCCGTATGCGACTTGAACCTGATTCCACGTGATACCTGCGTCCTTAAGCGCTTCTCGCACAGCATGAGCGCCCTGTGCTCGACCCGATACACCATCGAAGCGCCCGAATCGGTGCATGCCCACACCAATGATCGCGACATCGTTACTCATTGCATTAAACTCCGTTGATATCAGATTCTGCTGGCGAGAACACAAACGTCACGAGGTTAGCGCCCTCAGGCGTTTTCCCATATGTTTTGATCGACATCATCATCGGCATACCGATTTTCAACTTATCGGCGTCGGCAACAGACAAACGGCTCTCGATCTTGATACCACTGGGCATTTCGATATAGCCAACACCATAGGGCTTGAAGTTGGCATCGGTCTCGCCGCTGTTGTAGGGGGGCTTGGGCAAGAAACTCTGAATCGTCCACGTCCACAAGGTTCCGTGCCGTCCAAAGTTAAATCGATCTAGATTCGTGCTGGTGCAGCGCGTACACCCAGACGCAGCGGGGAAATAGGTTTCGCCACAGTCAGCACACTGATTCCCTACCAGAGTCGCAATGCCATGCACATCGTGCTCAATTGATGTTGGGCAGGCTAGTACGAAATTGTCAGAATTCATGTTTAGGTCGTTCTCTTAGGTAGTTCGGGTAGTCTTCGCAACTGGATGAACTACTGTTCTCATTTCCAACCAGCTGTTTGAGCTGCCGTGATACCGAACGTTATAGCCATTGCAAGACCACCCGCGTAGCCGATACCGTATGCGCCACCGGCATCCGAACCCGCTGCGAGGAGGCCCAGAAGCACAGAGCCATCGTCCTTGAGCACGCGCGCATCGGTATCGATCATCAGACCGCCGAACGTAAATGTGATAGCTGAATACACTACGAGAGCGTAGTATTCACCATCCAGTGGGATAGCCGATTCACGTCGCGGGGGATTCAAGTTTTCCCAAGCATTGGTAGCGCCTTCCTGATATTCAGCAAGGCTCTTCACGAATTGCGCGCCGTCGAAGCCGTGAGCCGTCGCAAACTTCTCCAGTGCAGCGACGTCTGTCGTGTGCACGCCCTCACCGCCGTTCTCGATAGCGACCTTGTATTTATCCAGCGGGGGCGCAGAAAGCACAACGTGAGCCGTCGCGTACGTTTCCTGAATACGCTTGTCCCAGAGCAGGATAGCGCGTGCATTGGATTCGAAAACCGTGCGATACGTGTTCGTATGATCGCCCTCAGTTTCATCGCAGTAACGGAAGCCCTGTTCATTGAACAGCAGCGAGTGGTCGCTGTGGTATTGGCTAAGACCCGTGTAGTAGCGCTCTTGGCCCCAGTTCGGGCTCTTCGTCACCAGGTGGCCGTAGAAGCCCTTGTTGTCCTTGTTGAAGACGCCACCGGCCTCGATACCCAGACGGATACCATCACCCTGCGAAACTGGGTTGGAGCGCAGGAGAAGGTTGCGTGCATTTTCATGGATGTTTTGTGCGCGGAGTTCAGGTGAGCCCTGGTAACCACCCGTAGCAAGAATAGTGTTCGCAGCGATGACGTCTACAGTGCCATCGGCGCAAACAGTGCGTGCCCCGATGACTTTCCCTGCGTCGTCTTTGAGCAACGTTTCGGTCATTGTCTCGTATACGATATAGCCGCCCGCTTTTTCTACCATCTGAATGCAGTCGTCGAGATGGTGAATCAAATCGACTGCGTAGCCACGGCCATGCAGGACGTTCATGGCAGGATTGACCTGAATGCCACGTGAGCGTATCCAAGCGAGCGCCTGAGGATAGGTATCTAGCACGACATCGCCCAGCTTGGGATCGCCGCAGCCATACATCGACATCTTGGAAGCCGAAGTCGCAGTCCAGATAACGCCTCCGCTGAGCACAGCCGAGCCACCTCGCGTCGATGCTTTCTCAACTACGACGACGCGTGCGCCTCGCTCAGCTGCCCAACCAGCGGCAGACAGTCCTGCCATGCCAGAGCCGATGACCAAGAGGTCGCATTCCAATGTTTCGTGACCCACGCTGTCTCCTTCAGATCTATATAGATCCAGATTGAAATAACTGCTCGACACCTTCGCTCGAGATCGCATCTCATGGCGATCAATGGTACTCGACCGACTGGTCGGGCGTCAACTGTCGTCCGGGTACGCGCTAGGCACGGTTGTGTCTACAACAAGAGGTCTGGAACCCCATGCTCCATAGTTACCCTTGTTGACACCCGACCAGTCGGTCGAGTAGATTCGCCATACTGCTTGATTAACGTGGTAGCGGTGTAGTTGATGTACCTAATCAAAAAATAGAAAGACATTGATTAGAAGTACGGATCATCACGTAGGTGATCGTTCTCCTCTACGCCCGTCAATGAATCGCGCGTGAGCGCGACTGCAAACCCCGCACGTTTTACGTTTCTGGTTACCAGAAATGCCCACAAGTAGTTTGGAGATTTGGAGGCTATATACATGAAAAAAACGCTTCTCGCTTTGACAGTACTTGCTTCGTTTGATCAGGCAGCACACGCAGACTCTAGCGTGATAATGTACGGCGTCGTAGATGCCCCTCTTGAGTTCGTCACTAACCAGGCATCGGGCGCGCCCAGCCTGGGTGCAAACGGCCTTCCCGTTCCGAAGCCAGGCGGTAATCGTTGGTCCTTGAATTCGAGCGGTGGGCTGTCGAACTCGCGGTGGGGCTTCAAGGGCAACGAAGACCTCGGCGGCGGCCTGTCGGCATTCTTCCAGTTGGAGAACGGCTTCGGCCTGACCACCGGCCAGCTCCAGCAGGGCGGTCGTATGTTTGGCCGTATGGCCTTCGTCGGACTTAAGTCCGCTGACTGGGGCGCTATCTCGCTCGGTCGTCAGTACACAACGTTGCTCGAAGTGATGGCAACGCTCGGACCGATCAACCTGGCAACTATGTATGAGCCGGTCACGATAGAAACGGGTAGCAACTACCGTCAAGACAGTATGATTAAGTACGTCGGCAACTTCGGCAAGGTAATGGTCGAAGGTCACTACAGCTTTAGCGCGGCTCAAGTGACCTATAACGGCCTTCCAGTCGCTAACGGCGGCAACGGTCAGATCCCCGGCGCCTTCCACGACAACACGGCATGGGGTATCGGCGCTACCTATACGGACGGCCCGATGTTGTTGGCGTTCGGCGTTGACCAAATCTTCCCATCAATGGCGACTACGGGTACCGGCGATAACTGGACGGGTACCAAGATTGCTGTTGGCGGTAGCTATATGGTCACCAGCGACCTGAAACTCATGGGTGGTTACAGCTATGGGCGTACGACAGACCAGAACGGCATTGTTGTTTATCGGGGCGACTACTTCTGGGCTGGTGCTCAGTACAATTTCACGCCCCTCATCAGGAGCGGTCTCGGCGTCTACTACGATCGTCTGTCAACGATGAAGACGAGCGGTACCGCAGCTGATGGTCGTATCGGCAACCCGTGGCAAATCAGCTTCTTCACTAGCTACTTCCTGTCAAAGCGCACAGACGTGTACCTCGTCACGTCATATGCACGTAACGCAGCTGAAGACATGGACAGCACGGCTAACAGCAACATCGATGCTTACTACCTCACGCAGGGCGCGAAGGACCAGCTTGGCGTGACTATTGGCATTCGTCACCGCTTCTAATCTGGAAGCTCCCCGCAGGATCGTATTCGCTGTTTGCAAGGACTAAGTATTGACTTGACATTGTGAGTGGCGGTGGTAAATTAGTGACTCGACCGCATGGTCGGTCGAGTACTCAGATACAGCTCTACTTCCTTTCGGGAGAAGCTAGCATCCGACACTGCACTGTTATGACTATCACACAGGAACTGACATGAGCGAAGTGAACCAAGAGAAGGACGTGATCCAGTACGAAGTTGCTGACAACGGCATCGCCACGATTTGGCTGAATCGCCCGCACGTTCGCAACTGCGTAAGCCCGCAACTTCTGAAGGATCTCGAAGCTGCCGTTGATCGCGCAGCGGAAGATAACAACGTTCTCGCCGTCGTGTTCCGTGGTCGTGAAAACACGTTCTGCGCAGGTGCTGACCTCGGCAGGCTCGTCGGCCCGGTGCTGCAAGAAACGTCCACGTCGCTGCAACTCGCAATCGACTCGGCACGCACGTACGACAAGATCTTCAACATGAAGAAGCCGACCATCGCAGCTGTTGACGGTTACGCCGTCGCCGGTGGCTTCGAACTCATGATCTCGTGCGACTTTGCACTCGCAACGGAAGAAGCCAAGGTTGGTGACTTCCATATCCGCCGTGCGCTCTTCGGCGGTGCAGGCCCGATCTATCGTCTTCCGCGCATGATCGGTACGCGCAAGTCGAAGGAATTGATGCTCACGGGCAAGCTGCTGACGGGCAAGGAATGCGTAGAATGGGGCCTGATGAGCGCATGCGCACCGCGCGCTGAGTTTGACCAGCTGATCCAGGACTTCTGCGCACCGCTGATCGACAAGTCGCCGTTCTGTATGTGGATGACGAAGATGGCTGTCAACCGTGGCCTCGACGCAGACACGAACAGCCTGATTACGCTCGAAACGATGACGTGTAACGTCGTCCACCATTCGGAAGATGCTAAGGAAGGCGTGCGCGCGTTCCTGGAAAAGCGTCAACCGAAGTGGATCGGTAAGTAAGTAGACGGAGAACGATAGTGACTGTAAGCCTTGTGATTTTGGCCTCTCGCCCGCCGGAGTGGACTGCCGAGCAGTTCACCGCTTGGTGGCGGGGTGAGCATGCTGCGTATGGCCGGAAATTGCCGGGCTTGCAGGCATATCGCCATGGGGTGATTGTGCACGACTACGATCACCCTGAAGGACCCGCATACGACGGTCACGCGGTTCTGACGTTTCCGGATCGCGCAACTCTCGATGCAGCATTTCTGTCGCAGGAATGGAAAGATGCTGTTGCTCACGTGGGCCGGATGAAGGGCAAGCGTATTGCTCTGATTACTGAAGAAGCGGATATGTATGCTCTCCATGCGCCTAAGGAGGGCAACTAATGTCCACGCTTGAAAAAGGTTTCGTCGCTCGAAGTTTTCGCCTCGATGGTCGCGTTGCTCTCATTAATGGCGGTCGCGGTGACATGGCCGTCGCAATGGGTGCAGCACTCGCTGACCTCGGCTGTAGCGTAGCCTTCATGTCTCGCAAAGTAGAAGAATGCGAGGCCGTGGCAAACGATATCGGACCACGCTTCGGTGTGCGGACTCTGGGCCTGCGCTGCGATGTCTCGAACGAAGCTGAAGTTGAGGTTGCCGTTGCCCGCGTTGTCGAAGAACTGGGTCAGATCGATATTCTGATCAACAACGCAGGCGCTTCGTGGTGGGGTCTGCCTGAAGACATTCCCCTCTCAGGCTGGCAGAAGGTGATGGACGTGAACGTGACGGGTACCTTCCTGGCCTGCCGCCATGTTGCCCGTCACATGATTGCCCGCGGCCAAGGGGGGGCGATCATCAACGTAGCATCCGTTGGCGCATATCTGTCCTACACGCCAGAGAAAGGACAAGTCGTTCCGTACACGACAAGTAAGGCTGCGATTGTTCATCTGACAAGCAATCTCGCTGCGCAATGGGCCTCGCACGGCATTCGTGTGAACGCAATTGCTCCCGGCTCAATCGAAACTGGAATGACGAAAACTGTTCCTGAGGATCAGAAAGCGAAACTGCTCAATGATATCCTCTTGCATCGGTTCGGAAAACCCATCGAACTTACGGGTACGGTCGCTCTACTGGCGTCTGACGCTGGCGGATTTATTACCGGGCAAACATATATCGTAGACGGGGGGCAGACGATTGCTTAACAACCGAATTACCGAATATTCAGCCGAAGGGCTAGTCTGGACTGACGCCTCGCTTTGGCAGCAGTTCGATGCTCTGCACGAAGCAGACGC
Organism: Paraburkholderia sp. CNPSo 3281; assembly: GCF_024206515.1. Lineage (NCBI taxonomy): Bacteria > Pseudomonadati > Pseudomonadota > Betaproteobacteria > Burkholderiales > Burkholderiaceae > Paraburkholderia > Paraburkholderia sp. CNPSo 3281. Next base: position 12,636 of record NZ_JAMBPS010000061.1, on the reverse strand, counting down.
ACAGGCACTCGCCGTCGTAGACGGCACAGGTCGCGAATGGAGTCGCTCAGAACTCCACGGGCTCGCGACTCTGATCGCTAAAGAGCTGGGCGCCAGCGGTGTCGGTACTCACGACCGCGTGATGGTCGAAGGCCGCAAGACTGCGAATACACTCGCTGCAGCGCTCGCGATCTCCAGCGTTGGTGCCGTTGCCTGTCCCTACACGCCGGATCTCGGCAAATCAGAGCGCAGTGTCATCGAGCAGCGTCTCGGTCACGTAGCGCTTATCGGTTCGTCAGAAGTCGACGCAAAGACTATCCCCGGCGTCGAAGGCCTCTACCTCACTCTGTGCGAACGTCAAGATCGCACGTGGGACGAAGCCGACAAGAAGGCGGCGCTTATAGCCTTCACTTCCGGTACGACGGGTATCCCCAAGGGTGTGATGCACTCCGTGTACGGGATGAATTATGCTACGCGTGCCTGTGCCAGGATTGCCGCTCTCGAACCCGGTGATGCGATTATCGGCGTAGTGCCCCTCGGAAGCGCACCCGGATTCACGTTCACGCTGCACTTCAGCCTGTCGCTGGGCCATCCGCTGATCATCGTTGATCCGTGGGAGCCTCGCCGTGCGTTGGAGCTCATGGACGCGCATAACTGCCGGTGGGGTATGTGTGTTCCGACTCACCTGCATACGATGGTCGAGTGTGCTCGTTCTGGCCAGTGGTCGAAGCGTAGCCCGCTGAAAGCTCTCGCAGTCGGCGGATCGGCTATGACCTCGCAACTGATTGCAGACGCTGACGAGCTGCTTGGCATTCCGGTACTGCGTATGTACGGCATGTCTGAGTGCATGGGTCATTGCAGCGCCCTGCCAACGGACTCACTGGAAGTACGTCAGAACTCGGACGGCAAGCCCTTCCCGGGCACTCAGGATCAAGCACTTGACGCTCAATTCAACCCTTTGCCCGCAGGTGAGCGCGGTCAAGCAGGTGTCAAGGGGCCGTCGCTGTTCCTCAAGTACGCAGAAGGACTGGGCAGTCAGGAGTACCGACTGACAGCAAACGGTTATTTCCTCACCGGCGATGAAATCGTTGTCGGTCAGAATGGCTATATCAAGGTTGTTGGCCGCTTGAAGGACCAGATCATTCGTGGTGGTTACAACGTTGACCCCGCTGAAGTCGAAGCCGCTGTACTCAAGCACCCTGCCATCGAAGACACGGTTGTCGTCGGGGTGCCGCACCCGAAACTCGGTGAACAAGCTTGCGCTATCTGTGTCATCCGGCCGGGTTTCCCAACCTTGCAACTGTCGGATTTGACAGCTCATTTGGAAGCTATTGGGCTGACGAAGAAGAAGTGGCCTGAGCATCTTGTGATTATTGACAGAATGCTTGTCACCACCACCGGCAAGGTCGACAAGAAGACCTTGCAGAAGAACGCTATTGCCCTGCTGACCGCAGGCTAATTCGAGCGGGTAGTTGTTGTGCATTACGAGTGCACTGGATAACAAACGGGAAAGCTAAGGAAATGATGGGTAAAGCTAAGACAACAATGACACCTGAGCACAGTGAGAAAAGACTGAAGATCTTTGATCACTGTGCTGACCTGTTTGACAAGGTCGGCTACTACAAGATGACTATGCAAATGTTGGCCGACGAAGCTGGCATGGGCAAGCCTACGCTTTACCATTACTTCCCTAGTAAAGCTGCGATTCTCTTTGAAATGCACCAGACGCACATGGAGCTTCTGACAGAGGATATCGAGGATACGAGCCATGGGTGTACGGATGCAGCATCATTGCTGATTAGAGCCTGTACCTCGACCTTGCGTCAAATTGCTGAGCATCCTGGATATGTGCGAGCGTTCATGGACCACTATGGTGATCTGCAAGATGAACACCGCGGGCAGATTCGCAAACTACGCGACAAGTACCTTAAGCGTATTCGCAAGATTATCACTGACGGTATGTCTTCTGGTGCCTTCCGTGACAATGATCCTGATATCACCGTCTTTACTTTCCTGGGGATTTGCAACTGGGCCTACAAGTGGTACCCGCGTATGGCCTCAGAGTGTCCGCCTCCCGAGATGGCCGAAAAACTCTGCCGAGTCATCCTCGATGGTCTGGTAGCCAGGTAAGGTTTCAATCAAAGCCCTGCGACGTAAAAGTCTGCGGGGCTTTTTTAGGTGTATCTGAGTGACGACACATCATTCGCGTTAGACAACATAGCGTGATTGCCCTCGTGCGAGCCCGAGAAGGCCGCACGGCATAGCTCGATATCGGCCGGAGCATGCCAGGGCGGGATGTTCTCCAATGACCGCCTGCCATGGGGCCTACCCAATTTATCAGGGTCCCAGTCTGGATGGGGTAGTGGACGGGCCACCCGGTCCGCTCCATTTGACGGTGAAGCTGCGACGGAACTTCTCCCGCGCCTTGTCCATAGAAAACAGGATGCGCGAGGCCACAATGTCCGTGAACAGCGTCGGGTCCTGACAGCGCGGCGCGAATCGCGAGCTGCACGCCGCGTTCATCTTTCAGAGTTGAAACGCATGGTTTCAGATTTGAATTCATCCTTAGTGTGTCCGAGCGACTGGATGGCAGGAGTTCGAGGCTTTCCACGCCAAACATGACATGGCGCGCTTCTTGCGTGCACGCCCCCCCGCACACGACGCGAAATATTGTTCGAACGCTCGCCGCCCGTCCTTGAACGGAGCGAGGCCAGCGCGGAACCTTCAGTGAGGAGACAAATGTGAACGACATCGAGGAATCAAGGCGATTAGTGCACGCGAACCGTGCCACGGACCTGCCGGCCCACGAGAACAGTCCAGGAAGCGAAAGTCGCCACGCCGGCACGTGCCAATCCTCGAGCTGGGCGTGGTCAACCTCGCATGACCAGTATGACTGGATGGACTTGCACACGCTCTCCGGCGAGTTAGACCAGTTCTGAGCGCATCGCACAGCGCACAACAAACGCAGTTGTTCAGCGCGTTGGCGACCGCAGTCACTTCCATCGACATCCTTTGATATGTAGCCCGACCCGTTACGTATCGCCATAACCTCGCTCGGCCGGCCTGGCGCGAGCCGCATATGATGACCTACGCACCTATCAAGTCCCTGCTGATTGCCAACCGTTCCGAGATCGCAATCCGTGTGATGCGCGCCGCCGCGGAGATGGACATTCGCACGGTCGCCATCTACTCGAAGGAGGACCGTCTCGCACTGCACCGCTTCAAGTCCGACGAAAGCTACCTGGTTGGCGAGGGTAGGAAGCCGCTTGCAGCGTACCTCGACATCGACGACGTCCTCCGTATCGCAAGACAGGCGAAGGTCGACGCGATCCATCCCGGCTATGGCTTTCTCTCCGAGAATCCGGATTTCGCCCAGGCGGTGATCGACGCTGGCATGCGCTGGATCGGCCCGACGCCCGAGGTGATGCGCATGCTCGGCAACAAGGTCGCTGCGCGCAACGCCGCGATCGCTGCGGGCGTGCCGGTGATGCCAGCTTCCGATCCCTTGCCGCACGAACCGGAGCTATGCAAGCGCCTCGCCGCGCAAATCGGCTACCCGTTGATGCTTAAGGCAAGCTGGGGCGGTGGAGGTCGCGGCATGCGCGTGCTCGAAAGCGAACAGGATCTCGAAACGTCGATTGCCGCGGCGCGCCGCGAAGCGCTCGCGGCATTCGGCAATGACGAAGTCTATGTCGAGAAGCTCGTGCGCAACGCGCGCCACGTCGAGGTGCAGGTGCTCGGCGATGCGCACGGCAACCTCGTGCATCTGCACGAACGCGACTGCACGGTGCAGCGGCGCAACCAGAAAGTCGTCGAGCGCGCGCCTGCACCGTACCTTGATTCCGCCGGCCGTGCCGAGCTTTGTGAAGCGGCGCTGCGCCTGATGCGTGCGGTCGGCTACACGCATGCGGGCACGGTGGAATTCCTCATGGACGCCGACACCAGCCAGTTCTACTTCATCGAGGTGAATCCGCGCATACAGGTCGAGCATACGGTGACGGAAATGATCACCGGCGTCGATATCGTCAAGGCGCAGATTCGCATCACGGAAGGCGGGCGCATTGGCCTCATCGAAGATCGCGTGCAAGAAACCGGTGCCGCGGTCGAACGCGCGGCAGGTGTGCCTGCACAGGCCGAAATTGCGCTGAATGGCCATGCGCTGCAATGCCGGATCACGACCGAGGACCCCGACAATGGCTTCCTGCCTGACTACGGGCGCCTGTCTGCGTACCGCAGCGCCTCGGGCTTCGGTGTGCGGCTCGACGCGGGAACAGCCTACGGTGGCGCGGAAATTACCCCGTACTACGATTCATTGCTGGTCAAGGTGACCACGTGGGCGCCGACCGCTCCCGAATCGATTCGACGTATGGATCGTGCGCTGCGCGAGTTCCGCATTCGCGGCGTCGCGTCGAACCTGCAGTTCCTCGAGAACGTCATCAACCATCCGGCCTTCGGGCGAGGAGAGGTGACGACGCGCTTCATCGACCGAACCCCCGAGTTGCTGGCCTTCGCGAAACGGCGTGACCGCGCCACCAAGTTGCTGCGCTATCTCGGCGAGACCAGTGTGAACGGTCATCCGGAGATGGCGGGGCGCTCCCTGCCTGCGCTGCCGCTGTCGAAGCCGGTTCTGCCTGGTGTGGACACGGGCGGCCCTGTGCCAACGGGCACGCGAGACCGCCTGCGCGAACTCGGCGCGGACCGATTCGCGAAGTGGATGCTGGACCAGAAGCAGGTGCTGCTGACCGACACCACGATGCGCGACGCACACCAGTCGCTGTTCGCCACGCGCATGCGCACCGCCGACATGCTGCCGATCGCGCCGTTCTACGCACGTGAGCTTCCGCAGCTGTTCTCGATGGAGTGCTGGGGCGGCGCGACATTCGATGTGGCGCTGCGCTTCCTCAAGGAGGACCCGTGGCAACGCCTCGCGCAATTGCGCGAACGGGTGCCCAACATTCTCTTCCAGATGCTGCTGCGCGGGTCGAACGCCGTCGGCTATACGAACTACGCAGACAATGTCGTGCGCTTCTTCGTGCAGCAGGCGGCGAGCGCGGGCGTGGACGTGTTCCGAGTGTTCGATTCGCTGAACTGGGTGCGCAACATGCGCGTCGCCATCGACGCGGTGCGCGAAAGCGGCGGCCTTTGCGAAGGCGCGATCTGCTATACGGGCGACCTGTTCGACCCTGCACGCTCGAAGTATGACCTGAAATACTACGTGCGGATCGCACGCGAACTCCAGCAGGCCGGGGTGCACATTCTCGGCATCAAGGACATGGCGGGCATCTGCCGTCCGCAGGCGGCCGCGGCGCTCGTGAAGGCGCTCAAGGAAGAGACCGGCTTGCCGGTGCACTTCCATACGCACGATACAAGCGGCATTTCGGCGGCTTCGGCGCTCGCCGCGATCCATGCGGGCTGCGATGCGGTCGATGGCGCGCTCGATGCCATGAGCGGCCTGACCTCCCAGCCGAACCTCTCGAGCATCGCGGCCGCGCTGGCCGGAAGCGAGCGCGATCCGGGTCTCAGCCTCGAGCGGCTGCATGAGGCATCGACGTACTGGGAAGGGGTGCGTCGCTACTACGCGCCGTTCGAATCGGACATCCGCGCCGGCACCGCCGACGTCTACCGTCACGAGATGCCAGGCGGGCAGTACACGAACCTGCGCGAACAGGCGCGCTCACTGGGCATCGAGCACCGCTGGACCGAGGTGTCGTGTGCATACGCGGATGTCAACAAGATGTTCGGCGATATCGTCAAGGTGACGCCGACCTCCAAGGTCGTGGGGGATATGGCGCTCATGATGGTGGCAAATGACCTGAGCGCTGCCGACGTGTGCGACCCGGCGAAGGACGTCACATTTCCGGGGTCGGTCGTGTCGCTCTTCAAGGGTGAACTCGGCTTCCCGCCCGACGGCTTCCCCGCGGACCTGTCGCGCAAGGTCCTGCGCAGCGAGCCGCCCGCGCCCTATCGTCCGGGCGACCAGCTTCCCCCGGTCGATCTGGCAGCCGCCCGCGTGAAGGGTGAGGCCGCCTGCGAACATCCGCTCGACGACCGGCAGCTGGCTTCGTACCTGATGTACCCAAAGCAGACGGCTGACTTTCACGCGCACCTGCGTGCATACAGCGATACGTCGGTATTGCCCACACCTGCATTCCTTTACGGCCTGCAACAGCAGGAAGAGGTCGCTGTCGATATTGACGCCGGCAAGACACTGCTCATCTCGCTCCAGGGTCAGCACGCCGACGGTAACGAGGGCATGGTGAAGGTCCAGTTCGAACTGAATGGCCAATCGCGCACGGCCGCTGTCGAGCAGCGTAGCGCAGCGCAGGCATCGGCGGTGCGCAAGGGCAGGGCAGTGGCCGATCCGGAAAATCCGCTGCATGTCGCAGCGCCCATGCCGGGCTCGGTGGTGGCCGTCGCGGTTCAACCCGCACAGCGCGTGCCAGCGGGCAGCACGCTGATTGCACTCGAGGCGATGAAGATGGAGACGCATATCGCGGCCGACCGCGATTGCATGATCGCCGCCGTGCATGTACAGGCAGGCGATCGCGTTGCGGCGAAGGATCTGCTCATCGAGCTGCAAGTGGCGAGCGACTGAGTGGTGGATTTCCGTTGGGTGTGCCGCGAATACTTGCGTGCATACCTAACGGAAATCAGTGCTGGAGAAGGGGGGAGTTATTGTGTGAGCGGATCTTCGCTCGTGTCTACATCTGTTCAATGTGGTAATTTAACATAAAATCGATTCTTATGTAAGTAAATCATCCATAAACAAATCCGGCCGTTAGAATAGGTTACGTCTTGAGGGCCGACGATGAGTACCTCCGTCGGCCGCGGCGCCATGCATCCTGATGCCAAAGACGCCTTGAAAACCGTGGTCTGCGTCACGCGATTTTTCTGCGTGCCTTCATTTATCTAAATCAGCTCGCAGTGCCGCGATCCGGGAGAACGTTGTTCAAGCAAGGCCCGGAGACCGCGCCAAAGCGCAGGCTCGATGTCGTGAGGGGTGTGGCCCCCATGCTAAAATCGCAATACGCGAAACGATGCCCCTTGTAAGCAAGGCCGAATGTGGATAGTTCCGCTAATACGGACCAGGTGCATGATTAGCCCGACTATCAACCTGGCTGTCGAATGAACTGAATTGCGCGAAGCTTTGCCGCAGGCGTTCCACATCCAGCGGTCATCATCGGGCTCAGTGTCGCTCCGAATTCACAACACGTGCGGAGAGGATTCAGCTGTTGCCCGAATAGCTTGAATGCCTTTATGCGTGCAAGCAGGACGTCGATTTCAAGAAAGCTGGTGGTAACAGAAAAGGGTAATCAATGGAAACGGGAAGAAAAGCAAAGACGCAGGTCATCACCACCGCCCACGGTGAAAGACGGCTGGAGATCATCCTGCATTGTGCCGACTTATTCGATAAAGTTGGCTACCATAAAATGACGATGCAAATGCTGGCAGACGAAGCCGGACTCGGAAAGCCAACCCTTTATCACTATTTCCCAAGCAAAGCCGACATTCTCTTCGAGATGCATCAGATCCATATGGACACTTTGCTGGATGACTTGGATGCGGATGCCGATATCTGTTCTGATCCTGCCGAACTGCTTGTCAAGGCTTGCGCGTCCGCTCTTCGCCAAATCGCGGAGCATCCTGGATATGTACGCGCCTTCATGGACCACTACGGCGATCTGGAAGATGAGCACCGGAAGCAGATTCGCAAGCGGCGGGAGGAGTATTTCCAGCGGATCCGAAAGATCATCACAGACGGCATTTCCGCAGGGAGACTTCGAAAATTCGATCCGGACGTCACGGTTTTCGCTTTCCTGGGAATATGCAATTGGGCCTATAAATGGTATCCGCATATGGCAGCAGAATCGCCGCCGGCCGTTATGGCGAAAAAGCTGTGTCAGGTGATACTGGACGGGATCAAGCGTCAAAAATAATGATATACATCGCAGCCGCCGTTAAGTAGATAAAGGCTAGCCAAACGCTCAGTGGGAGCCGACCAGATGGCCGCCATCCACCAGCGAAGCTGGCGGTTGCGTCGCGCTAACGATGCAGGAGCATTATGCAGGCGAACATTTCCCGGAAGTGAAGCATGAGTAAGGGGGCTGCGAGAAAATCCACAGCATGTGGGCGTAGCGCTCTGGCATCGGCGATGCGCAAGGGCCGCGCGGTGGCCAATCCGGAAGACCTGCTGCATGTCGCTGCGCCGATGCCAGGCTCGGTGATGGCGGTAGCAGTTCAACCTGGGCAACGCGTGGCCGCAGGCAGCACGTTAGTTGCACTCGAGGCAATGAAGATGGAGACGCATATCGCGGCTGACCGTGATTGCGTGATCGCCGCCGTGCATGGACAGGCAGGCAATCGTCTTGCCGCGAAGGATCTGCTTATCGAACTGCAGAAATCAAGCGGTTGAGGAGGCACTGCCCGCGTTATTGGTCATGAGAGTGAGGTAGTCCCAACACTCAATAATTAAGAGAGGAAGATTACATGCAACGCAATATGCTGAAGTCAAAGATTCACCGCGTTGTTGTCACCCACTGCGAACTTCACTACGAAGGATCTTGCGCGATTGATGAAGATCTGTTGGACGCGGCGGGGCTTGTCGAAAATGAACGTATCGATGTCTGGAATATCAATAACGGTGAGCGTTTTTCCACATATGCCATCAAAGGAGAGCGGGGAAGCGGCATGATTTCGCTCAATGGCTCAGCCGCTAGACGGGCACAACTCGGCGATCTTGTAATCATCGCAGCGTTTGCGATGGTGGACGAGAACGAACGCGCGGCGGGTTGGCACCCAAAGCTTGTATTCGTCGATGAGAAAAATAAAATGAAGGGTAGTCGCGATCATGTACCGACTCAGAGTTGGTACTGAAAATCGGATCACTTGAAGTGACGCTTGCCTTGAATGGCGCCGCGTGCAGTGTAACGCCACAGTTTCGATGTGAACATGTGACTCGTGGCCGCGTGAATCTTGAGATCCGAATTTTTCGGGCTGGCGGCGCGTCACGAATTACCAGCGATCAGTGGGAGCATCCGACGGCCGAACCTCGATCGCGGCTCCCCCACAGTGAGACCGGATGTAGACCTGCGGCCCATTCCATTCGTCAAAACCTCGAGCAGCTAGCGCAAACGGGAGCGCTCATAAACATAGATCAATTAATCGAATTTTAGTTTCCATTCCTATTTTTTAAGCGTAACGAGGCACGTGGTCTGTCGTGCTGTGGTCGACGTCGACAACGTGCCCGCCGATCTGCAGATCAACGCGCCTGTTGTATGAGCCGGGCAGCATTGCCGTCTTGTGCACTACCCGCTGCGCGGCGGGCGGCAGTACAAGCTCGTCGAACAGGAAGACGGGGCGTACGCGATGGTAGGAAGGAGGACGTGCACTCGAACTGCGCGGGGGCATCCCAAGCCACGCCAGATACTCGACCGTCCGACGTCGTGGCGCAGCTGAGCGACCGCCGATCTCGACACCGTCGAGCGCTGGACGTCGGCCGTGCAACGCTGCTCGGCGATGCAGCGCATCCGATGACGCAAAAATCTCGCGCAGGGCTTATGCCAGGCGCTCAAAGACGCTGTGGGGCGCGGCTCCGCATATGAGGCCGCGGATGGTAATTTCAAACGGGCCTTTGCGATCTATGAGAAAGCACGCTCCGCGCACTGCCCGCGAGCTGTACTCGGCGCGGGAGATGGGGCGTATTTAACAGACGTGGGCGTAGAGCGCCTCGTGCGCAACTCGCTGTGGGTCGTGCGCTCACAGGAGCAATTGCACGACACCATGGAATGGCTCTACGGCTGACGCAAGGAGCAGTGGTTGCAAGGCGCGGTGTAAGCTGCACAGCGAAGCGGGGTGCCGGGACGGTCGGATTGCCATGCTAACGTCCCAAGCGCACGCTGTCATCGCCAGGGTATTGATTGACGTCACCGCGTTTGGCGGCTCCAGGAGAGCGCGGTGCATGAAGCATTGACGCCACGCGAGTCGCTATTTCAGGAGGCGGCTGCGGCGATGCGACTGATGAAGCTTCTAGCATGTCCGTCGCGAGCGTTGTTGAGCGGTGTGCGATGTACGTGGCGAGATCAGCAGCATTAAATAGCGCTACGAAGCGACAGGGACTCTGTGGAGGGCAGAGGCATTCGGGCTCGCAGGGAGGCTGGCCCGAATGCGGGGATCTTATGTGAAAGACTGAAGCGAGCGCGCGTTACTTGGTGGCGCCTGCGGTCGCGTTTGCTTTCTTCTGCGCGTCCTGCAGGTTCTGCGGGTAGTTCGGGTCGGTCTGCGCCGGCTTGTAGCCGGCATCTTCCAGCTTCTTGAGTTCAGCGGCGTTCTTTGCGCGGGCTTCCTTGCGCTCTGCCTTGCGCTGCGCTTTGGCCTGCGCCTTGGCCTGTTTCTTCTGCTCCTTGGTGAGCGGTTGCGAGGCCGCAGCCTGGGCGGCGGCCGGTGCGCTGGCCTCCGTTTGTGCGAGCGCAGGCACGGCGGCGCCAATCAGGAGTGCGGCGGTAGCCGCGGCGAAAGTCAGCTTGCTGATGGTGGAGCGCATTGATTCCTCTGTCATTGATTTGAACGGCCAACCCAAGCCATGGAGGTCGAGCGCAAGCCGTTGCGTTGCGTGCGGTGTGCACTACGCTCAATGTATACGATCTACGCTACAGACGGTAGCAAGCGTTGCCCCCTGGCGCGCGTCGAGGCGCGACCCCGCCTTCCGCGCCTTCAACAGGCCCGGCTCCAAGCTTTGAAACGGAAGTAGCAATGATGCGGTCTGTCCAGCTGCCGAAAGTATTGAATGCGCGCGCAACCTTATCGCCAACACGCGGTGCCGTGCTTGATCGTTTGCATCGACACTCCGGGTGCACATTCCAGTTCGAGCGGGAGCGCCTTGATGGCACTCGAGGAATCATCTAATCATCCGATCATCCAAAATTCCCGGCGTGACAAAACAGCACGGTTATGCCATTGCGATTTTAATCGCGCGTCATGATGGTCGCACGCCACTGCTACAACAACGCCCTTGGTTGCTGGCGATCCAGTGCCTGCACTTCGCTACTTTCATCACTGCAGCGCCAGCGTACGCTCGGGGTGATGTACAGGCCCACGAAATACCCGAAGAGAGTGATCATCGGGAAGATTTGCGCTTGCGCGAAACAGGTATGGTTGCCTCACGGTAACCACCGGGCCAGCACGGCCATGGTCCCCTGGCCGAGAGGATCTGCACGCGCTCGGCCACATGCAAAGCTACATGCAAAGCTACATGAATCTTCTCACTGAGCTTAGCGACATGGTAGCGGAGCGGACGGTGTCGGGGGATGGCGTGGTAGATTTGCTTGGGCACCACGAAGTGCGTCTCGAAGGATTTGTTGACTTGTACTTCCTTCAGTTCGGAGTCCAATCATAAATATGGATGTGAACGTTGCGCACGCAATAATTATCTGGGTCGCGCCGGGCTTTCGACTACGCGCGCCACCATCCACCGCGCGTGTGATCTCCATCGCGCGCTTGATTGCCTTCCTGCCCCATTCTAATTTTGCTCGGTGTTGTCAGTGCGAGGAGCGCTTGGCGTTCACGACTGCGCCGTAGCGCTTCCCGCGCGTACGTTAATGATGATCCTCATAAAGCTACGGCTTCTTTTGCGCCCTTGTTCTGTTAGCTTTGCTCAACCGCTCGACCAGTGTCGTCTATAAGGCATGAGGGCTAGCGATTCGATTATCGTTGCACTGCGCTAGACGAAGAAGCGGCTGTCATGGCGGCGTTCGCCGCCGCAGTGGCAATCTAGGTGGCCACGGGTGAAGCGCGTCCTTGCCGCACTAGACTCGCGGATCCGTGGCTTAAGCCAGAGTGCCGGATGAACCGCTAGAGCTTCCCCGCCTTCCTATCGATACGCTTGCGGGCATCGTCCGCTTTTTTCTTGGCTTCCGATGAGTCGGCCGAGGACTCAAGCAAGAATTCGCGAAATACAGTCACAACTGCGGTAAGCGTCTTCCGGATCTTGCAGTTACCCACATCTTTGCCGCGAAACCTGGTAACGTGGGATACGTCATGTTCCATGCGTAAGCGAGATGGCCGGCAAGCGACAGCGCCGCCCCTTGTTCGTTGACGGATGGGGTTCGCGACTTCCTGCTACAAGTACCTATGCCACCGGCACATCATGGGTTTGACTGGCATCACGCGGGCGTTGATGTATGCGGTGAGCCAATGGTTGCGAGAGCGTCTTTGGCCAACGGTCAAGTTGAATTAGCGGTATTCACCCGGGGGGGCGAGCAGGGGGACTGCTCGCCCCCTCGCATGGCCATCGGCACTGCATTCTAGTCTTGCACGAGAGGCACTCACCGAAGTGCAATGCGGTTCACAGGTTGTCAGTCTCACGGGTAGAAAACGCGACTTAACATAAAAACAATTGTCGTCGGTTTTAGGTGTAGGTCCAAAGTTCAAATGTCGCGTTTCCGCTAAATAGATGGAATGGTCGCCTCCCGCCTTAATGGGCCGTCCAGCGCCGCAGTCTCGCGTCCTGAACATGCGACATTGCTGGTTCGGCAGTCCAGCCGCCAAGGAGAATCAGATGGAACCCACGACCATTGCCATCGACCTGGCCAAGCGCGTTTTCCAGATTCATTACGTCGAGACCGAGACCGGCGCAATCCGCAGCAAGGTACTCAAACGCGC
>NZ_JAMBPS010000007.1:0-265030 GCF_024206515.1 Paraburkholderia sp. CNPSo 3281 | reverse complement strand
TGCAGGACGTCAAGCGGTCCGGCGCCGGCCTCGCTGCGCAGCTGGGCCCTGAGCGCAATGCCCTGGCTTGCCTCCGGCGTCCACGTGAGCAGCCAGCGCGCGTTATCCTGCCGGGAGACCTTCGCCCGCTCCAGCAGCCGGATCAGTCCGAACCGGCCCTGTGCATCGAGCGCCGTGCGCAGGCCGCCTTGTTCGGTCTGCCATTCGATGTGCGAGAGGTTCTCGAGCGACTGGCCCGGCCACTCGAACGGAACCCAGTCCTCCTTCTGGTTGAAGTAGTCGAGCTCACGCCCGGACAGCACCGCCTTCATGTTTGTTACGCCCGGCGTCGCGACACCGCGCAGATCAAAGCGGATATGCGCATCGCCAGACGGAAACAGCACGGTTGAGACCCGCATCAAGCGGTTCAGCCCTTCCAGAAACGCCGGATCAAGCCGCAGGGCATCCTGTTGCGTGCCCGCGCCCTGCGCGGCTACCCAGCGGTCGCCCTGACGCTCGACGATGCCGGCCAGTTGCGCCGTGACGAACTGCGTGATCACGCCGTTGTCCGGGCGCATGAACCGGGCCATCTCGGGCAGCGACGCATCGTTGTCTGAATCGGCGAACGGATAGCGCCCACCGAAGGCGGTGTTCCAGTCGGCGACGATCGAGCGGCGCCAGATGTCGTTCAGGCTGGCTGCCGCAGGCTGCACCACCGCCTGCCAGGTCTGGTCGAGCGGTGCCTGGAACAGCTGGCCGAAACCGGCCCATTGCTGGCCAAGGCTGGCCGCGACACGGCTGGCGTAGTCGCGGCTGTCCGCGATGTCGGAGCTCCGGCCCTGGAGCACCGCCTGCGCCGCCACGCGCGACATGGCCTCGGTGTCGGCGCTGTTCACCATCTGCTCCAGCTTCAGGCGCATCGCCGTGACGCGTTCGAGATAGCGCGCGAGGCTCAGGTCACTGGTCGCTGCCACCTGCACGGCCGTCTTGCCAGCCTGCGCCGGCACGCCGGATAGGAGATCGCTGCCACTGAGCCGCAGGATCGGCCCGAATGCATTCGCGAGGGGGGCGAGCTGGGGCTGTGCCCGCTTCGACGGATCTTTCTCGTCGGCGCCGACCAGCTGCTGCGCCTTGCTGACCAGCGTATCCGAAAGCGATTGCGCCGCGACGCCCGCGCCGGCCTGATACACGATGGCATTCATGAGCGCAACCAGCGGCGAGCGTTGCGGGTCGCCCAGCAGCGAGAGCTGGTCGGCGGTGGCAGACAGTGTCGAGGCGCTCTGCCAGCGCAGGCTGTCGAGGAACTGCGCCCATGCGCGCGCATAGTCGTCGAAGTAGCGCTGTCGCAGTTCCGCTTTCAGCGTCGACGATGTGGCGCTGGCCGTCTTTGTGTCGGAGAGCACCCAGTCGCCGGCGACGTCTCCCTGGCTGCTCGCCTCGTCGATCGCTTTCGAGATGCGCTGCTCCCACGCTTCGCGCGTGAAGACGCCCGGAATGGTCTGGCTCGTGTTGAACAGGCCGCGCCCGGTGGTGTCGCCAAGCAGGCCGGCCAGGGAGACCGGCGGATACTTCGGCTTTGCGTCGTCGAGGATCTGCTGGTACGTCGCGTCAGTCGAGTTCTGGATGCCGCGCACGCCAATGACGGTCTGGCGCGTAGCGGCAACCAGGCTGCTGTCCGGCACGATGGCGAGCGTTGAACCGTTCGCAGCAGGTCGACGGCCCAGGTGATCCGCGAAGAAGACAATGGCGTGCTGGCGAAGGTCCTCCCACGTGCCGGCCGACAGCGGCGAGGCGGGCGGGCGGGCAGGCGCCTGCGTTGCCAGAAGCTGGGGCGTGAGGAACGACGCGACGGCCCGCTCGGGCCTGGCGAGCATCAGGTAGGCCTTGAGCGTATCGTAGGCGGCCTGCGCCTGGGCGTTGCCGCCGCTTGCGATCTCCGCGTCGGACATCGACGCAAGCTGGCGCAGGCGATCCTCCAGTTTCTGGCGGATCGGACCAACGAGGATACGGCCCGCAGCATCCTCATAGCCGGGCCACAGCACAGCGAGTACGGCGCTGTCGCGATTCAGACCGAAGCGCGCGGTCCAGGGCGCGCCGTCGCGCTGGCGAGTCTCGAGCGTGTCGATCTGTCTGTCGAGACTGTCGAGTGCCTGCATGGCCTGCGCCGGGCTCAGGGTGCCAGACAGTTTCGCGAGCGTGTCCTGCGCTGCGCCGATCGTGGCGCGATTCGACAGGCCCGACACCATCGTGCCCACGATCCAGAGGGCGGCCACGCCTGTTGCCATCCACGCGGCGGCGATCGACGGTGAAAAGCCAACGCGGCGACCGTGGACCCGACGACTGTGATCGGCGACGGTCTGCCAGATCGAGCGCTGCGGTGGAGCGATGGGAGCGGCTCCCGGTTGATCGTCTGCGTTGCCCTCGGTCTTCTCAGCGGCTTTGGGCGGTGCCGGTTCCGGCTCCCTGAAGAGCGGCGCGAACAGGAGCCCATGAACGGCCTGACGCCAGTAACGCGAATTCGCCGTCTGCACCGCAAGTCCCGACAGGGCGCTACCTAGCCGCTCGATATGCTGAGAAAGCTCGGCCGGGTAGCGGTCGCGATTGTCCGCTGCAAGCCGCGCGACGCCTGTGTCTGCCAGATTGCGCGTGAGGCTTTGCAGCGAGACCCCGACTTCTTCGGCATTAACTCGCGTGTTTGCCCAGGTGAAACCGATAGCTTCATCCGGACCCGTCGGCACGGTGCCAAAGTCCGTCACGTTGACCAGATAGGCCGGCGCCGCCCAGCGCAGCGCACGGGCATGGCGTGCGAGCCGTTGTGAAAGGCCGTTGACGTCAAATGGCGCGGTTGCGGAAATACGGTTGCCCGTGACCGCGACAATCGCATCGACCGGGCGATGATGACGCAGGCGGCGGATTTCCTCGAGCCAGCCTGTTTCGATTTTGTCGCTGGTTTGCTTTGCGTAAAGCAGGACCGTATCGCCCGTGAACGCGTAGCCGGTCTCGACGAGCCCCGGAACCAGGCGTTTCACAAGGGGTTCATCTCCAGCGACAAGCACCCAACGATCGCGCCAGCGCCAGCGCCTGCCATGGCGGTCCCGGAGCGCTTCTGCCAGCGACACGGATCTGGATGAACCGGTAGCCTGATCTGATTTCGGAACGTTCGATTGCGCGTCATATCGCATCAGCCATCGGGTCGCCCGCATGGAAGCGATCCAGAGGAGAATGGCCTCAATCAACTTCACAAGAATCAGGCACAGCAGCAGCCCCGAGAGAAGTGCCAGCTCAATGTTGATGCGTGTGTTTTGACTCCACCCCTGTTCCATCCCCCCGAACCACGTCGCAAGGCCAAGAATAATAAACAGGATGGTTATCGCAATACCAATGAAAAGCGCTGCGGGCCGCGGCTTGTGATCGTTCATGTCTGTTTCTGGCATACCAGTGCAACCAGGTCATCGCCTTCCTGCGCAATAACCAGCTGGGGTTCGTTCATAAGTGCTGCGTTTGCAGCGGCCAGCGTTGTCGCAAGCCACGCGCGTGCCGCGCCGGCATTGCCAACCGTCTCATCTACGTCGACAGGCCTCATCCGGTGTCCGAACCGGCACGACGATCGGATGGTCCTTAAGGCATCTTTGCCAAGTCCGGTGCCCCATGTCGTTCCGGTTTTGTCGAACGATGTCCTTCCCCAACGGACAGCAAGCTTCAGTACGTCCGCCACTTTTTCCGGGGTTCCCCTCGCCGGGCGATGGATGCGTAGGGCAGGCTTGCCGTTCATCTGTCCGGCAACAGCAGGAGTGCCAACAAGCAGCATCGACGCGGCCTCAGCGACTCCGTTAGCAAGCACGTCACTTGCTGCCTTACGCAACTGGACGGCAACGAGGAGCCGAACCACATCAGGTCGAACTCCGTCGTGCCACGAATCGGCATGGAATAGCGAAAGCTCCCTGGTTGCGGGCTTTACCTGGACGCGCAACGACGGAAATTTTTCTTTCAGAAGCGGCTGCAGACGTGCAACCCATGTGGCAGGCTGCAGTACAGTGTCAACGCAGAGGTCCACACTCATTGACACTTGCCGGGGAAGCTGAAGAATCTGGGGGGCCAGGTCACTCATCAACTCGTTCAGCAGCCATTCACAGGCTTCTGTCTGACGCGCATGTTCGGTCCGGGCGTTACCTCCATAGAACCGCTTGCCCGGTATCTCGAGCCAACGGGCCATCACGTCGGTGTTGGGCCTAACCTGGCTGGAAGCCGGGCGCAGTTTTATCTTCCCATCAAACAGATCTTCGACGGAATTCTCCTCCTCGCTGGACGAAAATCGCCAGGCGTGCCCCAGAACGGCCAGCGGCTGGCTTGAAAGCTCGTGACGCTGCTCTTCTATGTCATCGGCAGTCCGGTTTGTGGCGAGTGCGGCGTTGACGCGCACGTATGTCCAGGCGAGTCGGCAAGCCAGCAGAAGTCCCCATATCAGGACCGGTAGTGCGACCGCACGGAACCAGAACCAGACCGTGTTCGTTGGTTTGCCTGCACGCCAGAGGAAAACGGTCAGGGACGCGCCCGCCGCAAGCATGAGGCAAAGCAGAAGTGCCCAGACGAGAATCGACGGCCGCGATGCTTCCGGAACCCTGACCCGCGGCGGAATACGTTCAAAATCAACGGGCATCGCCTTATCGGACCTTCGCGCCGTCAGTCGAGGCTATCAGGACACTCCCGCACTGCGTTGCATCGCCATCCCTCGACAAGGGCGTACCGGCGTCCTTCATGCTGCTGCTTCCTTCAATGATTTCGTTGTCGCCGTGGATTGGACAGGACACAAGGATGCCAACCTTCGCTGCACGCCGTCCCTTCACCTTGATACGGTCGGAGCCCGAAAGTACCTTGCCACCGTGGCTTGTGCTGTCACCTTCGTATGCCAGTTTTTTCATTCGCCAACACTCCCTGCTGACCAGTACAAGGTCTGAAAACTTCTCTTTAAGCGGACGCCCATCGCCGAATCCGTCCTTGAAAAGGATTCGGCGTTTATGAAAAATTGCGTATTTCTGGGGCAAAACACTAGCGGATCCCATCACGGCGCAATTGCCAGTTGGTTGGATTTGATCCATCTAAGCAGGTGTCTACCGGAAACGTTGACGTAGTCCACATAGGCCCAGCCTGCGGGAGACTGCTTCAATACCGTCGCTACATCGCTCTGGACCAGATATGCCCGACTCGCGTGTGCATCATCAGGCGCCGTATAGAGCGTCGCTTGTTGCACCGATACGATCGCCGTACGATGCGTGGTTTCCACGACTACCGGCGCAGACGTGCCGATGGTGCTGCTGTCTGCCTTTGAATTCGCGGCGTCGATCAGTCGCGCATCGTTGTCTGCGCCTGCCGCGTGCAAGGCTTTCGCAATCTTGCGATAGGCGTCACGATTGGCCGAAGACGGCGGATCGCACCGCAGGAGATTGTCGGTGCCGGAAGCATCTTTGATGAGTGACCGTGGCGGCTGACCAGCCCCGATAAACTGAAGCAGTCGGATTGCCGACGGACGCTCATCCTTCAGCATCAAACTCGTCTGTTCGTCAGTTCCCCACTGCGCACGCTGGCCAGCCTGCCATCCCGCTCCGCATATTTCACCAGTTTGATCAGCGGTGATACATCCAGTGCGGATCTCAATGGCAGCGCAGTATTCCCGGCTCGCGTCAGATTCCGGCTGACCCGGCCCTGACGACACAGAACCTGATTCGATTCTCCCGATGACGACATATTGACCTGACGGCGAGATATTACCGTTGCTCGGCGGCTCCATTTGTGTACCACCCGAGTCCGCCGCGCCAATTCTTGGCAGCAGACTGAACGTCGCTCCGTTTGGGAAATGGAATGTTGCCTGTTGCCATGCACGCTCCGGCAACGGTGTTTGAGGGTTCAACGCCTTGCCATAGATAATCGCTGCCCCACCCGGCAACGCGAACCTGAACGTAGACGAAGGTGCGGCAGCATTTGCTGGAGCGGGAGCGCCGCCGCTCAGCAGCAAGACAGAGGCAATTATTGCACCGAGACGAACAGCTTGGACCGGCGACGAGCCGGTTCGACATGGTGCAACATCTGCTTTCGTAATTCTTGAGTTCATGCTTTTCACGATGGCGTTCCTAGGGCTTGAAGCAGATGCTCATATCGCTGCGGCGCGACCGACACGCCGTTGACATGCGCCATATAGCGGGATGGGCCATAGTCCTGCAGAATGCTGGTTTCGTATGCAGTACCGTTCGCTCCCCACTCAGCAGGATTGCGGGACACACGTGGATTGTGTTGAAAAAAGCGATCCAGCGAGGCTTTCATACTGTTTGCCGTCGCACCAGGCGCGTTGACGTCTTGATCCAAGACGGTCGCACGGCCGAGCGGTGACTGCAAATAGTCCTTGATCGGATAAGGATAGCCACCGGGCGTCTTGCCAATAGCGTGATTGAGGCGATCGACAAAGTCCTTGACTTGCAGCACTTGGTATAACGGCGACGATACGGCGTGTGCCATCGACGCGACAGGCGGACATTCAACCGGCTTACCAAAGGTGTGGACCGAACAATCGCGTCGCAGCGCGGTGTAAAGCTCATCGCCAATCATCCGAACTCCATTCGTAAATGTCGCATGCGCATACCCCAGCGCTGCTTCGTCGCCCGACCCCGTAACGGTCCAGCCGCAGTTGGAAAAATACTGTTGGTACTCGGCAGGATGCGCGTCTCGAAAAGCGGCAATCTGCGTCGCCAACTCACCCCGACTTTCCGCCCCGCGAATGGTCTTTTGCATTGCGCCGGCGCTGATGATCGCCTTGTCGATCGCTTGAACCGTATCCACCTTGCCTTCATTCTGGGACATAGCGCGCAGAATCTTCTCTTCGGTCTCGCTTAATGTGCCGTTGGTCCGCATTGTCGCCAATGCAGCACAGTTGCCCAACGAAATCGAGCCCGAATGCTGCGGTCCGTACCAAAACGTATTCGCTCCTGCCTTGAAGCGCGTTCCGGTCACGGTCATACAACAACCACAGGCACAAACGTCGGGATTGGGATTAAAGAAATTTCCCACCAGCCCAATCGGATGAATATGAAAAACGTCCGAACCCGGAAATCCCGGCACACCGGCCTTGACCTCATCCCACCACACGAGATTGGCGATGCGCTTCTTTTCCTCTTCGTGCTCGGGGCGAGGGCCAGTGTGCTGCTCAATGGCGGCGATCAGGTCCTGCCACTTGGCCGGGTTGGCCCATTCACTCTCGTGCTTCGGAATCAGGCGCGAAGCACGGAACGCAACCCATGGAAAACCAGAACCCTGCGCGCCTTGCCCGATGCTGGAGAGTTCGTCCACAGCGTGCACACCGTCGCCCGTCGGGAAAAGCACACCGTAGATTGCAGCCATGAGCGGGCTAAGTTTGGCCTTGGAGCCCCGGTCGGGTGTCTGCTGCTGTCCTGCCTGGTAGGCGACATAGTCCTGCGTGTTCGCAAAGATGGTGTGCGCTGGATCGTGGTCCTCATCGTGACACTCGAAGTCCACCCAGCTTTGAGCATGTTCGCGGGTCACCATACCGCCGGCAAAGCTTTGCTCCCGCACCCAACCTGAAACCGGGTGGCGTTGAACATCCTCGCTGTCGATTTTCCACCAGGTGCGCTTGTGCCCGTCGTTGCCAGGCTGCGTTTCCGTGACCATGTGGCTGGCATCGTGCGGCAGCGTGGCAAATCCACAGACCTGGATCACATCGGTCGGATTCGGCTCTTCGCCAGGTTGTGCGGGGGGCGGGGCCTGGTACAGATGCACGCCACTGTTCACGCGCAAAATGGTGGGATCCGGTGATACACCCAGCTGATTCCACTGATTCCTGTTCCCGGTCGTGTCCTCGATGTGCGCGTCGACCCAGTTCCGTCCGTCTTCGATGAACTGTTTGATGGTGTCATCACAGAACACCTCAATGTGCACCATCCGGATGGAGGTTGAATTGCGAAGGGAGTCGAAACGACCAAGGTAGCCGAGCACATCACCCGCCTTGACCTTGACCCGTCTTCCCTCCAGTACGACGTTTACCGAATCGAAGAAGGAATCCGGCACAACGTTTTTTACGACAGGGCCATCGTGCCCGTGTTCCTTGCCCAGAAATATCCATTTACCGATGGCAACGGCTGGATCTACATACTCACCAACCTTGGGTGCGTACAGCGCTCCAGGCGCGTCCGCTATTTGTCCCCAGGATCCCTCGCGTTTAGAGAGACTCACCTGCGTTCCCCGTGGGAGTATCCCGAGCACGGCTCCGTGAGGTTTGCTTGCGCGGACATTCAGTCCTGTCTGCCCGTCAGGCGCCGGCTGGCCGTTGGCGCCGGATTTGGGTTTGTCGGAAGCCTCCTGGGTCACTTCCACCTTCGCAGCCCAGTACGCCGGCCAGGGAAGTGTCGAATCGCTTTCGTAGCCGGCGTAGTCCTGCAGATGCATATACAGGCTGAAGAACGTGAGCGTCGTGCCACGTGGAAATTCCATCGTGTGCTTTACCAGTGCAAAACCCGTGCTGTACGACGCGTTGATCGCGGGCTGGCCATCGGTGGCCGGGATCTGGTTGACCAGATAGGCCCGATTCAGGCGCCACGCGACGACTTCGCCATCAGCAATGCAGCGCACCCCAGCCTTGAAGTCCATTGACTGCCCGGCACCCGCCTCGGTGACATGGATGCCGCCGTGCCACATCCCCCCGCTGCTTACCGGGAACGAGCCTGACGATTCCTGCTTCAGAAGCTGGTACATCTCGTGCTCGTCAGTAAAGTCTGCTGCAGCACCACCATTGCCTTGTCCCTTCTTGCGAAACGGAAAGGCGAACGTGATCTGCTTCAGGGACTGTGTCGGTGTAGCCGCAGGCGAACTGTTTGCCATGAATTATCCTATTCAGAAAAACCAAAACCCAGGTTGTCCTTGACATCTTTCAACGGTGTACCGTTCCAGTTCGGAAACGTGAAGTTGCCGCCGGCTGCGTCATCCACTTCCAGATTGCCCTTCGCATAGATCTGACCGCTTGGGCTGGCCAGTTCGATCCGCCCATTGGCGACCTTGATATACGCGCCGGACCCATCACCGAGCGTGATGCCTTTTGACGCGGTGATCATGACTTCGCCTGTGGAGGAGCTAACCACCACGTTCTTGAGCGCCATCAGTTCCAGCTCGTCGCCCTGCGCCTGAACCTGTACTTTTCCCTTCGCCGAAAAAATCCGGATCCCAAGTTTCGCTGCAAACAACGATATGGCCTCGCCGGCTGCAAAGGTAATGCGCTTGAATACCCCCACGTCGAGGCCCTGGCCGGCAGTGACGAATATGTGTTTCTTGGCCGCCAGTTGCATGTGCTGGCCGCTGGCGATGCCAACGCCGTCGGGTGCACTCGCGACGACCACGGACTTCTTGATCTCGACGAGCCTCTGTTCAATAAGGTCGCGCTGCTGGTCAATTTCAGCCAACCACGCCTTGGCGGCATTGGCCGAATCGTTGAGCGAGCGCAGCAGTTCTTTGGCCTGCTGGAGCGTTGCGTTCGCATCATCCATCGCGAGCTGCGAACCTGTGGCACCTGGTTGCGCTTCGGCGGATAAGAGAACCCCCTTCGCCCCCCGGACTGCCACGTGCCCGTCGGTCCGCAGTTCGGCGCCCTGTCCCCGCTCCTTGCGCTGGCCGTCGACCATATGCCCAAGGTTGAGCTCGCTGGTCTGAAACGGCGTCGTCAGGTGAATATGCTCGACGCCTTCCTTGTCCTCCATGCGCATCTCATTCTGCGCGGCCGTGCGAATGAGATTGCGCGTATTGTTGAGATTGTTGACGAGATCCGGATGCAGGCTGTCATGCATCGCTCCGATGATGATGGGCCGGTTTGGATCCGCGGCCGTAAATTCGAGTGCCACTTCCGCGGAATCGATCAACGGGAAGTGGTGACCGTAGTTGTCGCCGCTGTAGGGCTTGGCAAACCGCACCGGCCGGCTGGTACCACCCGGACTCCACTCGTCCAGATCGAACGGCAGCTTGATGACGTACCAGCCTTCTTCCGTCAGATAGGCATATTTGTAGTTTCCGGGTGATGTAATCCGGGCCGGCAGGACGCCCCTCATTTCCGGTTTCGGGATCGTGTCCATGGATGTTCGCCAGACCCGATCCGAAGGAATCCCCTCGAACGTCACGCGGTACGACCTGTTACGCCCACCGTGCGAGCGTACCGACGTGATGAAGATCCCGTGCTTCGCATCGACCTGAACCGGATCGACCAGCATGACCTCCCCGGCTTCCAGCCAGAACGGATTGCCGGTGCCGATGAACGTCACCTGACCTGCGAGGTAAGCCTCGTGCCGCAGGCGGGCAATGCGCTGGCCGTCCTCCGGCGTCTCGTAGTGCTCACCCCAGTGATAGTCGACAGCGTTGGTGGTCTTGTCCCCGCGTGCCGTGTTCTCCTCGACCAGCAGCGAGACGTCGGCCTGGCGATGGTTGTAGTCATGCAGGCGCACCGATTGCGGCACGCGCCGGGTGCGCCGCCGCAGCGACTTGATCGAGTCGGCACCCACGCTCTCAAGGCCCGAATCACGACGATAGGGCACCCCACGCTGCTTGCGCGCGTACGCATCCAGATCGTCGCCGAACACCATCACCGCGTAATCCTTTTTCTGCTCCCAGCGAAACCAGATGCCTTCTTCCGCACAGATGCGCTGGATAAACGCGAACGTCGTCTCGTGGTACTGGGTGATGTACTCGTGCCGCCTGTACTGGCCGCGCAGGTTGAACCTGAAGTCGACACCGGCCCGGTAACCGTAGTGCCGCAGCGTTTCGGTAATGATCTCTTCGACCGACTGCTTCTGGAACAGCCGGCTTGTCCTGCCCCGGTCGAGGTCCGCGATCGCAGGCTCGAGCCTCACGCGGTAACGCGTCTCGTCGGCGGAGGTCTCGTGCTCATCGAATTTCGTGATGATGCCGTGGACGGTCTGTGCGGGCGGCTTCGTGCTGAACTTCGCAGCGTTCTCGCCGAATATACGCTGCAGGTGACCCAGGTTTGGGTCGACCGGATCGATGATGAACCGGGCCGAACGCCCGAGCACCTGATCCATCGGAATACCCGCTATCGGACTTGTGAATTCAATCTCGTACTCGTAGAGCTGGCTGATCCGGTCATGGCCAGCAAATTTCACGATGGAGAACGGCGCCGGATGCGGCGCCAGCTTCAATTCATAAGCCTGTAACGGCATGAGCCACGACATCGAAAACCTCCCGGAGACGCAAAACGCAAAAGCACCACCGAGGCACCCAGGAGTACCCCGGCGGCTCGCACCGAAAACGTCAGAGCAGCGCCGAGTTCACCCCTTGGCCTTGGGCATCTGCGACACCAGCGACAGGCCGATGTCCATGCCTTCCACCTGGAAGTGCGGGATGATGAAGAGCTTGATGCGGAAGAACCCCGGGTTGTCCTCGATGTCCTCGACCGTAACCTTTGCCTCGCGCAGCGGGTGCGAGGCCTGCAGCTCGTCGCCCGGGTCCTTCATCTCGGTCACGAGACCCTTGATCCAGTTGTTCAGCTCCAGTTCGAGCAGACGGCGATCCTTCGTCGTCCCGATGTTTTCGCGCTGGATGAGCTTCAGGTAGTGCGCAATGCGCGAGAGCAGGAAGATGTACGGCAGGCGCGCGTTGATGCGGCTATTGGCCGTGGCTTCCTTCGTCTCGTACAGCGCCGGCTTCTGGGCCGAGTTGGCCGAGAAGAAGCACGCGAAGTCGTGGTTCTTGTAGAACGAGAGCGGAATGAAACCCAGGTTCGCGAACTCGAACTCGCGCGTCTCCGGAATGAGCACCTCCGTGGGAATCTTCGGCTGGGCGCCGGTCCCGAGGTCATACAGATGGACCGGCAGGTCTTCGACCTTGCCGCCCGCCTGCGGTCCACGGATCTGGACACACCAGCCGTTGTTCACGAAGCTGCGCGCCATGTTGGCTGCAAACGCGAAAGAGGCATTCACCCAGAGATACCGGTTGTGATCCGGGCCTTTCACCGCTTCTTCGTAGTTGAAGGCGCGCACCGGCACCGTATCCTTGCCGTACGGCAGGCGGCCGAGCACGCGCGGCATGGTCAAGCCTACGTAACGGGCGTCATCGGTGTCACGGAAGCTCTTCCACTTGATGTACTCGGCGCGGTCGAAGTAGTTGCCGATGTCCTGGATGGCAGCGACTTCTTCCATCGTCTTCTTGCCGAAGAACGCCGGGCCGACCGAGCCGATGAACGGCATGTGGGCTGCCGCCGCGACCTTCGAGACGTTGCGCAACAGGGCGATGTCCTGCGGCGAATTCTCGAATTCGAAGTCGCTGATCATCGCGCTGACCGGCTGGCCGCCTGGCGTGTCGTATTCCTCGATGTACGTGAGGCGATAGAGGCCGCTCTGGATGAGTTCTGACGCGTCCTCGAAATCGCGTTGCAGTGCTTCTTTCGAGACGTCGAGCAGTTCGATGCGCGCGTTGCGGCGGAAGTCGGTGCGCGAGACCAGCATCTTCACGCCGCGCCAGCGACCTTCGAGCGCCTGGAATTCGGGCGCGTGCATCACCGCGTCAAGCTGGCGACTGATCTGGCGATCGAGCTGCCCGATATGGAAGTCGAGCAGCGACTTGTCGAGGCGATCGACCGGCTGGCTCGACTTCGCCACCAGTTCGAGAAACGCGCCCATACCGCGCGCGATGCGCTCGTCGGCCGAAGCTTCGGAGAGCGTGTCGCCGTCGCGGAACGCTTCAAGCGGGCGCGCCTCGGCGACGGGTTTGAGATTGATCTTGCTGCACAGCGCGGCGTACACGCTGTCTCCCTCGAGTACAACGGTCTCGGTTGCACCCGTGGCGGCTTTGTTCTGGCTCATTGCTGTTCCTGTCTGCGTTTGAAACACAAGCTGATTGCGGAAAGCGGTGAATGCCGCTTTGGCGCGGCGCCGTTCAGGCATGCCCTTCCGGCTGGGTAGCAGCCGTCGCGACCTGCGCCAGTTCGCCGCGCAGTTTGTCGGACAGACGCTTGTCCTTCAGGACCTTCTCGAATTCGCGGCGGAATGTCCCGTTATCCAGCAGATTCGATTTAAGGTCGCGCAGCAGGTTGCGCATGGCGAGCAGCGCCTGGAGTTCGGGAATCTGCCGGGCCACCTGCTCCGGATCGAAGTCCTTCAATGAGCGGAACGAGAGATTCACGGGCAATTCGCCGCCATCTCCCGCCAGCGTATTTTCGACGCCAAACTTCAAATTCGGCGCATAGTCGCCGAGCACGGCATCGAAATTGTTTTTTTCGATGTTGACCTTCTTTCGGGTGGCAAGCGGTGCATTTTCCGCGCCCGCGCTAAAATTAGCGGCGACAAGCAATTTGAGTGGCAGCTCAACCTTCTTCTGGGCTCCGCCCGTGTGAAGATCCAGAGTAATCGACACGCGGCTTTTTGGGATTTCTCGCTGAAAGCTATCCATAGTATGCCTAATTAATTAAGATTCAAGATTCCGCAGAACTTGACGGTCGCGATGCGGTGTCGCGTACTGCACGTGCGGTCCTCCCCTACATGCATGCTCGCAAGGATCTAGTACTGAAGGCACCCCATGGCGTGGTCTCCATTCGTGCGACCTGTTTGCGACGGCCCATTAAATCCGATTGCATGCATGCCGTCAATTGGAATTTCTTTTCGCTCTTATCTATAAATACTCAATTGTTAATTTTTGAATAAATTTCGCAAATTTTTGGCGAAAAACCCACCAGCCAATATCGCCATTCTAAATTGACATCCATCATGTTATTTTGCCGCCGCAAATATCGAGATACGCGATCAGCATATTATTTTTGTGCGAGTTGTTAACGTTTGTCAGATCTCAAACTCAATTCAATACAGACTCCGGTTTACCTTGTATAAAACCGTTCGACATCTCCGATTGAAGTCACTGTCTGAAAGAAGATAAGTATGAACCACAAGAGACCAACATCTATGCGGATCCATAAACCTCTCTGGCACGACGGCCTGATCCTTTCGCAGCAACACTTCCAGCAGATGGAGCGCGCGACCGAATTCGCCGTACAGCAGTTCGTGGCCGCGGCTTTTGCTGAGCCTTGGGGCACGCTGGGTGTCGTCGTGGATGAAGAAGCGCTCAAGACGGGCCGGCTGAAACTGGAGCAACTCAAACTGCGCCTGCCGGACGGAACCCCATTCGACTCGACGGTCCGCGACGCGATACCCGGAGGACGCGATCTGACGCAGGGTATCCCCGCGGATCGCCAGAGCTTGACCGTCTACGCCGCGCTTGCGCTGCCCGACGCCAATGGGAACAACTGTCGTTTTGACGAGACCGCGCTCGCGCGGCCGCGGCGCTCCTATCGCGAGTTCGTGAAGGTCGTGGATCTGAACGGCACGACCGAGACCGAGATTGCGGTCGAACGCCACGCGCTGCGCCTGCTCTTCGATTTCGAGCCGCATGCCGATGACACTGTCTGCGCAATAGCGCGTCTCACGCGCGCAGCGAACGGTCAGTTCCAGGTCGATCACCGCTTCGTACCGCCGTGCCTCACGCTGGGCAGTCATCCGCTGCACATCGAGCGCCTCAACCGCCTCGCGGACATCCTGCAGGCAAAGAGCCTCGCGCTTGGCGCGCGTCGCAGCGAACGCGTCGAGCAGGTTACCGAATACGGCGTGGCCGACGTGCAACTGTTCTGGCTGCTGCACTGCATCCACACGGCGTGGCCACAAATGCGGCTCTTCTTGTCGCATCCCGCGCGGCCACCCGAGCAGCTTTATGTCACGCTCACCCAGCTGGTCAGTGCCCTGACGACATTCTCCACCGGCGTGCAGCTTGCCGATATTCCCGCGTGGGATCACGCGCACGCCGATGACGTGTTCGCGAAGCTGGAATCGATGATCCGGGAACTGCTCGATGCAATCATTCCGTCCCGCGTGATCCCAATTGGCCTCACGCGCAAAACCCCGACGACATGGACTGGACAGTTCCTTGACGAGCGCATCGTCGATGGTGTGTCCGACTGGTACCTGTCTGTCAATGCGCGCATGACTGCATTTGATCTGATCGAACAGTTTCCGCGTCTGTGCAAGATCGGCGCACCGGATGATGTCGAACACATCGTCAATTCTGCACTGCCTGGCATTCCACTCAAGGCGGTCCAACGCGTGCCCGGCGCCATTCCCGTGCGGCTGGACAACCAGTATTTTTCGCTGGACTCCAGCAGCCCCGCATACGAGAGGATGCTCGCAGCGAGAGCGTGTCAGATCTATTTGCCGGGGTCGGTCGCCGATGCCTCGCTTGAACTTTACGCGGTGCTGCGCTCATGAAAGTCCTGACCGATCGCCCCGGCTCGGCCCCGCATCTTGCGTCAGAGCCTGACTTTCGTCGCGCGAGCACACCGGGCATCCGGGACCTGCTGCGTGACACCGGACTGCTCGTCACATCACTCGGCGACGACGGAACCGTAAAAAACGCGGAGCAGTTCCGCAACCACTGCCGCAAGCTGATCCAGAAGTTCTCGGACGCCCTCACGCAGTACTGCTATCCCGAAGACGTCAAGCGCGAAGTCTCGCTCGCGCAGTGCGGCCTGATCGATGAAACGGCGCTGCGCCATCTCCCCGAAAGCAGCCGGGCAGCGTGGGCACTCAATCCGTTTCAGGTCGAGCGGTTCAAGGTGCACGACGCCGGCGAATTCGTCATTGACCGGATCGAGGCACGCCTGCGGGAAGCGACACCGAATGCAGACCTGCTCGAAGGTTACGCCGCGATCCTCGGCATGGGCTTTAAGGGGCGCTACGCGCTCGAGGGCGAAAGCAGGCTCATCGAACTCATGGGCGCGCTCAACACACGCCTGAAGACGCTTCGCCCACATGAGACGCGGTCGTTTATGTCTGACCGTGCGGGACGCCAGCTTTCTGACTGGTTCCACAGGCTTTCGCCGTGGGCTATAGCCGCAGTCGTTTGCGTTGTTGCAGCGGTCATCTGGAGTACGTGGGCCGTCGCACTCAACGCGCAGGTCACGCACATTCCGTCGGTAAAGGTTGCGCAGCCGTGAAGTCAGACCTGCCCCTGCTGACCTCTATGCCCAACGATGCGCAGCTTCGCGGCCACGAAGGACTCGATTACCCGTTCCGGCTGCAGGTTCTTCTTGCAAGCGCTCTGGCGCTCATCCTGGTCTGGTTCGTGGCGCGCATCGGACCGGTGCTTGCGTGGCTGCTCTCCTGCGCGGTCGTGTTTGTCGCCATGCTGCTCGTGGTCCTGTATACCCGGCGAATTTCCATCGCGCGCAGGCAGGGCGCGCAGATACTCTGCGCACTTGGACAAGCAACGGCCGGCATACCGGTCGACCTCCGTACCCGAATGCCGCTCGTGCTGGTGACGGGTGATGATCTGCCCGCACTGTTCAACAGGAATGAAGGCGAGCGTTTCGCCTATGTTGGCGAAGGCGCAATCTGGCTACGCGTGGACAGCCCCAAAGATCTAGCACGTCTGGCCATCGCCGTGAAGCAGTGGCGTGACGGGCGCGCCCCTGATGGCGTCGTGGTCTCGGTTGTGCCGGCAAGATACACGGATGTCGATCTTCTAACCCAGTCACTGCGCGCGGCACGTCAGGCAGTCGCCGACGCCACGCGCATGCTCGGCGCGCGCGCCCTTCCCGGCTATGTCGCGGTGTATCAGCGACTGACAACTGAAACCGCGGGGCTTGCCGGGCCGCAATGGCACGGTGTTTCTTCGGCTACCCGCATGGTTGACGCGCAGCGGTTCGAGACCGTGATACGGGCGGCGGAAGACGAGATCATGAGCGTGCCTAACCGCAATGAAGCGGCCACGCGGGCCGCGGCACTTGCGTCGCTCATTGGCTGGACGCAACGCGTCGTGCTTCACGCGCTTACCGACCCGCGGCAGCCGGCTATGCCGCTGGCGCTATTCGGTGCCGGCTGGATTGACTGCGGCCCCGCGGGCCGTGCAGGCAGCCCATGGAACGTGGATGTGGAAATGCAAACGAGCGTCGTGCGCAACACGGCGCCTGCGTCCCCTGCGCCATGGCCGCTACCGCAGCCGCTGATCGAGGCCCTGCCTGTGCGGCACTGGAGATCGCCCCGCCTCGTGGCGCTGATCCATGCCCTTGCGATGTTCGCGTGCGCGGCCGGCATTGCGTTTTGCTGTGCCGGAAAAAACAATCAAACGCTGCTCTCGCGCATTCAAGCAGATCTTGGGCGTTACTCGAATATTCCTGCCGACCACGACGCGGCACGGCGCGAAGCGCTTAGGACCCTCGTGAACGATCGCGACGAACTCGACCGCTACGCACGAACGGGGGTCCCGCTCGATCTGTCGTTCGGACTGTACCGCGGCGCGCGACTGATCCCGGCGCTCAACAACGCGATCGCCTCCTATCAGCCTCCCCCGCCGCCGCCGGCCGTGCTCACGCTTGACAGCATGTCGCTGTTCGACAGCGGCAAGGCCCAACTCAAAGACGGCTCGACACGGATCATGGTCAATGCGCTCGAGATGATCAAGGCACATCCGGACAAGCGGATTCTCGTGGCGGGCCACACGGACAACGTCGGTAAGCCCGATAGCAATCTGCTGCTTTCAACCGCTCGCGCCCAGGCTGTGCGCAACTGGCTGGTTGATGCCTCCGGCATCCCGGCCACGCAATTCGCGATCCAGGGCTACGGCGACACCCGGCCGCTTACGGAGAACGACACGGACGCCGGGCGTGCGAGGAATCGACGGGTAGAGATCACGCTCGTCCCCGACGCGGCGCAGCCCGCCCCGGCGGCTGACACCTCGCAAACGGCAGCGCCTGCAGCGGCGCCCAGGTAAGGAGCGTTTGTCCCCGAAGCCCTGGCTTCGGGTTTCGTGAGCCCGGTCACTTTCACTGTCTCCGGGCGATTGTCGTAGTACGAAAAATGGGAGTTAGGGAATGGCAATTCCGTCATACATGTGGCTCAAGGACGATGGTGGCGCTGACATTAAGGGTTCCGTGACCGTTCAGGGGCGCGAGGGCAGCATCGAGATCACGCAGTTCAACCACGACCTGCATATTCCGACCGACGGCAACACCGGCAAGCTGACCGGCACGCGCGTGCACGCGCCGATCACACTCGTGAAGGAAACCGACGCGTCGACGCCGTATCTCTACAAGGCGGTAACGAGCGGTCAGACGCTCAAGTCGGCCGAGATCAAGTGGTACAAGATCGACGACGCCGGCAAGGAGAAGGAATACTTCAACACGAAGCTCGAGAACGTGAAGATCGTGGCGGTCCGTCCGAGGATGCTCGACATCAAGATCCCCGACTACGAGAAGCACAACCACCTCGAGGAAGTCGAGTTGCGTTACGAGACCATCACGTGGTCATACAAGGACGGCAACATCATCCACAAGGACACCTGGAACGAGCGCTCCTAAGCCCTGCATCCCGACGCTGGTCTGGCGGCCGTCACCGCATGACGGCCCCCTTTTACCAGTCCGCGCACGCGGACTGGTGCTTTTTGCTGCACCGGTCGGCCATTTCCAGTGGCCGCCCCCCTTCCCCCTTCGCCCGCACAGGCAGCCACGACATGACCCTGTACAACGATCGAAGCACACATTCCCGCGATATCAGCCAGCTCCTGCGCAGGCTCAATCCACATTGCACGGCGGCGCTCGAGGCAGCAGCAAGTCTGTGTCACACACGGCTTGCGGATGAAATCACGGTCGAGCACTGGCTACTCAAACTGCTCGAAGCCGGCGACGGTGATATCCCCGCTATCCTGGACCACTACGATCTGGACGTGGACCCATTATGGAACGCGTTGCTTGGCGCCATCGAGCACACCCCGCGCAACCTGCGCGGCCGGCCGGGACTCTCCCCGCAACTGGCCGCCGTCCTGCAGGACGCCTGGTCTCATGCGCTCACCCTCGTCGATGCACATGAGACGACGATCCGCTCGGGACACGTACTGCAAGCCATCGTCGATGCGCCGCACGTGCTGCGCACACACGCCACGTGGCCGCTGCTGTCCGTGAGCAGCGCGCAGATCCAGCGCCTGCTGCCGCGCCTGGGATCGCGTTCGAGCGAGAACCCGCCCGAACGGCCAGAACCGCAAACGGCCGCTGTCACCGCGGCGACAGCGGCCGGCAGTGCAGATCCTGCGGAGTCGGCAAAGGCAACGCCGACGGTCGTGCGCAGCGTTGAGAGTGACGCACTGGCCCGCTTTGCGATCGACATCACCGCTAAGGCGCGAGACGGCAAGATCGATCCGGTCTTTGGCCGCGATCGCGAGATCCAGCAGACGGTCGACGTGCTCGCGCGCCGGCGCAAGAACAACCCCATCCTCGTGGGCGAGCCGGGTGTGGGAAAAACGGCGCTCGTCGAAGGCCTTGCGCTTCGTGTGGCCGAAGGCACGGTGCCCAACGTGATCCGCGATGTGCGTATCCTCACGCTCGACCTTGGCCTGCTTCAAGCGGGAGCCGGCGTGAAAGGCGAATTCGAGCAGCGTCTGAAGAACGTGATCGACGAGGTGCAGGCATGTAGCGTGCCGATCCTGCTCTTCATCGACGAGGCGCACACGCTCATCGGTGCAGGCAATGCCGCCGGCGGTGCCGACGCGGCCAACCTGCTCAAACCCGCGCTCGCGCGCGGCGAGTTGCGCACGATCGCGGCGACCACCTGGTCGGAATACAAGGAATACTTCGAGCGCGACGCCGCACTCGAACGGCGCTTCCAGATGATCAAGGTGGAGGAGCCAGATGACGACGCAGCGTGCCTGATGCTGCGCGGGCTCAAGAGTCGTTACGCGCAATACCACAACGTGCACATTCGCGATGAAGCGCTCGTGGCCGCAGTCAAGCTCTCGCGCCGTTACATCCCGGCGCGCCAATTGCCGGACAAGGCGGTCGACCTGATCGACACCGCTGCAGCGCGCGTACGGATGGGTCTCGAATCGCCCCCGGCCGACCTGCAGCGCGCACGCGCCGCCGTCTCAGCGCTGGAGCTGGAACGCTCGACGATGGAAGACGACGCCCGGGCGGGCATCGCAGAGAGGGAGATGCGTCAGGCAGAACTTCGCGCGGCACTCGTCGAGGCGCAGGCCGCGCTTGACGCGTTGCAGCAGCGCTATGACCAGGAACTTGCGTTCGTGCGTGAACTGCATGAACAACGGGTTTCTGCGTCGGGCAGCGAGCCCGGTTCCCTCGCGCAGGCACACCAGGCGCTCCAATGTATCCAGGGCAAGACACCCCTGATTTTCGCGGACGTGGACGCACAGGCGGTTGCGCGCGTCGTCGCCGAATGGACCGGCGTGCCGGTTGGGAATCTCGTCGAGGACGAATTGCAGAATCTTCTCACGCTCGAGGCGCAGCTCGCGAAACGGGTTGTCGCCCAGGACGACGCACTCGTCGCGCTCGCGGAAAGCCTGCGCACTGCCAAGGTCGGATTGAAGAACGAACACGCACCGCTCGGCGTGTTCCTGCTCGCGGGTCCTTCCGGTGTGGGCAAGACCGAGACCGCACTGGCATTGCCCGACCTGCTGTTCGGCGGCGAGGCGGCACTCACCACGATCAACATGTCGGAGTATCAGGAAGCCCACACGGTTTCGCAGCTCAAGGGCTCGCCTCCGGGCTATGTCGGTTATGGCCGCGGCGGCGTGCTCACGGAGGCGGTGCGACAACGCCCGTACAGCGTCGTGCTGCTCGACGAAGTCGAAAAGGCCCATCGTGACGTGCTGGACCTGTTCTACCAGGTATTCGATCGAGGCGCGATGCGCGACGGCGAAGGACGCGAGATTGATTTTCGCAACTGCGTGATCCTGATGACCTCGAACCTCGGCAGTGCGCAGATCAACGAGATGACTGCCGACAATCCGGACAGCGCGCAACCTGCGCTACTCGAGGCCATCCGCCCACAGCTCGTCGAGCACTTTCAGCCGGCGCTGCTCGCGCGTTTTCAGACGCTGGTGTACAAGCCGCTCGACTCCGTCGCACTCGGCGCCATCGTGCGCCTGAAGCTCGACAAGGTGGCCGAGCGCCTGAAACGTCAGCACGGTGTCGAACTGGTTTGCGACGATTCCCTGATTGCGGCAATGGCCGAGCTTTGCCTTGCCCGTGATTCTGGCGCACGCAACGTCGATGCCTTCCTGAACCAGCGCGTACTCCCGACGGTTTCGCGTGAGCTGCTCACTCGCATGGCGAGCGGCACAACGCCGGCGCAGATTGTCCTGTCGAGTTCGGCTGAAGGCAGTCTCACGATTGAGTTCGTGGATCATGCCGAGCCGGTCGCGGTCACGAACGAAACAACATCCGGGTAAGGGAGACTTCGCCATGCCGACAGGGCCGTCCCTCTACGACATGCTGCTTGGCCACATCAATGGCGAGGCGCTCGAGAATCACGATGACAACACGCTCGAAATCCTGAGCGTCCAGGCAAATATTGGGCGGGTCCTGAATACGCGGGCGGGTGCGCTCAAGCATGTGCCCGACTTTGGATTGCCGGACCTGACCGACGTCTACAAGAACCTGCCAGCGTCAGTTCACGATTTGCGCAACCAGATGGAAAACACCCTGCTCAAGTTCGAGCCACGGTTGCGTTCGA
The DNA here is from genome assembly GCF_024206515.1 of Paraburkholderia sp. CNPSo 3281. Taxonomy (NCBI): domain Bacteria; kingdom Pseudomonadati; phylum Pseudomonadota; class Betaproteobacteria; order Burkholderiales; family Burkholderiaceae; genus Paraburkholderia; species Paraburkholderia sp. CNPSo 3281. The sequence continues at coordinate 243,497 of NZ_JAMBPS010000007.1, read as the reverse complement.
TCGACATTGAGATCAGCGACAAGCCCGATCCGGGACTCCTCGTGAGCTTCACGATGGTCTGCCATCTGAGGAAGGCCGGGCTGGTTCGCTTCGGAACCTATTTCGAGCCGCCCGGGCGCATGCGTGTCGAGCGGCTCGTCAATCGCGAACGTGAGCGCTAGTCCGTTTCCGATCCTTTTTATGCGACAGCGCCTCGAATCCGAAATGGTGTTCGACGCGCGTCTATCGACCACAATTCGCGGTCGGCAACGCTCACGCCCTCGCCGATCGAAGCCTACGCGACGCACCGCAGCCTAGTACATCGACCTGCCTAACGCCCCGATCGGCTAAGATACGGCTCCACAAAAGCCATTTATCGAACCAACGGAGTGTTTTCAGTGATTCAGGCAATTCAAACGGGCGCCGTCTTCAAGGACAATCTCGCACTGCTGCCGGGCATCGACGGCATCGAGCGCATCGATCTCGTGGACGCTCAGGGCAACGTCGCCGCGAGCATCGAAAACAAGCCCGGCAAGCAGGGCTCGCTCGCGGTCTACCACTATCTGCGCGAAGCCTTCGGCACGCTCGACACCAACTCGGCCGAGCATGGCCTCGCCGTGTTCGCCGAGCACACTGCCGACGCGCGCAACCGCCCGGGCGCGCACCCGAACGTCGATCGTCTGCTCGAAATCGCGGCAGGCGGCCCGACGCTGCGCATCGACGTGATCGCCGCGGCCTGAGCGTTGCATTAGCGGGCGTGCCGGCCGGCACGCCTCTTCCACGTCACGCCGAAAGCTCTTCGAGCCGCACGCCATTCGTGCGGGGCCCGAACCCGCCGATCGAAATCATCACCGCGAGCATGCACACGGTGATGCCGGCGAACACACCGCTCACGCCAAAATCGCGCAACAACGCGGCGATGATGAAACCCGACATCATCGCGCCCACGCGGCTCGCGGAATAGACGATACCGTTGGCGCTGCAACGTACCGCTGTCGGGAAGAGCTCGGCTTGGTATGCGTGATAGCACACGGAAATGGTCTGCCCCGCAAGACTGATCAGGACACCGAGTGAAATGAGCGCGAGCGGCCCGCGCGCCTGCGAGAACAGCAAGCCGAACACGATCACCGCGAACGCCGAGCCGACGATGAGCCACTTGCGCTCGATGCGATCGGCCACGAGCATCGCGAGCAGCGGCCCGCACGGCAGCGCAATGGCGATCACGACCGCGTAGAGCAGGCTCTTCGTCACGGTCACGCCCTGCCCGATCAGGAGCGTGGGCACCCAGTTTGCGAAACCGTAATAGCCCACCGCCTGGCACAGATTGAACGCGATCAGCATGATGAGGCGCGCACGGTATGGCGGCTTCCAGAGTTCCGCGAGTGAAGCGCGCCGATGCGCGGGCAGCACGAGCGTGGGCGAAGGCTCGGGCAAGCGCTTGCCGCTTTCGCGCACGGCGCGTTGCTCCATCTGCGCGATCACACGTTCGGCCGCCTCCGTTTGACCGTGCGTGACGAGCCAGCGCGGGCTTTCGGGCACGGCGCGGCGCACGAACCACACGATCGCCGCGCCGAGCGAACCGGCGAGCACGACCCAGCGCCAGCCGTCGAGACCGAGCGGCGCCTGCGGCACGAGCCACCACGAAAGCAACGCCGAAATGGGCGCTGCCGAAAACATGATCGCCTGATTCAGCGCCATGGCGCGCCCGCGCATCTGCTGCGGGACCATCTCCGTGACATAGCTGTCGATGGTGACGATCTCGATGCCCACGCCGATACCGGTGATGAAGCGCCACAGGATCAGCCCCTGCGAGGTATGCTGAAACGCCATCGCCACCGAGCCCACCGAATACCAGAGCAGCGAGAAGGTGAAGACGCTTCGTCGTCCGAAGCGGTCGGGCAGCCAGCCGAAGCAGAATGTGCCGATGAACAGACCCGAGAAAGTCGCGGCCACGAAGGCCCCGATGCCGTTGAAGCCGAAGAATGCATGCGTCGTGGTTTGCAGCATGCCGCTTTTTGCCATGCCCGGCGCGATATAGCCCGTGAAGATGAGATCGTAGACCTCGAAGAAGCCGCCCAGCGAAATCAACATGACCAGCATCCAGAGCTGGCGCGTGGCGGGCAGGCGGTCGAGCCGCGCGGAAAGCGCTGCCGCTGCGCGATTGCCTGTGGGCGGGGCCGTGACGGCGTCGAGCGGGGCGTCCGCGCCGAGGGTTCGTTGCATGCTTGTCTCCGTGACGACGCCTCGCCGGGCGTCATTCTTCTGAACGTCGGTCCGCGAGCGCGCGGCGCGTGCGAGCTTCTGGCGGCTCGTGGCACGCGCAGCCGTATGGCAGACCGGCGGGGGGGAACCGCGAACGTACTGCTTCTACTTCGTCTGCCGCTGGCTCAGGGCGCTGCGTGCGACTTCAGGCGCGCCAGCACCTCTTCGGTATGCTCGCCCACCCGCGCGAGCGGCTGACGCACGCCGGGACGGCGGCCGCCCATCATGAGCGGCAGCAGCACGACTTCGGTCGTGCCGCCGTCGTCGGTCTGCATCGGCACGAGTCCGCCGCTCGCCTTGAGGTGCGGATCGTCGAGCAACTGGTCGGGGCGCACGATCGGCGCGTACGGAATGCCGGCCGCCTCGAGACGCGGCATGAGTTCGCCCGCCTGCTGCGTGGCAAGCACGGCGCCGAGGCGTTCGAGCAGTTCGGGCCGCACCGCCACGCGCAACGCGTTGGTCGCGAAGTGCGGCTCATCGGCAAGCTGCGGGCAGCCGATCACGTCGCACAGCGTGACGAACTGCTTGTCGCTCACCGCACCGATGAAAAGCTGTTCGCCCTCGGCAAGCGTGAACACGTCGTACACGCTCCAGGCCGAAACGCGCGAAGGCATGGGAGGCGGTGCTTCATGCGTCATGGCGTATTGCTGCATGTGCTGCGCGCTCAGGAACACGCAGTTCTCGAACAGCGCGCTCTGCACCTCCTGTCCGCGCCCGGTCGCGTCGCGCTCGCGCAGCGCGGCCAGCACGCCGATCGCGCCGAACATGCCGCCCATGATGTCGTTCACCGAGGTTCCCGCGCGCAGCGGCCGACCCGCAGGCCCGGTCATGTACGAGAGGCCGCCCATCATCTGCACGACTTCGTCGAGCGCGAGACGCTTTTCATACGGGCCCGGCAAAAAGCCCTTGTGCGAGACGTAGATGAGGCGCGGATAGCGCTGCGAGAGGGTGGCGTAATCGAGGCCGAGCTTTTCCATGAGGCCGGGCCGGAAGTTTTCGAGCATCACGTCGCACTCGCCGATCAGCTCGACGGCTGCTGCACGGCCCGATTCGGTGTTGATGTCGAGCACCACGCTCTTCTTGTTGCGATTGAACGAGCGGAAAAACCCAATGCCGAGGCCCGGCAAATTGCGCGTCTTGTCGCCGCCGGGCGGTTCGATCTTGATGACTTCGGCGCCCAGGTCCGCGAGAATCATCCCGCAGGTGGGGCCCATGACCATGTGCGTGAATTCGACGACGCGCACGCCGTCGAGCGGCAAACGGTTTTGCGTATTCATAAGGATCTCAAACTAGTCAGGCATGATGCGCGATTGCGCCAAAGGTCTTCGGCAGGCCGGCGCGCCAGAGCGTGCCGTGCAGCGTTTCGCCCTCCAGCCACTGGGCCACGCGCGCGCGCAGCGCCAGCAGCCGTTCGATGTCGATGCCAGTGTCGATGCCCATGTCGGCGAGCATGAACGCGAGGTCTTCGCTCGATGCATTGCCACTCGCGCCCGGCGCATGCGGACAGCCGCCGATGCCGCCGAGCGTGGCGTCGAAGCGGGTGACGCCCGCCTCCAGTGCCGCATAGACGTTGGCGAGCGCGAGGCCGCGCGTGTCGTGAAAGTGCGCGCAGCACAGCCGCTCGCCCGCGATCTCGCGCGCGGCTTCGAAGAGTTCCCGCACGGCGGCGGGGTTCGCGTAGCCCACGGTGTCGGCGAGGCTCACGCGGTCCGCGCCCGCGTCGAGCAGCGCCTGCATGCAGCGCAGCACCTCGGCAGGCTCGACGCGCCCTTGCAGCGTGCAGCCGAACGCCGTGCCGATGCCGCCTTCGATCAGCGTCTTCGCGCCGCTCGCATCGCGCGCGGCGCGTATGCGCGCCACTTCGGCCACGACTTCATCGGGCGTCTTGCGCAGGTTCGCGAGGCTGTGCGCCTCACTCGCGGAAAGGGGCACGAGCATCAGGTCCGCTTGCGCCTCCAGCGCACGCTCGGCGCCCTTCAGGTTCGGCACGAGCACCGAGACGAAGAGACCCGGCAGCGTCTTGGCGTAAGCGACGAGTTCCGCCGTATCGGCGAGTTGCGGCAGGAGGCGCGCAGGCACGAACGAACCCACTTCGATCTCGCGCTGGCCGGCTTCGTGCGCTGCGCGGATCCATTCGATCTTGTGCGCGGTAGGCAGCACCGTCCGGATGCTCTGCAGGCCGTCGCGCAGGCCGACTTCGCGTATCACGGCACGCGTCTGGGCCCACTGAGGTAATGGGGGCATGAAGGTGTCTCCGTTTTTGTCTCCAGCGATGTGCTAACTTTAGTCATTCCGCAAAATACATAAAGCGGTATTTTGGAAGCGTCAAAATTCCAATCCGGAAACACACAAAACGCAGTCAGGAGACACCGTGCACGACATCGACCTCAAGACCCTGCGCCTTCTCGTGAGCGTGTGCGAGCACGGCAACATGGGGCGCGCGGCGCGCGAGGAGCACATCGAACCCTCCGCCATCAGCAAACGCATCGCCCAGCTCGAAAGCGAATTCGGCGTGCCGCTGCTCATGCGCTCACGCCGCGGCGTGCAGCCCACCGCGGCGGGTCTCGCACTGCTCGAGCATGCGCGCAGCGTGATCTTCACGCTCGAACGCGCCGCCAGCGACGTCGCCGCGCTCGGCAGCGGCCTCTCGGGCAGTGTGAGCGTATGCGCCTCGGCGTCCGCGATCGCCGAGGCCCTGCTCGACGATCTCGCGTCGTTCATGCGCTTGCCCGAGTACAAGAACATCCGCGTGAACGTGGAAGAGCGCACCTCGCACGAACTCGTAGAGCGCGTGCGCGACGGCGCGGCCTCGCTAGGCGTGTGCTGGGACAACGTGGAACTCGGGGGACTGCAATCGCGCCCCTGGCGCGAAGACCGGCTCGTACTCGCCGTGCATCCCGAGCACCCGCTCGCGAAACGCCGCACCATCGCCTTCGAGGAGACGCTCGATTACGAGCACGTGGGCCTGCCGACCTCCACGGCCGTGCATACGATGCTGCGGCAGTCGGCGGCGCGCAGCGGACGCACGGTCGCCTATCGCGCGGTGGTGTCGACGCTCGATGCGGCGTTCCGCGTGGTGGCCGCCAACCTCGGCATCAGCGTCGTGCCCCAGGAGGTGAGCAACACCTACCGGCGCATCATGGACGTGCACACCATAGCCCTCACCGATGCCTGGGCGCGGCGGCGTTTCATCGTCTGCTTCCGTGCGTTCGACACGCTGCAGCCCGCGGCGCAGCGCATGGTCGAGCATCTCGTGGAGCGCGCGGCACAGAAAAAGCGCGGCGCGAAAAACAACGCCTGATCGCGCGCCTCAAGCGGCCGCATTCTTCGCGCGTTTGCGCGCGGGTGCGCGGTCGGCCGCTTTCACCTGCGCAATCAAACCGTCGTGGTGTTCGCGCAGCACCTCGACGAATTCGGCCACGAGACGCTCGCGCGGCCGGTTCGGCGGAAACAGCAAGTATGTGGGGAACAGCACAGCCGGCGAGAACGGCCGGATCGCAATGTCCGGCCCAGCGAAATCACGCGCGACGATGGGATGCGCGAGCGTCACACCCATGCCGCAGCGGACCATCTCGCAGCAGATCGCCGTGTACTGCGCCTCGATGGCGAGCACGCGCTCCACGCCCGCGCGCTGGAACACTTCGTCCATCTGCGTGCGTGTGCCGTCGCCGTGGCACAGCGAGATGAACGATTCCCCCTCCAGATCGGCAGGCCGGATCATGGCCTTTTTCGCGAGCGGGTGCGAGGCCGGCATCACGCATACAGCCGAGACCTTCGAGAGCAATTCGACCTCGCAGTTCGACGCTTCGCTGATGTACACCGCCACGCCCAGATCGCAGAACTGCGAACCGGTCCAGTGGTTCACCGTGCCCGATGTATTCACGTGCAGCGAGACCGTCACGCCCGGATAGAGGCGGCGGAACTTGTCGATGGCATGCGGCACGAGCGTGAGCCCCGCGGACGGCATGGCGGCAATGCGCAGACGCCCGCTGCCGAGATTGCGGATTTGCGCGGCGGCGGTGCTGAGGCCTTGCAGGCCAACATACGCACGCTCGACTTCGCGGAAAAACGCATTGCCCTCGCTCGTGGGAATGAGGCGGATGCCCACGCGCTGAAACAGCGTGAGCCCGGTCTCGCGCTCCAGTTGCCCGATCAGGCGGCTCACGTTGGGCTGGGAGGTGTAGAGCGCCTTCGCGGCGGCCGTCATCGAGCCCGACACCATCACCGCGCGAAACGCCTCGACGTGCTTCAGATTCAAGATGATCTCTCCTGGGCATAACCCTGATTCTTGCGCCAGGGCCTAACCCTGGTCCATATCATTCCCGTATAGGTTGGCATTTTATTCGTATTGGACGATATGGCCAGCCCGGCACAGACTGCGATGCATCGGCGCACTGTCCGGTTCGCCGCTCCCCACAATCGAATGGAGATCGTCGTCATGAAAGCCGCGATGCGCCGTCGTTCAACCTCCCCCCACAAAACCGCATTCGTCGCACTCGCCGTCGCCGGCACGCTCGCTGCAGCCTCGCTCGCCCAGGCCGAAACCACGCTGTACGTCGCCAACGTCGGCGGCTCCAACGAGCAGCTCTATCGTCAGAAGATCATCCCGGCGTTCGAAAAGGCGCATGACGTCAAGATCGTCTACGTGGCGGGCAATTCCAGCGACACGCTCGCCAAGCTCGAGGCGCAAAAGGGCCACGAGCAGATCAACGTCGCCGTAATGGACGACGGCCCGATGTATCAGGCGATGCAACTCGGCCTGTGCGGCAAGCTCGACGACGCCCCCGTCATGAAGGACCTCTATCCGCTCGCCCACATTGGCCCGACCGCGGTGGGCGTGGGCATGGTGGCAACCGGCATCGGCTATAACGAACAGGCGTTCAAAAAGCTCGGCCTGCCGGCGCCCGATTCGTGGAAGTCGCTCGAAGACGCGCGCGTGAAGGGCAAGCTCGGCGTGCCGCCCATCACCAACACCTACGGGCTGCATACGCTCGTGATGCTCGCGCGCCTGAACGGCGGCGGCGAGAAGGACATCGACCCGGGCTTCAAGGCCATGACGAAGCAGGTCGCGCCCAACGTGCTTTCGTGGGCGCCCACGCCCGGAGAAATGGACGGCCTCATGCAGTCCGGCGACGTGATCATCGCGCCTTACGGCAGCGGCCGCGCAGTGGCGCTGCAAAACACCGGCTTCCCGCTCAAGTTCATCTACCCGAAGGAAGGCGGCGTGGCGCTGCAGGTAGCTGCGTGCTCCATTGCGCAGAACGCACAGCCGCAACTCTCGCAGCAGTTCATCCAGTTCCTGCTGAGCCCCGAAGTGCAGGCGCAGCAGGCAGCGGACATCGGTCTCGGCCCCGTCAACAAGACCGTCAAGCTCACGCCCGAAGTGGCCGCGCGCGTGCCTTACGGGCCTGACCAGATCGCGAAGCTCACGGCGATGGACTGGACCACCATCAACGAGCATCGCACCGAGTGGACCGAGCGCTGGAACCGTTCGGTCGAGCGCTGATGCGCGCGCTCCCTGCCCTGCACCCAACGCAAAGCGAGGACCGACGCTCATGAGCTTCCTCACCCTGCAAGGCATCTCGAAGCGCTACGGCGACTTCACGGCGATCGAGCGGCTCGACCTCACGGTCGCGCGCGGCGAGTTTCTCTCGCTGCTCGGGCCCTCGGGCTGCGGCAAGACGACCACGCTGCAGATGATCGCGGGCTTCGTCACACCGAGCACGGGCCGCATCACGCTCGATGGCCGCGATATCACCCACGAGCGCCCGGAGAAACGCGGCATTGGCGTGGTGTTTCAAAGCTATGCGCTCTTTCCGCACATGACCGTGGCCGGTAACGTGGGCTTCGGTCTGGAGATGCGCAAGATGAAGCGCGCACAACGCGCAGAGCGCATTGCCGAAGCGCTGGAACTCGTGCGTTTGCGCGGGCTCGACGCGCGCTTTCCGAAGGAGCTTTCGGGCGGCCAGCGCCAGCGCGTGGCGATCGCCCGCGCACTCGCCATGCAGCCCGAACTATTGCTGCTCGACGAGCCGATGTCGAACCTCGACGCCAAGCTGCGCGAAGAGATGCATATCGAACTGCGCGCCATCCAGAAACGCCTTGGCATCACGACCCTTCTCGTGACGCACGACCAGGTGGAAGCGATGACGATGAGCGACCGCATCGCCGTCATGCACGGCGGCGCCATCGCGCAGTTGAGCACGCCGTTCGACGCTTACGAGCGCCCGGCCACGCCCTTCGCTTCCACCTTTCTTGGCCGCACCAATACGCTCGCGGGCGAAGTGCTGCGCCGCAATCCGCGTTGCGCCGAGGTCGAAGTAGGCGGGACGATGCTGCACGTGCCGCACGAAGGCCGCGAGGTGGCGGGCGCCGTGAACGTGTACATCCGCCCCGAAAAAGTGCATCTGGCCAACGGCGACGCGCGCCTCATGGGGCGCGTGACGACGCGCGTGTTCGTGGGCAATCAATGGTTGCTCGTCGTGGAAACCTCGCTCGGCAAGTTTCATGTCGCGCAGCCCAACCACGGCGCACCGCCGCCCGAGGAAGGCCACGAAGTCGGACTCGCCTGGACCGACGACGATCTGCGCGTGCTCACGCGGGAGGGCGCTCATGGCAACGCTTGACGACTCGCGCCCGGGCGCCGCGCCGTGGCTGCTCTCCGCGCCCGCGCTCTTGCTGTTCCTCGCGCTGCTGCTGGTGCCGCTCATTCTCACCTTCGTGCTGTCGTTTCACGTGTTCAGCGACCTCGCGGGTGTGCAACGCGGCTGGACCGTCACCAATTACCTGGAGGTCCTGAGCGATCCCTACTACGGCGAAATATTCCTGCGCACGGCAGGACTCGCGTTCGCCGTCACGCTGCTTTCCATCGTGCTGGGCGTGCCCGAAACGCTGGTGCTCGCGCGCATGCGCCGGCCATGGCAATCCGTTTGCCTGTTGATCGTGCTTGGCCCGCTGCTGATCTCGGTGGTGGTGCGCACGCTCGGCTGGCAAATCCTGCTGGGCAACAACGGGGTGCTCAACCACGCGCTGCAAGCCCTGCACATCACCGACGAGCCCATTCGCCTCGTCTTTACCATGACGGGCACCATCATCGCGCTCACGCACGTGCTCGTGCCGTTCATGGTGATGTCGGTCTGGGCGACGCTGCAAAAGCTCGATCCGCAGGTGGAATGGGCCGGGCGCTCGCTCGGCGCCTCGCCGCTGCGCGTGTTCCGCCGCGTGATCCTGCCGCAGATCATGCCGGGCGTGCTCTCGGGCTCGATCATCGTGTTCGCGCTTTCGGCCTCCGCGTTCGCCACGCCCGCGCTGATCGGCGGACGACGCCTGAAGGTCGTCGCCACGGCCGCCTACGACGAGTTCCTCGGCACCCTGAACTGGCCGCTGGGCGCGAGCATTGCCGTGCTGCTGCTGATCGCCAACGTGGCGATCGTGATGGGCTGCAGCCGTCTCGCCGAACGCCGTTTCAAGCACATCTTCGACTGAGGAGCCATTCCATGAAACGCAACGGATGCCTCGGGCTCGCGTTCAACGCGCTCTTTCTCGCCTTCATGCTCGCGCCCATCGTCGTGGTGCTGCTCGTGGCCTTCACGGACAAGGGCTATATCTCGATGCCGTTCGACGGCGCCTCGCTGCGCTGGTTTCGCGCGATCCTGCAGAACGGCGACATCGTCTCGGCCTTCTGGCTCTCCGTGCGCCTCGCGTTCGCCGCGGCGACCATCGGCGTGGCGCTCGCGGTGCCCGCCGCGCTCGCCATCGCGCGCTACCGCTTCGCGGGCCGCGGTGCGCTGGTGAGTTTCTTCCTCTCGCCGATGATGATTCCCGCCGTGGTGCTCGGCATCGCGTTCCTGCGCTTTCTCTCGCTGCTGAACCTGAACGGCTCGTTCTGGGCACTCGTCGCCGCGCACGTGGTGATCGTGCTGCCGTATGCGCTGCGTCTCACGCTTTCTTCTGCGGTCGGCCTCGATCGCGACGCCGAGCGCGCAGCGCTTTCGTGTGGCGCGAGCCGCTTCACGGCATTCCGCCGCGTGGTGCTGCCGATGATCCGCGCCGGCGTGGCGGGCGGCTGGGTGCTGTCGTTCATCCAGAGCTTCGATGAGCTCACCATGACCATTTTCGTCGCGACCCCCGGCACCACCACGCTGCCCGTCGCCATGTACAACCAGATCGCGCAGACGATCGATCCGCTCGTCACCTCGGTCTCGGCGGTGCTGATCGTCGGCACGATCCTGCTGATGCTACTGCTCGATCGCATGGTCGGGCTGGACCGCATCCTGATCGGAGAAGCCCGATGACACAGAACTCCACCGCGAGCCCCGACGTGCTCGTGATCGGCGGCGGCCTCGTGGGCTCCGCCGTGGCCTATGGGCTCGCCCGCGAAGGCGCGCGCGTGACCGTGCTCGACGAGGACGACGGCGGCTTTCGCGCCTCGCGCGGCAACTTCGGCCTCGTCTGGATTCAGGGCAAGGGTTACGGCCTTTCGCCCTACGCGCGCTGGTCGCGCAGTTCGGCACAGCGCTGGCCGCTGCTCGCGCAAAGCCTCGCCGACGAGGCGCGTGTGGACGTCGCGCTGCGCCAGCCCGGCGGCTTTCATATCTGCTTCTCGGACGAAGAACTCGCCGAGCGCCATAAACGGCTCTCCACCTTGCAGGCCGAGATCGGCGATTATCCGTTCGAACTGCTAAATCATCGCGAGCTGCGCGAGCAGTTGCCCGGCATCGGCCCGGCAGTCGTTGGCGCGAGCTATACGCCGATGGATGGCCACGTCAACCCGCTCAAGCTGCTGCGCGCGCTGCATGTCGCGATGCAACGGCGCGGAGTACGGCTCGTCTCGGGCGAACGCGCCGAGCGTATCGCCGCCGGGCCGGGCGGGTTCAGCGTGCAAGGCCGGCGCGGCGTGTATCACGCTGCGCGCGTCGTGCTCGCGGCCGGCCTCGGCAATCGCGCGCTCGCACCGCACGTGGGCCTCAATGCCCCCGTTGCGCCCAATCGCGGCCAGGTGCTCGTAAGCGAGCGCGTCGAGCCGTTTCTGCGCTACCCGACCATCAACGTGCGGCAGACCGACGAAGGCACGGTGCAGTTCGGCGACTCGATGGAAGAAGCCGGCTTCAACGACTTCACCACCACGCCGATCCTGCGCCAGATCGCCGCGCGCGGCGTGCGGGCGTTTCCCATGCTCGCCCATGTCCGGCTCGTGCGCATGTGGGCCGCACTGCGCGTGTACAGCCCCGATGGCTTTCCGATCTACGACCAGTCCGAGGCGCATCCGGGTGCCTTCGTCGTCACCTGCCATAGCGGCGTGACGCTCGCCGCGGCCCACGCGCTGCGCATCGCGCCGTGGATCACGGGAGGCCCGATGCCCGCCGAACTGCCCGCTTTTTCCGCGCGCCGCTTCGCCACCGACGCGGCGGCCGAACCGATCCTCGCTCACTAATTCCGCCATGACAGCCCAATCTACCCAGGCGGCCGCGCCGCTGTTCAAGACGCTCTCCGACGCCGAAACGCGCGTCGATATCTGGTTCAACGGCCAGCCGCTGTCCGTGCCCGCCGACCGCTCCGTCGCCGCTGCGCTGCTCGCCGCGGGCGTATCGCGCTTTCGCGCGACGCCCGTTTCGGGTGCACCGCGCGCGCCGTTCTGCATGATGGGCGCGTGTTTCGAATGCCTTGTCGAGATAGACGGCGTGCCGAGCCGCCAGAGCTGCATGGTGCCCGTGCGCGCGGGCATGCAGATCCGCTCGCAGGAAGGCGCGCGCGACCTGCCGCCCGAACCCGGCACGAATGCCGACACGCTCGAGGAGAACGCTCATGCCCGGTGATTATCAAGGCGATGCCAAAGCCGATTTCAATGCACAAGCCGTCGATGTGGTCGTGGTCGGCGCGGGTCCTGCCGGGATGAGCGCGGCCACCCGTTCGGCGCGAGCCGGACTGTCAGTGGTCCTGATCGATGAGCAGGACGCCGTGGGCGGCCAGATCTATCGCGCGATAGGCCGCGCCGACGCGCGCCGCAAAGAGATACTCGGCCCCGACTACGCGGCGGGCGACGCCATCGCCCAGGCGCTCACGCATTCCGGCGCGCGCCATGTCGCCCACGCCTCGGTATGGCAGGTCACGCGCGAACATGCCGTTCACTACCTCAAGGACGGCAAGGTGGGCAGCTTCCAGGCGAAGCGCGTGATTCTCGCGAGCGGCGCGCTGGAGCGGCCGTTTCCCATTCCGGGCTGGACCCTGCCCGGCGTGCTCACCGCGGGCGCGGCGCAAATCCTGCTGAAGAGCGCGGGCGAAGTGCCCGCCTCGCCGCCCGTGCTCGCGGGGTGCGGGCCGCTGCTCTACCTGCTCGGCTGGCAATACGTACGGGCAGGCGTGCCGATTCGCGCGCTCGTCGACACCACGCGCCACGAAGACCGCTGGCGCGCGAAACGCCACCTGCTTGCGGCGCTGCGCTCGTGGCCTTTCCTGAGCAAGGGCCTGCATTTGATCCGCACGCTGCGCGAGGCCAGGGTGCCCATTTTCGAAGCCGCCGACGACCTCGCGGTGGAAGGCCGCCAGGGCAGCGACGGCGTGCAGCGCGCAGCCGCGCTCACGTTCACGTCGCAAGGCCGCGCACACCGTATCGAGGCCGATGTGATCCTGCTGCACCAGGGCGTGGTGCCGAACACGCAGTTCACGCAGGCGCTGCGCGCCGCGCATCGCTGGGACAACGGGCAGCTTTGCTTCACACCGCAAACGGATGCATGGGGCGAGCTGGATGTGCCCGGCATCTTCGTGGCCGGCGACGGCGCGGGCATCGGCGGAGCCCTGGCCGCAGCGCAACAGGGCGTGCTCGCGGCGCTTGCCGCCGCAGCACAGCTAGGCTCGATCGACGCAGCCGCGCGCGATCGCGAGGCCGCGCCCCATCGCGCGGAACTCGACCGCGTAATGCGCATCCGCCCGTTCCTCGACAGCCTCTACCGCCCGCGCGACGCGAACCGCATCCCCGCCGACAGCACCATCGTCTGCCGCTGCGAAGAGGTGACGGCGGGCGAGCTGCGCGGCTTCGTCGGCCTGGGCTGCCTCGGCCCGAACCAGGCGAAGTCGTTCGGCCGCTGCGGCATGGGGCCGTGTCAGGGCCGCATGTGCGGCCTCACCGTGACCGAAGTGATCGCCGAGGCACGCAAGGTGCCACCTGCCGAGGTGGGCTACTACCGCATCCGCCCGCCGATCAAGCCGCTTACGCTCGGAGAACTCGCCGGTGAATGACGCCCGAACTCCTCCCGCGAGCGCCATCCAGGAAGCGGACGTGCTCGTGATCGGCGGCGGCCTGCATGGTTCGAGCAGCGCCTTTCACATGGCGCGGCGCGGCGCGAGCGTGATCGTGCTCGAAGCCGACTACGTGGGCCGCCACTCGTCGGGCGTGAACGCGGGCGGCGTGCGCACGCTCGGCCGCCCGCTCCCCGAGATCCCGCTCGCCCTCATGTCGCGCGAAATCTGGCACGCGCTGCCCGACACCATCGGCGACGACGGCGGTTTCGTTCCTTCCGGGCAACTGAAGATTGCCGAAACCGAGGCCGAACTGGAAGCGTGCCGCGAGCGCGTCGCGCTGCTCGAATCGCTCGGCTTCACGCATGAAAAGCTGATCGACCGCGAGACCGTGCTCGAACTCGAACCGGCACTGGCGAAGCACGTGACGGGCGGCATCTGGGTCGAGCGCGACGGCTATGCGCTGCCGTTTCGCACCACCACGGCGTTTCGACTCGCCGCGCAAAAGCACGGCGCGCGCTTTTACGAAGGCACGGCGGTCACGCACATCGCGCCGCGCGGCGAGCGCTGGCTCGCGCAAACCCCGCGCGGCACCTTTGCCGCGCGCAGGCTGCTCGTCACCGCAGGCGCGTGGTCGGGCGAGCTGGCGCGCCAGGCCGGCGAGCCCGTGCCCGTGCGCCCCGAAGGGCTCATGCTGATGGTCACGCACCGCGTGGCGCCCTTCTGCCGCGCGACGCTCGGCGCGACGGGCCGCCCGCTTTCGTTCAAGCAGTTCGACAACGGCACGGTGGTGATTGGCGGCAAGCTGATCGGCATCGCGGATCTGCCGGGGCGCCACGGCGAAGTCGATTTCATGCGGCTCGTGAAAAGCGCGCAGACCGTCGTCGATCTGTTTCCGCATCTGCGCCATCTGGGCGTGAACCGCGCGTGGGCCGGCGTGGAAGCGTTCACGGCCGACTCGCTGCCGATCATTTCGGCGAGCCGGCGCGCCGCGAATCTCTACTACTCGTTCGGCTATTGCGGCAGCGGCTTTCAACTTGGGCCCGCGTGCGGGCGGCTCGTTGCCGAACTCGTGCTCGACGGCGCGCCTTCGCTTTCGCTCGATGCGTTCGCGATCGACCGCTTCGCGCGCGCCGCGGTGCAGGCGCCGCTGGCCGGCGTTGCCGCGCATTGACGCCATCGAATCCCTCACCCCGTATCGCCATTGCGGCGAAGGAGCTTGCAGACACATGAACGCTATCGTTCGCATCGAAACCAATCAGCGCATGAGCCGCGTCGTGAAGGCCGCGGGACTCGTGTTCGTGGGCGGCCAAACGTCGGCCGATCCGTCGCCCGACGTGAAGATCCAGACCGCCGCCGTGCTCGCGAAAATCGACGGCTTTCTCGCCAAAGCCGGCATCGACAAGACGCGGCTCGTCTCCGCGCAGGTCTGGCTCGCCGATATCGCGCGCGACTTCGCCGGCATGAACGAGGTATGGGACGCATGGGTGCCCGAAGGCTGCGCGCCCACGCGCGCGACGGTGCAGGCGCAGCTGGCATCGCCGCAACTGCTCGTGGAAATCGCGGTCGTGGCGCTGGGCTGAGCGCCGCGTGAGGCTGCCGGCGCCGCCGTGAAAGCGCGCCGACAGCCGCAGTCGAGCAACCGTAAAGCGATGGGCGGGGCATCGCGCGCACGCTGTAAGCGCAAGTTCACGTTCGCGCGGCACAATGGCGAACCCACCCGAACTTAGAGGAGCGCGCGATGGCCCTTCCTTACGGCTACGTCAAGGCGAAAATTGTTTCCGCGCCGCAATTGAAGGCCACGCGGCGGCCGCACGAAGTCCAGTATCACCTGCACTTCGGCGTGACGGTCAACGGCGCACGCTGGGACATCGCTGTGAACGTGGGCACCACGGACGCGGACGACCTGCTCAAGTACAAGCTCGTGTTCGACTTCAACCATAACGTGCTCACCACGCTCGAGGGCGCGGCCGAAGGCTCGACCGATCTCACGGGCACCGAAGCGCTGCCGGCCATCGACTTCGAGCGCAGCGACTTCCTCGCCAATACGGGCGCGTGGCGCAACAGCGACGTGATGGACGGCTCCGACCAGGTGGAGCCCGTCGCCTCGCTGCAGCGCCTGCTGTTGCGCGCGCAACAAGCGTCGCTCGACGTCTACGTGTTTGGCCGCTTCTACAGCGAAGGCGACGGCATCCACGACGTCCACATGAACCAGGGCTCGAAAGGCGAATTCATCCACAAGGCGGGCAACGACGCGAACGACCACAACGACATCTGGCAGGACGGCGCGCTGCTCGTGGATCTGGGCGACCCTGAATGGGCCCTGTATGTGGCGGCGTTCGATCAGCAATACGTGCCCACCGACAATCTCGGCAACCCCACGCCGGATTCGCAGCCGATTTCGTAAACGGCGCGCGGACGCATGCCGGAATCCCGCCATGCGCCCGCTCGTTGTTGCAGATCGATGATTTAGAAGTCGATCTTCGCGTTGAGGCTGACCGTGCGCGGATCGCCTGGCGCAATGTAATCGGAGTACTGGTACATCCAGTAACGGCGATTCGTGATGTTGTCGATCGCCGCCCGCAGCGTCACGTCGTGGCCGCCAATGCGCGTGAAGTAGTTCGCGCCCACGTTCACGAGCATGTAGCCGCCCGTTTCCAGATTGTTTGCCGGACGCACCTGGGTGCTGCCCGTGAACTTCGCATCCGCGGCCAGTTGCAGGCCTTGCACGTAAGGCACGTCATAAGTGACGCGGCCCGCGGCGACGAACGTCGGCGCGCCGGCTACGCGATTGCCGTTGAACGACTGGCCCTTCGCGTACCACGTATCGAGCAGCGTGACGCTGCCGGCCACCTGCCAGCTGCGGCCAAGCCGTACGCTGCCGGCCGCCTCGACGCCTTCGTAGATCGCATTGCCGTCCTGCACGTAAACGTTGTCGCTGTTCGCGTAAGCCGCGCCACGCTCGATGCGGAACAGCGCCGCCGTTGCGCTCCAGCGCTCGTGCTCGCTCTTGATGCCGATTTCATACTGGCGCGAGCGCAGCGGGCGCAGCATCGCGCCGCCGTTCGCATAGATGCTGTCCACGATCGCGCCCTGCTCCAGCGCCTCGACGTAGCTCGCATACAGCGTCGTATTCGGCTCGAGCTTGTACATGAGCGCGAAGGTCGGCGTGAGCACGCCGTTCTGGCTGTACTGGGACGTCTTCTCGCCCGTGGTTGCGTAGTTGTTCTGACTATAGTTCGTGTAACGCAGGCCCGCGAGCACCGACCAGCGGCTCGTGATCTGCATCGTGTCGCTCACGAAAGCCGAAGCCTGCGTGATGTCGCTCGTGCGGTACGTTTCGAGCCCGCCGCCCGAATAGAAGCGCCACGGGTTGGGCTGATACAGGTTGCCGTTGCCGAGCACCGTATAGATCGAGTTCAACGCGTAGTTGTTGGTCTGATGCTGGTATGCGCCGCCAATCACGAGTTGATGCGTGAACGGCCCGGTCTTCACCTTGCCCTCGAACATGCCCTGCCAGTAGACGTCCTGATGGCCTTCGTCGCCGTTCCAGCGCGCGTCGGTGTAGTCGCCTTCCTGGTTGAGCAGCGTGAGCGTGCTCTCGTTGCGGTCGCGCGCCGACTTGCTGTAACTGCCCGAGGTGGTGAACGACCAGTCGGGCGTGATCTGGTAACGCACGCCCGCCGTGTAAAGCTGCAGGTTCGTGTTGATATGCTGATCAGTGCCGCCGAGCAGGTTGCTGCCGCCGCTGATCACCGCCGGCAGGCTCGACGCCGTGTAGCTGCCCGTGTAGATCGCGGGCGTCTGGCCGCTGGAACGGATCGTCTGGTAGAGCGCGTTGAACCACACCTGCAGGTCGCGCGTAAGCTGCCCGTCGAGCGCGAGCGAAACCGAGTTGCGGTTGATATCGCCGGCGTTATAGGTCTTGCCCGCTTCCTTCGTGTAGTTCAGGCGCGCGCCGAACATGTCGTCCGGGCCGAAGCGGCGGCTCAGGTCGACGTGCGTGCTCAGCACGCCGTCCATGCGATAGCCCACGTCGAGGCTCGTGACAGGGTCCTTCTCCGGCCGCTTCGTCACGTAGTTGACGAGGCCGCCCGGCTGCGCGAAGCCGTACATGAAGCCGCCCAGGCCCTTGAGCAGCTCCACGCGCTCCAGTTGCTCGTAGGGCATGGTGATGCCGTACGAAATGAACGGATTGCCGTCGATGCGAAAGCCGTTTTGCCAGTCCATGGGGAGACCGCGAATGGTGATGTAGGTGGCCCACGCGTTATAGGCGTTGCTGTTGTTGGTGACCGAGGCGTCGCCGGCGAACACATCGCCGAGCTTGTAGACCTGGCGCTCGGCCAGATTCTCGCCCGTCACGACGGTGGTCGAGAACGGCGTGTCGAGTTGCGAGCGCGTGCCGAGCGCGCCGCTGTTCACCGGCGTGTTCAGGTTCAGCGGCGAATCGGCGACCTGGCTCGCGCTCACCTTCACGGCGGGCAGCGCCTGGTCTGTACCGGCTGTGCCGGTGGCGGCGGCCTGAGGCGGCGCCTTTGCGCTCGTCGCGGCGCTGTCCTGCGTCGACGTTTGGGCAACAGCGGCCTGAGCCGCTGCGAAAGTAAGCCAGGCCGCAATATGCAACGGCCGCGGCAGCGTGCGTCGCGCGTGCCGCGCGTGTTCTCGGTTGTTCATGTCGTTTTGGAAGGGTCGTCTCGCCAGTGCTTGCCGGATACAGCAATGAGAAGCATTCTCATTATCACTGGCGGGCGATATTAACAAACCCTTACGACTTTTCCTAGAACCCGCGGCTCATTCGTCGGATTGGATGGATTCTCGCGAAATACTGCTCAAAACGGACTCAAGGCGACCGGATAATGTCTATCTGGCGCAAGAATCACCGGAAATCGTCTGGATTGGACAGCCACGCGAAAGGTAGCGCGCTCGCGCCCGGCTTGCTGCTTTGCGCGATGCCGGCGCCTGGAAATACGCTAAGCCGCGACATAAAATACAGGCCCAGTTAGTGCATTCACGTGGTGACCGCGTATGAAACACGCTACGTTCCCCGTGCTGATCGTTCTGGCTTCGGTCCCGGCCGCATGGGCCATGGGCCTCGCCGCGGCGAACGAAAACACGGATCTGCCCTCTCCCCAGAGCGCGGCGCCTGCCACGCTGCATTGGCCGCCCGCCTCGCCCTCGTCCATCCCGCCGGGCATTTCGCGCGCGGCGTTGCATACGGGGACCCAGAAAGACGACAAGTCGTATTTCGAAACGCTCCCGGGCGGCGATAAAAACCTCGACGATAACGGCACGCCCCTGCGCGGCGATCGTTTCCACTGGCAGCAGCCTTAGCGCCTGCATTCTGCTGCACTGAACCTGCCAGATAATCAGCTTTACTGATTATTTGTGTGAGCCGCCGGAATCCGCTGTTTGCCACGCAGGCGCCAGCATTAATCTACGGTTAAGAATCCGCTCCTATGCTCGTCTTGCGAGCCGCCAGGTCCTTCGCCGGCGGCATCGCGGCGAACACGCGCCGCGCTTTATCTGCACCACTGAGCCGCCGACAAACCGCCAGCCGGCCAGCGACAACCGCACCTGAATATCCGCGCCGCATAATGCGCACGGGGGCATGCTTGCACCTCGTGCCACGTTCGAACGGCCCAAAAGGCGTTCCATGACATGATCGGCGCGTCCTGCAACTGGAACGCCATCATGTCCCGTCTGGTTCGTTCGCCTCTGCGCCTGAAAGCCTGTGTGCTTGCCGCGTCGCTCGCCTTGCTGGTTGCGCCGCTCGTCATCGACCCCGCGCTTGCCTGCACGCGCGCGCTCTACGTGAGCGACAGCGGTCTCGTCATCACGGGGCGTTCGATGGACTGGTCCGAGGACATGCGCTCGAACCTCTGGGTCTTTCCGGCCGGGATCGAGCGCGACGGCAACGCAGGCCCGCGCTCGCCGCACTGGCGCTCGAAATACGGCAGCGTGGTGGTCTCGGGCTACGACATCGGCAGTGTGGACGGCATGAACGAGCGCGGCCTCGTGGCCGGCGCGCTCTATCTGGCCGAAACCGATTACGGCAAGCCCAACTCGGGGCGGCTGCCGCTCGCCATCAGCCTGTGGGCGCAATACGCGCTCGACAATTTCGCCACCGTTGGCGAAGCCGTCGCTGCGCTTGGCCACGAGCCGTTCCAGATCATTGCGCCGCCCCTGCCCGACGGCAAACCAATCTCGATCCACCTCGCGCTTTCCGATTCGCAGGGCGACTCGGCCATCCTCGAATATATCGACGGCAAGCTCGTGATCATGCACGACAAGGCGTACAAGGTGATGACCAACTCACCGATCTACCCCGAACAGCTCGCGCTCGACACGTACTGGAAAGGCGTGGGCGGTCTCGCCTTTCTGCCTGGCACGAACCGCGCGGCCGACCGTTTCGTGCGCACCTCGTTTCTGCTCGACGCCATTCCCAGGAAGCCCGACCCTGCCTATATGGCGGGCGTGCCGCAGCAGAACCCTAACTATCAGGCCGTGGCGAGCGTGATGAGCCTCATGCGCTCGGTGAGCGTGCCGCTCGGCATTACCACGCCCAACATGCCTAATCTTTCGTCGACGATCTGGCGCACGGTCGCGGATCAGACGAACCGCGTCTATTACTTCGATTCCGCCACGCGCCCCGACACGTTCTGGATCTCGCTGAGCAAGCTCGACCTCAAGCCCGGCGCGCCCGTGATGAAGCTCGCGATCGATTCGGGCCAGGTGTATTCAGGCGAGGCGTCGGGCAATTTCGTGGCGACGCCTTCGTTCAAATTCATGCCCGCGCCGGCGTCTTGATCGCCGCGCGGCGGTTCACGTTTATTTGGCGAACAGCTGGCCGATGTCCTTGAATGCCTTGAATTCGAGCGCGTTGCCGCACGGGTCGAGGAAGAACATCGTGGCTTGCTCGCCCACCTGCCCCTTGAAGCGCACGTAAGGTTCGATCACGAACTTCACGCCAAAGGTCTTGAGGCGCTCGGCCAGCGCCTCCCAGTCGCCCCAGCTCAGCACGACGCCGAAATGCGGCACCGGCACGTCGTGGCCGTCCACGGGGTTCGTGTGCGCATGGTCCTGCGAGGCCGTTTTCGGGTGCTCGTGAATCACGAGCTGATGGCCGAAAAAGTCGAAGTCGACCCACTGCGCGCTGGAGCGCCCTTCCGCGAGGCCGAACACGCGGCCGTAGAAGTCGCGCGCGGCGGCGAGATCATAAACGGGAATGGCGAGGTGAAAGGGGGAAAGCGACATACGTGTCTCCACTGTCTTCGAGAGCGATCCCGCCATGGTAGACAGGCCGAATCAAAAACAAAATCAATATATAATTTTCTGATACACAAATATTCTTGATGAATGATACGCGAACTCAGAACTCTCGTTGCGGTGGCGAGAGAAGGCACGTTCGCCGCGGCGGGACAGAAGATCGGCCTGACTCAAGCTGCCGTGAGCGCGCAAATGCAGCGACTCGAGGCAGAGCTGGGTTTCGCGTTGTTCGACCGCGAGGGGCGCGCTGCGCGCCTGAACGCGATGGGCCAGCAGATCCTCGCCCAGGCGCACGAAGTCATCCGGCTCTATGAAAACCTGAGTTCGAGCGCGGCCGGGCCCGCGGCGACCGGGCGCGTCACGCTCGGCGCGATCGCTTCCGTGCAGCGCGCACTGGTGCCCGAGGCGCTCGCCGAATTCCACCGCCGTTGTGCCGGCTGCCGCACGCGCGTGATCCCGGGCGTTTCGATGGAGCTTCACAATCTCGTCGATGCGGGCGAAATCGACATGGCGGCCATCATCCGGCCACCCTTCGCACTGCAAAGCGATTTGCGCTGGACCACGCTCGCGCGCGAGCCGTTCCGGCTCATCGTGCCGCGTCACGTGAAAGGCCACGACTGGGCCGAACTGCTGGCGACGCAACCCTTCATCCGCTACGATCGGGCATCGTTCGGCGGACGCCAGGTAGACCGCTTCCTGCGCCGCATGCACTACACCGTGCAGGACCTGAGCGAACTCGACGAACTGGAGGCCATCGTCGGGCTCGTTGCGAACGGCGTGGGCGTCGCGCTCGTGCCGCAAACGTCGGCGTGGCTGCGCTGGCCCGCCAAAGTGCGCGCGATCGATCTCGGGCAGCACACGTTTCACCGCGACGTCGGCCTCGTGCATCGCGCGCCGGGCACACTGAGCGAGCCCGCGCGCCTGCTGATCCAGCTGCTCGAATCGCGCGCCCGTGAGCAACAGCCGGCGGGCGAGGCGCAATGAACCCATCATGCCTTGCAGGCCCACCGGAGAAGCACACGTGAGCACTCCCGAACAATTGCTTTTCCTGCCCGGCGCTTCGGGCAACAAGGCCTTCTGGCAACCGCTGTCCGATCGCCTCGCCACGCCGGCGGCGCGTCGCTTCGTGGGCTATCCGGGTTTTGGCGGCGAACCGGCGGACCCGGCAGTCGCCAGCATCGACGACGTCGTGCAGCGCGTGCTGGCCATGCTCGATCGGCCCACGGCGCTGATCGCCCAGTCGATGGGCGGCGTCATCGCCGTGCGCGCGGCGCTCGAGAAGCCGCAGTTCGTCACGCATCTGGTGCTCTCGGTCACGTCGGGCGGCATCGACACCGCGGCGCTCGGCGCGCAGAACTGGCGCGCGGGCGACACGAGCGCGTTCCCCGAGTGGTTCGTCTCGTTCCATACGGATCTTTCGAACCCCATCGCCCGCATCAACCAGCCGGCCCTGCTGCTTTGGGGCGACAACGATCCGTTGAGCCCCGTCGCGGTCGGCGAGCGGCTCAACGCCCTGCTCGCCAATTCCACGCTGCACGTGGTGCGCGGCGGCGAGCACGATCTCGCGAGCGTCCACGCAGAAGCGCTGGCGCCGCTCGTGGATGCGCATTTGATGGCGCACTGATCCGTTGCCCTGCGGGACGGGCGGCAGTCGTTTCAACTAATTCATCCAAAAAATACGTTAAAAATAACTGGTCGGAAATCAATACGATTGCACAAACTACTAGCCCGTCGCCATTCAACCCCGAGGAACGCCTATGCCGCGCCCCATCGTCGCCCGCATCCAACCCGACGCCATCCGTCACAACCTGCAGCTCGTGAAGCAGATCGCGGCCGGCTCGCGCGCCTTCGCCGTGATCAAGGCCAACGCGTACGGTCACGGCATCGAGCGCATCTATCCGGCGCTCGCGGGCGCCGACGGCATCGCCCTGCTCGACCTCGATGAAGCCGTGCGCGTGCGCGAACTGGGCTGGACCAAACCGCTGCTGCTGCTCGAAGGCGTGTTCGAACCCGCCGACGTCGAGCTGGCCGCAGCGCACCGGCTCACCGTGGCCGTGCACTGCGACGAGCAACTCGATCTGCTCGCGGCAGCGAAGCCGCAACATCCCATCGATATCCAGCTGAAGATGAACTCGGGCATGAACCGCCTGGGATTCCGCCCCCATGCTTATCGCGCCGCGTGGGAGCGCGCACGCGGCATTGCGTCGATCGGCGCGATCGGCCTTATGACGCACTTCGCGAACGCCGATGACGGCCACATCGACTGGCAGCTCGACACCTTCGACGCGGCACTGCAGGACATTCCCGGCGAGCAGTCGGTGTCGAATTCGGCGGGCGTGCTCTGGCACCCTCGCGCGCATCGCGACTGGGTGCGGCCCGGCACGATTCTCTATGGCGCGTCGCCCACGGGCGTGGCGCGGCACGTGGAAGGCTTCGGGCTGCGCGCGGCCATGACGCTCACGAGCCGCATCATCGGCGTGCAAACGCTCGCACCGCAGGAAACCATCGGCTACGGCCGCACCTTCGCGGTCGACCGGCCCATGCGCGTCGGCGTGGTGGCGTGCGGCTATGCGGACGGCTATCCGCGCCACGCGCCCACCGGCACGCCGATTGCCGTGGATGGCGTGCGCACGCGCGTGGTCGGGCGCGTCTCGATGGACATGCTCACCGTCGATCTCACGCCGTGCCCGCAGGCCGGCATCGGTTCGAGCGTCGAACTGTGGGGCGAGCAGGTGCGCGTGGACAACGTGGCCGAAGCGTCAGGCACCATTGGCTATGAGCTGATGTGCGCACTCGCGCTGCGCGTGCCGGTGGTCGTGGCCGATGGCACGGATACGTCCCGCGCCGCGCAAGCGCACGGCGAGTGCGCGGCAGCCTGACTGCGCCGAAAGCTCGCTGACGAAATTTCGTCAAACTTCCGGTTGAGCCCCGGCCTTGCGTCACCTATTTTTGTGTTGACACGCGCGGCGCATTGCACACCGCGCGCTGCCAACACTTCAAGGAGACACTCGTGGCCGACCAGGAGACTCACGCCTACGCGCCGCATCATGCGGACTACCGGCTCATCGCCGGTGCAGGCGAACGCGCGCGCGCAGCGGGCCTCGTCAATGCGGACTGGTACCGGTGCGCCGTGCCGCGCCCCGTGATGAAGCAGCTGATGCAGCGCAGCGACGCGCGCGCCATACGCGACACCGCGATCTGGTATGCGGCCATCGTCGCGAGCGGCGTGCTCGCCGGCTTCCTCTGGCACGCGCATTCGTGGTGGGCGGTGCCCGCGTTCCTGCTCTACGGCACGCTCTATTGCAGCCCCGCCGATTCGCGCTGGCACGAAGCGGGTCACGGCACCGCATTCAAGACGCGCTGGATGAACGACGTGCTCTATCAGATCGCGTCATTCCAGGTGTTCCGCTGCGCGACGATCTGGCGCTGGAGCCACGCGCGCCATCACACCGACACGCTGGTGGTGGGCCGCGATCCCGAGATCGCCGCGCCGCGCCCCACCGACTGGCTCTCGCTCGCCCTCAACCTCTTCGCGCTCAAGCACGCCTCGCGCGAGCTGCCGCGCATGATCTCCGCGGCGTGCGGCCGCCTCGGCGCGGAAGAACGAAGCTTCGTGCCCGCCTCCGAATGGCCCAAGGCCATTCGCGAAGCGCGCCTGAGCCTGCTCGTGTACGCGATGGTGATTGGCGCGTGCATCGGCTTTCGCACCCTCCTGCCGCTGCTGTATATCGGCCTGCCGAGCCTCTACGGCGCGTGGCTTTATCTCTACTTCGGCCTCACGCAGCACGCGGGCATGCCCGAGAACGTGCTCGACCACCGGCGCAACTGCCGCACGGTGATGATGAATCCCGTGTTCCGCTTTCTCTACTGGAACATGAATTATCACGTCGAGCATCACATGTTTCCGATGGTTCCGTTTCACGCGCTGCCGCGCCTGCACGAAGTCGTGAAACCGGATATGCCGCCGCCCTATCGCAGCAGCCTTGCCGCCTACGCGGAAATCATTCCCGCGCTCGTGCGGCAAACACGCGATCCCTCCTATCACGTGGCGCGCCCGGTTCCGGGCCACGCCGAAGCCTGACCCGTTGCGCACACAACTTTCAATACCAATCTGGAGACACCCCATGACCCAATGGATCGACGCAGCCGCACTCGACGATATCGAAGACGAAGACGTCATGCGCTTCGACCACGGCGCACGCACCTTTGCGATCTATCGCGTGGAAGACAAGGTCTACGCGAGCGACGGGCTTTGCACGCACGAACACGTTCACCTGAGCGACGGGCTCGTCATGGGCCATGTGATCGAATGTCCGAAGCACAATGGCCGCTTCGACGTGCGTGACGGCAAGCCGCTTTGTGCACCAGTATGTGAGAAGCTCGCAACGTATGCTGCCAAGGTCGAAGGTGGACGGATCTATATTGAAGTGTGATGCACCGAAACCCTGCGCGAGGGAAGCGAAGAAAACGCGCAAACGTTAGCGCGGCGTTCGCCGATCATTACGGTGTATTAAACAAGCGAACTTGAGCGCTTACTCTCGTCCATGTAACGAGAATGACACAAATAGCCATTAGCGTGCTGAATCTCCATATTAATCGGAATGGATAGTCATGCATCCCGCGCTCGCGCAGTTTCGTCGTCCGGGTCTTCCCGCAGGCCCGCGCAGCGCCGGAGAACTGGCTCTGGAAGTGCCGGCCATCGACGCCTCGGATTCGAACTCTCTCGTCATGGAGATTTTCTATTCGAGGCGCGACATGGCCAGTCTCGCGGTGATCGAAAACGATCGCCCCGTCGGGCTCATCAACCGCGATATTTTTCTGTCGCAAATGAGCAAGCCGTTTCATCGCGAGCTATACGACAAGAAGAGCTGCATCGCGTTCATGGACAAGGAGCCATTGATCGTCGACGCGGCCATGAGCATCGAGGCGCTCACATTCAAAACCGTTGAAGTCGGCGAAAAGGCGCTGGTCGACGGTTTCATCGTGACGCGCGAGGGCCGTTTCGCTGGCGTGGGCAACGGCTTGAGGTTGCTTTCCGTCGTGGCGGAAATGCAGGCGGAAAAGAATCGTCAGATCATGCAGAGCATCGAGTATGCGAGCGTGATCCAGCAAGCCATGCTGCGCGCCTCGCGCGAAACGCTCGCGACCATGCTGCCCGATGCCGCTCTCGTATGGGAGCCGCGCGACGTGGTGGGCGGCGACTTCTACCATTTCGCGGCGTTCGCCGACGGCTGGTTTGGCGCAGTGGCCGATTGCACGGGGCACGGCGTGCCCGGCGCGTTCATGACCTTGCTCGCCTCGGCGTCGCTTTCGCAGGCGCTCGAACAGATCGGACCGCGCAACCCCTCCGCGCTGCTCGCAGCCGTCAATCGCAATGTGAAAGGCCTGCTCGGGCAAATCAACGGCGCAGGCGACGCCCCGCAGTCTAACGACGGTCTGGACGCCGCGTTCTTCTGGTTCGACGCCGCCAGCCAGGTGCTGCACTTTGCGGGTGCACGGGTCGCGCTGCATGTCTTGCGTGCCGACGCACCACAGTTCGAAAGCATTGCCGGCGACCGCATGGGCGTGGGCTATGTCGACAGCCTCGCCGATTACGCGTGGACCCAGCACGCCGTCGCCGTGCCGCACGGCAGCCTGCTGTTCGTTTCTACCGATGGCCTGACCGATCAGATCGGCGGCCCGCGCAAGATCGCCTTCGGCAAACTCCGCACGCTCGACCGGATTCTCGCCGAGCGCGAGAACGCTTCTTCATTCATCTGCGCACGCCTGCTCGAAACCTTCGCCGAATGGCAGGGCTCACAGGCGCGCCGCGACGATGTCACGCTTTTCTTTGCACGAGTTTGAGGTAGTTCACCAATATGTCTGGAATTCTGGATCAAAACTGCTGCTTCTTCGAAATCGCACAGAAGCGCAATTTGCTCTTCTATCACAAAGGCTATTTCTCGCACAGCATCGTCGCGGCGATGAGCGAGGTCGTCAAGCTGCAACTGGAAGTGGCGGGATTGAGCTCGTCCACGCGCAGGAGGATCTTCTCCTCGTTCATCGAGCTTTCGCACAATATCGTGCACTACTCGTGCGACGCGCTCTCAGAAGATCAAGGCCAGGGCGGTGCAATACGCGAAGGCGCGATGTGCATTTCCGCCGAAGGCGAGCGCCACCTCATGGTCTGCGTGAATCCCATCGCCACGGCGGCCGTGAACGACTTGCGCGAGAAGCTGGAGCCGCTGCGCAACATGTCGATCGAAGAAATCAAGCAAGCCTACAAGATGTCCCTGCGCGCGGACACGCCTGCCGACAGCAAAGGCGCGGGACTGGGTTTTCTGACGATGGCGCGCGACGCCAGTGCGCCGCTCGAATTCGCGTTTCATCCACGCGAAGACGATACGGGCACCACACTGTTTTGCCTCAAGACCATCATCTGACCAGGGCACGCGCACAAAATGGAAAACCTTTTTATCGCCGCCACGGCAACGTCGCCGGAAATCGACTTCCGCTTCGACGAAAACGTGCTGTCACTGCGAGGCGAATCGTATCCCGAGAATGCCGCCGCGTTTTATGCGCCCATCATCGAGCGGCTCAATCTCTGGCTCAAGGCTTGCGAAAACGCCGCGATCACGGTCGAGGTCACGCTCACCTACTTCAACAGCTCGAGCACGAAAATGCTGTTCAGCGTGTTCGACGCACTGGACCGCGCCGCAGCGGCGGGCAACCAGGTGCAGGTGAACTGGTATCGCGACGAAGAAGACGAAACGATCCTCGAATTCGGCGAGGAACTGCAAACCGACTTCACCGCAATCAAGTTCAATGATTGCCCGGTTGCAACGTGAGGACGCTTTGAGGACGATGCGCGTGGAAACGACTGGCTTGCGGGACACCATGAAGGATCATTACCTCGACCTGTTCCGCAGCGAAAGCGAGGCGCTGGAGCGGGCCCGCGCGATTGCCGAGGCTCCGGAGTCGCACGCGCACAGTCATCGCGAGGCGCTCATCGAGCTGATCCAGCATTACGAGCGCCTGATGCGCGAAACCCGCCGCCTGATCGGGCGTAGCGATCGCGCCGAGCGCGAAATGCAGGCGCTCACGCAGCAACTGCAATATCGTGCGACGCACGACGCGCTGACCGGCGTCCTGAATCGCAGCGCCGTGATCGAACGCACGGTGAAGGCGCTGCGCGCGAATCGGGCGGTGATGATCCTGCTCGACATCGACGACTTCAAGAAGGTCAACGACGACTTCGGGCACCCGGCCGGCGACAGCGTGATCTCGGGCATCGTGAACTGCCTGCGGCGCATACTCGGCGAGACCGGCATCATCGGACGCGTGGGCGGCGAAGAGTTCACGGTGGTATTGCCGGGCTTCGAGATTGCCGATGCCTTGCAACTTGCCGAGCGCATGCGCGCGGCCATTGCGAATCACGCGTTCCCCGCGCCGGTGTGCCGCCTCATTACCGCCAGTTTCGGCGTCAGCGACAATCCGGCCGGCACCGATTTCGACACGGCGTACGGACTCGCCGATTCCGCGCTTTACACCGCCAAACGCGGCGGCCGCAACTGCGTGACGTTCGAAGGGCAAATCGCCTCAGCAGGCTGAAGGACGGCGGCTGATTGGGCCGTTGCCACGCAACGCTCGTCTTTTCCGAACGCCACTACAATGGTGCGGAGAAAACGGTGACGCGTATGAAGAATGCAGGTCACGAAAGCGCGCGTCGGTAGAGCACAACAGCGAGGCGATCGATGACAGCGAAGCAGCCGGCAAGCCTGGCGTTGCCAGGGCAAGTCGTACTCGTGTTGCAGGGCGGCGGCGCGTTGGGCGCCTATCAACTCGGCGTTTATGAGGCGTTGCACGAAGCCGGTATCCATGTGGACTGGGTGATCGGCACCTCCATCGGCGCCATCAACGCTGCGTTGATCGCCGGCAACGCACCGGAGCACCGCTTCGAGCGTCTGGACGAATTCTGGCACCGCGTCACGGACCACACCCGCCTCGACGTGGCGGCCGCGTGGCCAGGCTTCGCGCCAGGCTGGGACAAGACGTTTGCAAAACTGATGATCATCGGCGGCGGCATTGCGGGGTTCTTTCAGCCCAACCCGGCATCGTGGTTCGGTCCGCTCGCGCACCTCGGCGTCGATCGCGCGTCTTACTACAGGATTGCACCGCTGCGCGATACGCTCGTTTCACTGGTCGACTTCGAATTGCTGAACGCCGGGCACCCGCGCCTCACCGTGGGCGCGGTGAACGCACGCACGGGTGCGATGCGCTATTTCGATTCGCGCGACCAGCGCCTGAACGTCGAACACATCATGAGTTCGGGCGCGCTGCCGCCCGCGTTCCCGGCGGTGCGCATCGACGGCGAGCCGTACTGGGACGGCGGCATCTATTCCAACACGCCGGTGGAGGTCGTGCTGGACGACAAGCCGCGCAACAGTTCGGTCATCTTCTCGGTGCAGGTGTGGAATCCAGCGGGCCCGGAGCCGGAAAGCCTCTGGCAGATCGCAGAGCGGCAAAAGGATATTCAGTACGCCAGCCGCACCGAAAGCCATATCGCGCGCCAACAGCAGATCCACCGCTTGCGCCACGTGATCCGCGAACTGGCGAAGCGCGTACCCGAGTCCGAACGCGACACAATCGATGTGCGGGAGCTGGCAGCCTGGGGCTGCGAGACCACCATGCGGCTTATCAAGCTCGCGGCGCCACGACTCGACGGCGACGATCAGTTGAAGGACATCGACTTCACCCCGTCGGGCATTGCCGCGCGCCGGCGCGCGGGCTACGTGGCCGCCATGCGCGCGATCGAAGCGAGACCCTGGGACGCCCCGATGGACCCGATAGAAGGACTCAGCGTCTACAGCGCGGACGAAGAATAAAAGAAAGCGATAGGGCATCAAGCCCATATCGCCCCACTCGAACCAGAGTGGAAAAAAGCCGGCGGGTGGAGCCACCGGCCGAGCAGATCGATCCGGCCGTTCAGTGCACGGCAGCGGCGAGCAGCGATTTGAGTTGGGTCGCGCTGTCGGCGAGACGCTCGGGTTCGATGCGCGCACGGCGCGCAATCAGTTCCTGCGCAATGCGTACGTCGCGGGCGATTTCGCCCGTTTGCCCCACGCCGCTCGCGCTCACCAGCACGCCCGCGTCGTCGAACGCGAAGAACACCTTCGATGCGGTGCCCGTTGCACGCACGGCCCTGGTCGAGCCGAACGCGGGCAAGCCCGCGATCTGGATCGTCATGTCGTATTGATCGGACCAGAACCACGGCACGGCGCTGTGCGCCTCGTCGCGGCCGAGCATGTTGAGCGCGGCCACGCGCGCCTGATCCTCGGCGTTGCGCCAGCATTCGAGACGAATGCGCCGTCCGTACAGCGGATGCACGAACGAACACACGTCGCCCGCGGCGTAAATATCCGGGTCGCTGGTCCGCAGCATGGGATCGACGGCAATGCCGTTGTCGATCGCGAGACCCGCTTCCTGTGCGAGCGCGACACGCGGCGCGACGCCAATGCCGACCACGACGGCATCGCAAGGCACGACGGTTGCGTCGCCGAGCACGACGGCATTGACGCGCCCTTCACCCTCGAAGCGTGCCACGTGCACGTCGAAGCGCACGTCCACGCCGCGCTCGCGATGAAGGTCCACGAGGCACTGCGCCACCTCCGCAGGCACCGCGCGCATCAACGCGCGCGGCGCGGCTTCGAGCACGACGACTTCGCAGCCGCGCTGCACCGCCGAGGCCGCGACTTCGAGCCCGATAAAGCCCGCGCCGACCACCGCAATGCGACGCCCCGGCCCGAGTTCTCCCGCGATGGCGAGCGCGTCGCCGGCAGTGCGCAACACGTGCACGCCCGCGAGACCGGCGCCAGGCACACTCATGCGGCGAGGCTCGGCACCGGTCGCGATCAGCAGGCGACGGTAAGCAAGCGTCGCGCCGTTCGCGAGCGTTACCGTATGCGCGGCGCAATCGATCGCGCGCGCAGCGCAACCGCTGCGCAGATCGACACCCTGCTCGCGATAAAACGCCTCGCGGTGTATCGCGCCCTGTTCCGGCGTGCGCTCGCCCAGCAGCACCGCTTTGGAAAGCGGCGGCCGTTCGTACGGTGCTGCGGCTTCGCCGGCGATCAGCGAAATCGCGCCTTGCCAGCCGCCTTCGCGCAGAACCTGCACGGCGCGTGCACCGCACTGGCCGCCGCCTATCACCACCATGGCATCGCCCGCACTCATGCTGACTCCTTGCGCGCTCAACGATACTGCCCCGCGAGCGCAGACACCTGCTGAATGTTCTGCGGCGTGATGAAGCCCGGCCCGGAGCTGATATTGCGTGCCTCATACACGGGCTTGAGCCCATAGTCCTTTAGACGCTGCTGGAACTTCGGGTTCTGCTCGAGTGCGGTGCGCGCCTGCAGCACATCGTTGTTGTGGTTCTGATGCATGATCGCCAGCAGGGCTACCGGGATATACCCCTGCAAATACGGCTGCTGGTCGGTGCAGAACTTGATCGTGCCGTCCTTGATGCCCTTCGCGACGTCCGAGTCGATATCGAAGGTCGCAAACCAGATCTTGCCGGCAAGCCCGAGGCTCTTCACCGCGCGTATCGTCGGATCGGCCGAGGTCGGACCGAGCGTGAGCACGGCCTGCGTGTCCGGGTGGTTGCGCAGATACGCACTCACCTTCGATTCTATGCCCGTGGGGTCGGTGCCCGCATCGAGCACCGAGGTTTTCATGTTCGCGCCGATGGCATCGGCAAAGCCGCGGCAGCGTTCGAACGAGAGCGGATTCGTGGCGTAGTGGTTCACGCACAGGAACGTCTTCACGCCGTCCGCCTTCGCGCGCAGCCCCGCCTCCTTGCCCGCGAGATACTCGGGCTGGCCCACGTGCATGAGCGCGCCAAGCTCGGCACTTTGCTGCTCAGTGCCCGTATTCGCGGTGATGAAGGGAATGTTCTTCGCTTTCAGGCGCGCCACGGCGCCCTTGAGCAGATCGAAATCCGCAATGGTCGTGACCACGCCGTCGTAATTGCGCGCGGCCGCCTGATTCACGAGCTGCACCATGTCGGCGATATCGCCATTGGGCGGATTCCGGTAATCGGTCTGGACATTGAAGTCCTGATCCGCCTGCTTGATGCCGTTCTTGACGGTGTTCCACCATGCGTCCGAATCGGGCGCGTGCGAAATGAAGTCGAAATGCGCGACGGGGTCCGCGTGCGCCGCAGGACTCAGCGCGAGTGCGAACGCCGTAGCCGCCAGCGGCAATACCTTCAGGAAAGGAACATTCACGGCTGTCTCCTAAATTGCGTCGTTATCGTGGTGATTCAACGATTCGTATGCCAAATCAATCCGTTGCGAGCCCGAGGTAGATCGTGCCGGCCTCCACCTTGACCGGGTGCGTGGCGAGGTTCACGCAGACCGGCGCCCCTTTGGCCGCGCCCGATGGAATGTGGAAGCGCCCCATATGCATCGGACATTCGATGATGTCGCCGAACACGAGACCTTGCGCGAGACGCGCCGTTTCGTGTGTGCAGACCCCCGCGGACGCGTAGTAGCCCGTGGGCGTGTGGTAGATCGCGTAAAGCTCGCCTTCGTGCTCGAACTCCATCACGTCCTCTTCTTCGAGTTCGTCGCTCGCGCACACCTCGTGCCATTGAAGAATGTTCATAGTCGTCTCCTGCGTCTTCATCTTTCGAAAATTAGCGGGTGGCCCAGGCGTCATTGCGTATCGGCGGCAAAGGCGTTCGAACCGGCGGCCTCGCGCATCGCGCCCGCCGTCTTGCCGGGCACCTGCGGTGTGATCGTGTAGTCCGGGTCGCGGCGCTGCCTGCGCAACACGTGCACGATCTCGGCCCACGCGTCGAACAGACCGTCATAAGCGGGCGGCAAGTCGGCCTCGATCGCTTTGCGCAATCTGGGCAGCGCATGAAACGGCACGTTGGGGAACATATGGTGTTCGACGTGATAGTTCATGTTCCAGTAGAGAAACTGCAGCACGGGGTTCAGCCGCAGCGTGCGGGTGGAAAAGCGGTGATCGAGTTCGTTCTCGCGCAGGCCGGTGTGCTGGGTCATGGCCAGCAGTTCGTGCAGCCAGGCGCCGTATGCGCGGGGCAGCAGCATGAACACCACGGGCAGCCAGCTATGCGCCGCGAAGGCCCACACGCCAACGGCCACGTAGAGCGCGAGCATGACCCGCGAATTGCGACGCATCGCCCGATATTCGACCACCGGTACGACGGCCTTCGCGCTCCGCGTCACGATGCCAAGGCTATGCAGCACGATGTTGCCGAGATGATGAATGCCATGGGAGACACGCAGGAAGTCGGTGGCGAGCTTGAAGTAATTGGGCGGCCTCTTGACGGCGATTTCAACGTCGGCGGGCACCGTGGCCGTGAGGTGCGTATAGGTGTGATGCTGCGCATGCGACCAGCGGCTATAGATCTGCTCGCGCCAGGTCATGAAGCAGATGACCCAGTGCACGGACTCGTTGAGCCATTCGCTCCTGAACGGCGTGCGGTGGCGCAGCTCGTGCTCCATCGCCTCGGCGAACGCGTAGATCGTGCCGTACAGCACAAAGGCCGGAACGCACCAGAGGGTGCCCAACGAAAGCCAGGCGAGCGTGCCGGTGGCGAGCACGAGTGCCATGAAGCCGCCGAAATACGTCAGGGCAACCCGGTCGTTGCGCCGCGTGACCTCCTTGAGCACCTTGCGGTCGAGCGGACAACGGTACCAATCGTCCATCGTGATGACCTGCGGCGAGCCTGGCTGTGCGGACATGAATCGAACTCCCGTGCATGACATTGAACGCTGATGAGCCGCTTTAACTTCGCTCATCCATGAGTCGAATTACAGGCTCTAAATGAGCCATCGTCAAAGACTAAAATGACTCATTTTGATCATTAAAGGGTTTTTACCTAAACTCATGGTGTCTGAAAACGTTCTCCACGTGGAGATAAAATCCAAATATGTGCGATGAAAGACTCATTTTGAGGCAAAATGAGATCATCCTCACTCGCTGCGGAACCCCGATGAAGAGCCGCCCGACGCTGAAGCAGTTAATGGAACTCACGCAGCTGAGCCGCGCGACCATCGACCGGGCGCTCAACGACCGACCTGGCGTGCACCCGCGCACGCGCAGCGCCGTGGAAGCGGCGCTCAGACAACTGGGCGCGGGCGACAGCGAGGCGCTGCCCCCCGCATCGCGTACTTCGTCCAATGCGCTGCGCGTGCGCCTGCTCCTCCAGGCCGGCGACGCCTTCAGCGCGGAACTCACGCGCACGGCAACGAGCCTCGAAGCCGAGTTCGCTGCGGCGGGCGTGACGGTCGAGGTCGTCAATTGCGTGGGCGCCAGCGACGAAGACGTCGCGCTGCGCGTGCGCGATGCGGCGCAAGGCGCTGCCGACGCCATCGGCATCATCTGCACGAACACACCGCCGATTACCTCGGCGCTGCGCGAATGCATGGCGCGGGGCCTGGGCGTGGTGACGCTCATCACCGACGTCGACGCCGATGCGCGCCACACCTACGTGGGCGTGAACAACCGCGCCGCAGGCCAGTCGGCCGCGTTCCTCGTGGGCCGGCACCTGGAGGGACGGCCCTCGCCTTCCGTGGCCGTTGTGGTCGCAACGTTCTCGTACACCTGTCACGAAGACCGCGAGATCGGCTTTCGTTCGCTGTTGCGCCAGCGCTTTCCCCGCGTGAACGTGGTCGAAGTGATCAAGGGCGCCGACTCGGGTCCGGCGACCTACGAGGCCACGCGGCGCTGCATGGAAATGCACGGCGCGCTCGACGGCATCTACAACGTGGCGGGCGGCAACGAAGGACTCGCAGCGGCGCTGCGCGAGCGCGGGCTTGCGGGCCACACGCTCTATGTGACGCATGAGGTGAACGCCGTGACGGAGCCGCTGTTGCGGGCGGACGTGATCGACTATCTGCTCTCTCAAGACTTGCGTCTGCTGCTGCGCACAGCCGTCGAACAGATGCGCCACGCGGCGGCAGGCGGCGCGCCGCCTGCGCAGGCGCTCGTGCCGATCGAGACGTATTCGCGCTACTCCCTACCCTGAAGCGCCTGAAGCGGCTGCGCAACCAGCCTTGCGCCACCGGTTGCATGCATCACCCGTTTACGATACTTTATGCTCGTTTTTGCTCGATTCGACGGGCAAGCCAACGAGCAAGCGGGAGCCGAACCCATGCAACGAACACGCCAGGAGGCCAGTGAAGGCCTGCTCCCAGACGAGCGCGAGCGCCTGATCCTCGAAAAACTGCGCGCCGAGGGCCGTGTGCTGGCCGCCGAACTCGCCGCGCAGCTCGACACCTCGGAGCACACGATCCGGCGCCATTTGCGCGACCTGGCCGAGGCAGGCCACTGCAAGCGCGTGTATGGCGGGGCGCTGCTCACCTCGCCCGCCAACAAGCCCGCCTCCGTGCGCATGCGCGAGCAACTGCCGGCCAAGGTGCGCCTTGCGCGCGCCGCCGCTGCGCTCGTCAAGCCCAACCAGGTGATCCTGCTCGACGCGGGCTCCACGAACGTCGAGATCGCGGCCGCACTGCCCGAGAACGCCGGCCTCACGGTGGTCACCACTTCGCCGCAGGCCTGTGTGCGCCTGCTCGAGCGCCCAGGCATCGAAGTCATCCTGATCGGCGGCCGCGTGAGCGCGCAGGCCGCGGGCGCGCTCGGAGCGACCGCGCTCGTGCAGATTCAGCAGATCAAGGCCGATCTCTGCTTTCTCGGCGCATGCGCACTCGATCCGTCCGAAGGCATTGCAGCCTTCGATGCGGAGGATGCCGAAATGAAACGCGCGATGGTCGCAGCAAGCGGCCAGATCGCGGCGGCGGTCACCACGGAAAAGCTCATGACGTCCGCGCCGTTCGTCATTGCGCCGTGCGCTTCGCTCGACTATCTGGTCGTCGATACCGACGTACCGAAACTCCATCTGAAGCAGCTGAAAGCCGCATGCGGCGACGTGGCGGTGGCGCGATGATGCCCCTGCGCGAACGCTACGCCACCACGGCGATCTTTCTGGCGAACGGCTTCGGCATCGGCGCGTGGGCCGTCGAGGTGCCGCGCGTGAAGGACAA
The DNA here is from genome assembly GCF_024206515.1 of Paraburkholderia sp. CNPSo 3281. Taxonomy (NCBI): domain Bacteria; kingdom Pseudomonadati; phylum Pseudomonadota; class Betaproteobacteria; order Burkholderiales; family Burkholderiaceae; genus Paraburkholderia; species Paraburkholderia sp. CNPSo 3281. Next base: position 207,702 of record NZ_JAMBPS010000007.1, on the reverse strand, counting down.
GCTGCTCCTTGGCGACTCCCTGCTCGGCGTCGCGCTCTTTGCCTTCGCGCTGGGCGCCATCGTCGCCATGCCGCTCGCGGGGCGTCTCGCGCCGAAGATCGGCAGCGGCCGCGCGACCGCCCTGCTCGGCGTGCTGTTCGTCGCCGCGTTTCCAATGCCCGCGCTCGCGCCCAACGCGCCGCTGCTGTGTGCCGCGTTGCTGCTGCTCGGCGCGCTCAACGGCGCGCTCGACGTTTCCATGAACGGCCACGCCAGCGCGATCGAAAAAGTGTGGCATGCGCCGATCATGTCGTCGTTCCACGCGGCATGGAGCGCGGGCGGTCTGGCGGGCGCGGCCGTTGGCACGGTGCTGCAGAAAGCAGGGTTCGGTGTGCTAAGCGGTCTCGCGCTGCCGGCCATTCCCATCGCCGTGCTGATCGTCGGTGCGGCGCTGTTCTCGCTGCGCGACGTGGGCACGCGCCCGGAGGCCGCGTCGGGCGGCGGCTTCGCGTGGCCACAGGCGGGCGTCGTGAAGCTCGCCGCGCTCGCGTTCCTTTGCATGATGACCGAGGGCGCCATTGCCGACTGGAGCGCCGTGTACCTGCGAACCGCCTTGCCCGCTCATGCGGATAGCGCTGGCATCGGCTATACCTCGTTCGCGTTCGCCATGGCGGCGTGCCGTGTGGTGGGCGACGCGTTCGTGCGGCGGCTGGGCGCGGTGCGCGTGGTCGCGCTGGGCGGCCTGCTTTCGGCTGCGGGTCTTGCCGCCGTGCTCGCTGCGCCGGCGCTCGCTACGGCGGTGGTGGGGTTCATCTGCGTGGGCATTGGGCTTGCCAATGTGGTCCCGGTGATCTTCAGCGCAGCCGGGCGCACGACCGATCCGCCCGTTACCGGTGTGTCGATGGCGGCCACTGCCGGGTATGCGGGCTTTCTCGTGGGACCGCCGATCATCGGCTTTGGCGCGGGGCTAGTGGGGCTGCAACTCGCGCTCGGCGTGCTGGTGCTCGCGACGCTCGCGGTGTGCTTTGCGGGGAGTCGCGCGGTTCGCGATGTCGACGCATCGCGCGGTGAATCGGCGACGCATGCGCCGGTGCGCAGCGATGCGCACGACGCGGATCGTATCGAGGCGGACTGACCTGCGGTCGCCCGGCGCATCGAATATCACCACAAGATCCGGATATCCCCACCCGGGCGCCCTGCGTAGACTCGATCCCGAAGCTCAAACCACCGCATCCGGCCCGCGCCGGATCGATCTTCGGGACATCGACAATGGGCATCACAACAGGAATCGCCGCGCCACAGCGCGTCGTCGTCAATCTTTCGCACGCGAGTCTCGCCGCGCAATTCAGCGAGCAGATGGCCATTGCGGTCATCCCGATCGTCGCTGTGGTGGCATTGGGCGCTACGGCACAGCAAAGTGCCTCGCTGCAGGCCGTCAATACCCTGCCCTTCCTGCTGCTCTCGCTGCCCGCCGGCCTCATTGCCGATCGCAGCCGGCGCAAGCCGCTCATGATCGCAACCGAACTGCTGCGCGCGGCCGCCCTCTTCGTGCTGTTCGCGTTGTTCCATGCGCGCGTGCTGTCGCTCTACACGCTCGGCACACTGGGCTTCGCCATTGCGACCGGCACCGTGGTGTTCAGCGTGACGGCGCCCTCGCTCGTCGCGGCCATGGTCAAAACAGGCGACCTGCTCGCCGCCAACCGGCGGCTCGAAATCGCGCGCAGCATCGCCTATACGGCGGGGCCTTCGGTGGGCGGTATTTTTGCGGGCTGGGCGTCGGGCGTGTTCGCGTTTCTCGCGGCGTTCGCCTTGTCGCTCGCCAGCGCATGGTGTCTCGCACGCCTGCCCGCCGAGGCGCTGCGCCCGCGTTCGCGTCGCGCGCTTGCACGCGAACTCTTCGACGGCGTGCAGTTCATCGCGAGCAGCACGCATCTGCGGCCCATCGTGGCGACGGCCTTCGTCTTCAATACGTCGTGGTATTTGCTGCTCGCCGTGTTCGCGTGGTACGCGATACACCGGCTCGCGTTCGCGCCATCGGCCGTAGGCGTTGCGCTCGGCGTATATGGCTTCGGGATGGTGGGCGGCGCGTTTCTCTACAAGATCATCGCAAAGCGCCTCGTCTTCGGGCGGCAAATCCTGCTCGGCCCGGCAAGCGTTGCGCTTGCCTCGCTGCTCATGGCGAGCACCGCCCTCACGCATTCGCGCGCCAGCGTGTTTCTGGCGTTCTTTCTGTTTGGCTTCGGGCCGATCGTCTGGACCATCTCGACCACGGCGTTGCGCCAGGTCGTCACGCCTCGCGATCTGATCGCGCGCGTCTCGTCGGTCATCATGATGGCGACGTTCGGCGCGCGCCCGCTCGGCGCCCTGCTCGGCGCGTTCCTGAGCACGCGCCTTGGCATGACGAGTTGTCTCGTCGGCGCCGCGTGCGGTTTCGCCCTTCAGCTCGCGATCATCGTGTGCTCGGCGCCCGCGCGGCTGCGCACGATCGAAGGTCTCGATGCCGCGCGGGCCGAACCGCGCAACATGCAGGCAATGCGCTTCGCGGCTGAGAACCGGCAGGAGTGAGGCGACCGAAGTCGCCACTCATTGCCTAGTCATTCGAACCGTCGAAGTCCACCACTTCGACCCAGTTCGCACCCTTGCCCACCGGGTACTTGCCAAGCTCATGCAGCGCACCGCTCTTCGCCTCGATGCGGTACGCGCTCAGCGTGGGCGAGAGCTGGCCCACGGCAAACAGATACTGGCCCGACGGATCGATATTGAAGCCGCGCGGCTGCTTCTCGGTGGCGTACGTGCCGACGCGCGTGAGCTTGCCCGTTTCCTGGTTCACGCGGTACGCGCCGAGCGTGCTCGACGTGCGCTCCGAGATATACAGGTGGCAGCCATCGGGCGTGAGGTGGACGTCGGCGCCCCATGGCTTGTCGCCGGAGAAACCGGCGGGCAGGATCGAAATCGTCTGGATCGGCTTGACCGAGTCGTTCGCCGCGTTGAAGGCGAGCACGTGCAGCTTGCCGTCGAGTTCGTCGATCAAATAGACGAAGCGCTGGTCCGGCGAGAACTGGAAGTGGCGCGGGCCGGAATCCTTGGGCAGCGAGTACGCGGGCTTCGCGTCTTCGGTGAGCGCGCCCGTCGAGGCGTCGAACTTCAGGCGCAGCCAGGCGTCGGCGCCGAGCACCGAGGCGAACGCATAGCGGTTGTCCGGCGAGGTGCGAATGATGTGCGCCATCGGGCCCGTCTTCACGGTTTGCTGCACGTCGCCGGCCACGCCGTTTTCGCCGATACGGTTCACCGCCAGCAGATTGCCGCCGTACGAAGCGGAAAGCAGATAGCGCCCCGTGCCGTCGGTGGAAACATAGGCCATGCTCTCCGCGAGCGGCGCGCGGCCCAGTTCGACGAGACGGCCGTCGAGCGGATTCACGGCGAAGCTCACCACGCGATACGGCTTCGAGCGCAGCGCCGCATACAGGTGGTGATGGTCGGGCGAGAACGCCATCGGCATCACCGTGCCGCCCACCGGCACGGTCTCGACCGCGGCCAGCGCGCCGTTTTGCGCATCGAGGCGAAACACCGAAATGTCCTGGCTATCGGCGTTCGACACATACACATAGCTAGCCGCATGCACGGCCACCGATGCCGCGAACCCGAAAACGGCACCCACCACGCTGCGCACCATTGCCTTCTTCTTCATGTCGTCCTTTCAGGTTTGTTAGTTATATTGAATGGTCTCGCGCGTTTCAGTCTTCACGCAAGCGCGCCAACGCGAAACACCGAAACCGCTTTCTTCATCGATTGCGCCTGGTGCTCCAGCGCGCTCGCGGCGGCGGCCGCCTGCTCCACGAGCGCGGCGTTCTGCTGGGTGACCTGATCCATCTGGCTCACGGCCATGCCCACCTGCTGAATGCCCGTGCTCTGTTCGGCGGTGGCCGTGGTGATCTCAGCCATGATGGTGGCGACATTGCGCACCGAGTTGACGATCTCGTTCATCGCCTCGCCGGCCTGCGCGACGAGCGCGTTGCCGTTGCGCACGTCTTCCATCGAGGCGCCAATCAGTTCCTTGATCTCGCGTGCGGCGCCCGCGCTGCGTTGCGCGAGTGTGCGCACCTCGCCCGCGACCACGGCGAAGCCGCGTCCCTGCTCGCCCGCGCGCGCCGATTCCACGGCGGCGTTGAGCGCGAGAATATTGGTCTGGAACGCGATGCTGTCGATCATGCTCGTGATCTCGGCGATCTTCTGCGAGCTGGCGCTGATGTCCTGCATAGTCTGCACGGCACGGCCCACCACGTCGCCGCCGCGCTGCGCGAGTTCGGCCGCGCCCGTGGCGAGCGTGCTGGCCTCGGATGCGTTCGCGGAGTTCTGCTTCACGGTGGAGGTGAGTTCTTCCATGCTCGCGGCGGTTTCTTCGAGCGAGGCGGACTGCTCTTCGGTGCGGCTCGACAGATCGAGATTGCCCGCAGCGATCTCGCGCGCGGCCGTGTGAATCGCATCGCAACTATCGCGCACGCCGGCCACGGTGCGCGAGAGCCCCGCCTGCATCCGGCGCATTGCCGCGAACAGCAGGCCGATTTCGTTACGGCCCGCTTCGGGCACGCGCACGGTGAGATCGTTCGAAGCGATGCGGTCGAGCACCGCCGCGGCTTCGGCCAGCGGGCGCGACACGATGCGCTTCAAGGCGAAATGCGTGACGACGACAAGCGCCAGCGCAATGGCCACGCCCACGACCACGAGCGTGACGATCCATGCGTAGCGCGCGTTGCCGTCTTCGAGCGTTGCCTCGGCGAGTGCACTGGCGAGCTTCTGGAACTTCTCCACGTTCACGGAATAGGCTGCGCCCGCGGCGGTGATGTCGGTGTCGTTGACCGCCACGTAAGCCGCTGTGTCACCGTTACGCAGCGCGTCGGTCGCGCGCGTGAGCGTGTTCGAGAGTTGCGCAGCCGACTCGAGCAACTGACGCTTGAGGTCAGCGTCCATGCCGTCGAACGCCGGGGCGTTGGCGAAGGCCTGCGTCTCGCTCGTCGAAAGCTCGAAGCTATGCGCCGCGCTCTTCAGCGCGGAGTCGCGCGTGGCCGTGTCGTTACGCTCCTTGAGCGCGCTATAGCCGCGCACGAGCGCCGAACGCGTGCGCGTGGTGTCCTTGTAGGCGTCGTTGACCAGAATGGTCTGGCGCGCGATTTCGTGCAGGCGTTGGGCGCTGACGTTCGACTCCCTGAGCGAAAGCACGCCCGCGAAGCCGCCAATCAGGATCATCACGCCAAAGATCACCAGCACTGCAAGGAGGCTGGCTCGTACCGTCGTGTTGCGCATGTTGCTTCAATCCCCGGTTTCCATGGTGTTCTTCTTTACGGCTGAAACGCCGGAGTCTTGAGGGTACGCCCGCCATGTTGTCCAACAACTTGTCCGCATCATCCCACAGTCGCGCGGCTATTCTGAAATTCGGGTTAACCCTGATCTCGACTCAGGAGCCGCACGGTCCGGTTGCTTTGGCTTCCGTAGCGTTGTACGATTGGCTCTGACAACCAGCCATGATGTCAAACAACTTGATGACAACTGGCTGAACAAGCAGCGGATCAAGTCCGCAAACGGAACGCGCTTGACGCGAGTCAGGCGCGTTCTTGCGTAAGTAGATGCGGCGCGCACGAGGCGCGCCGTCTGGAGACAACAGATTCAGGCCGCATCGTGACCCAGGCGGTCTGAATCTCGCGCACGAGAGAGGTCGATCCACATGTCGTTGAGCCGCACCGCCACGCAGTCCGATGTCGCCAGGCGCACCAGGGTGCGCTACCTGATCCTCTCGCTGATCTTCATCATCACCACGCTCAACTACGCGGACCGCGCCACGCTCTCGGTCACGGGTTCGGCCATGCGCACCGAGTTCGGTCTCGACGCCATCCACATGGGCTACATCTTCTCGGCGTTCAGCTGGGCCTATGTGCTCGCGCAGGTGCCCGCGGGCTGGGTGCTCGACCGTTTCGGCGCGCGCCGCGTGTACGCGGGCAGCATCTTCCTGTGGTCGCTCTTCACGCTCCTGCAAAGCTCGATTGGTCTGCTCGGCAGCGCGGGCGCCGCGATTGCGGGCCTCTTCGCGCTGCGCTTCGCGATGGGCGCGGCCGAAGCGCCCGCCTTCCCCGCCAACGCGAAAGTGGTGGCGAGCTGGTTCCCGGCCAGGGAGCGCGGCACGGCCTCGGCCATTTTCAATTCAGCGCAATACTTCGCGGCCGTGGTGTTCACGCCGCTCATGGCGTGGCTCACGCACGCGTATGGCTGGCATCACGTCTATATCGTGATGGGCTTGGGCGGCCTCGTGCTCGCCTTCGCGTGGATCAGGTTCATGAAGAATCCGGCCGATCATCCGGGCGTGAACCAGCAGGAACTCGAATACATCGAGGCGGGCGGCGGCATCGTGAACGGGCATCAACGCGCAGCGCGTGCAGAGCGTGAAGAACGCAAGGGCGCGAACTGGGCGGTCATCCGCCAGCTGCTCGGCAACCGCATGCTGCTGGGCATCTATCTCGCGCAGTATTGCATCAACGTGCTCACGTACTTCTTCCTCACGTGGTTCCCGATCTACCTCGTGCAGGCGCGCCACATGACCATCCTGAAGGCGGGGCTGATCGCTTCGCTGCCGGCTATCTGCGGCTTCCTGGGCGGGGTGCTGGGCGGCGTCGCTTCGGACGCCCTGATCCGCTCCGGCCGCTCCCTGACCATGGCGCGCAAGGTGCCGATCGTCGGCGGCATGGTGCTGTCGTCGTGCATCGTCGGCTGCAACTACGTGAACAGCGACTGGATCGTGGTCGCGCTCATGTCGCTCGCGTTCTTCGGCAAGGGCCTGGGCGCACTCGGCTGGGCCGTGATCGCCGATACCGCGCCGCGCGAAGCCATCGGACTGTCGGGCTCGATCTTCAACATGTTCGGCAATGTGGCCGGCATCGTCACGCCGATCGTTATCGGCTATCTCGTGGCGGAAACCGGTTCGTTCAACGGCGCGCTCGCCTTTGTCGGCATCAACGCGATCGTTACGGTGATCAGCTATCTCGTGATCGTGAAGGACATCAAGCGCGTGGAGTTGAAGGCCGCGTGATCGTGTGTAATCGTGCGGCGCGCTACGGCTTCTCGTGGGCCCGCCGCGCGAGGGTGCGAGCCGCGACGATCGCCGCCGCGAAGCCGGACGCCGCGCCCACCAGCAAGGCCCAGCGCGGCCCCCAGTGGTCGGCGACCCACCCCACGATCGGCGCGCCGATGGGCGTGCCGCCCAGCGCCACGGCGAGGCGGATCGCCAGCACGCGGCCACGCATGCCAGGCTCGGTGGAAAGCTGCATGAGGCTGTTGGTTTCGGTGGTGAACGTGAGCGCCGCGATGCCGATCAGCACGAGCGCGCCGCCGAACCACCAGTAGCCGGGCGCAACCGACGCCAGCACGCACCCCACCCCGAACGCCGCCGCCGCGAACAGCAGCGAGACGAAACGCGGATGGCTGCGCCCCGCGCCGAAGAAGGCGCCGCTCATGGTGCCCACCGCCATCATGGAAGACAGGAGTCCGTAGCGTCCCGCGTCGGCGTGAAAGACGTTTACGGCCATCGTCGAGATGAAGATCGGAAAGTTCAGCCCGAAGGTGCCGATCAGGAACAGCATGACGAGAATGGCCCGCAGGTCCGGTCGCGCCCACACGTAGTGGAACCCCGCGGCAATGCCGCCCTTCGCAGGTTGTGCACGCCTCGCCGAACGCAGTTCGTCCACGCGCAGACGCGTGAGCGAGATCAGCACGGCGACGAACGAAAGGCCGTTGAGCAGGAAGGCCCAGCCCACGCCCACCGATGCAATGACGAGTCCCGCTACGGCCGGGCCGATCATGCGCGCGGCGTTGAACGAGGTGGAATTGAGCGCGACGGCGTTGGAGAGATCGGCGTCGCCCACCAGCTCCGAGACGAAGGTTTGGCGCACCGGCGAATCGAATGCCGTCGTGCAGCCGAACAGGAACGCGAACACGTATACGTGCCAAAGCTGCACGAGCCCCGTTGCCGTGAGCACGCCCAGTGCAATGGCCAGCGTGCCGAGCAGCGCCTGCGTGACCATGAGCAGCTTGCGCTGGTCGAAGTGATCGGCGGCGAAGCCCGACCAGGGCATGAACAGCATTTGCGGGCCGAACTGCAAGCCCATCACGATGCCAACCGCGGCCGCGCTGTGATGCGTGAGCCCGGTGAGCACGAGCCAGTCTTGCGCCGTGCGCTGCATCCACGTGCCGACGTTCGAGACGAGCGCGCCCGCGGACCACACGCGATAGTTGTAAGTCCTGAGCGAACGAAAGAACCCGGAAGCTGGAGCGCCCATGTGCCCGCCTCGCCTTAGTCGGCCACGAGCCGCTTGAGCAGTTCGACTGCCGCGGCTAGCTGCTGTTGCTCGGCGGCCGAAAGGCGCGTGTCGATCCTGCGCGAGAGCCAGTCCTGGCGCGCCGCCCGCCCTTCCTTGAGCCACTCCCGAAAGGCGTGAGTGAGCGACCAGAGCGTTTGGCGCCCGTCATTGGGGTCCGGTTCACCGCTGATGTGGCCCGCCGCTTCGAGCGGCGCGATGAGCGTGCCCATGGACTGCGGGCGCATGCCCTCCGCGCGCGCGAGGCTCGACACCGTGGACGGCCCCTCGCGTTCGAGCCGCTGCAGCACGGCCATCTGGGAAGGCGTGAAGTCGCCGAGGATCGCCTGCTCGCGAAAACGGCGGCGCAGCTGCCCGACCAGTGCGCGCAGGTCGCCGGCAAGCGCCGCGGCGAGGTCGGGAGGGGGAGTTTGGGCGCGATCGGTCATCCCCGCATTCTAGGAGATATGAAGGTAAACTGCAAAGATAACCTTCATATCTCCGGCAACGCGGCAAGCATGACTGCCCCTGCACAACAGACCCGGGAAAATGAGCAATCACCACTCCGCCGCGCTTGCGCGTCGACTCCGACGAAGGCGAGTCGACCGGCCAGCTTTTTCAGTCATCCGCAAACATGCTGGCCAACTATTGAATGATCGGTGGGTTCACGGGCCGCGTCGCACATTCGCCAGGCAATATCAACAGCGTGGCCGAAAGTATTACGGAGTCTTTCCATGAACGCACGAAGATGTCCTTAAGGCGAGCGTAAAATCACCTTCCCTGCGGGGCAACACCCTTTCGCTCGGCACCCAGGGACACGGGCGTACGCGAATCAGCGACATCCACCCAGCCGCCGCCCATTGCCTGATACACACCGATCACCTGGTTATAGCGCGCGGCCTGCAGGCTCGCGAGGGCAAGCTCGGCTGAGAACAGGTCGTTTTCGGAAACCAGCACTTCCAGATAGCCGATGAGACCGTCTTCGAACTTGAGCCGCGAAAATCTCGCATATTCACGCAACGCATCGACGCGCTGTTGTTGAAGCTCGGCCTGCTCGATGGTCTTCTGCGAGCTGACGAGCGCATTGTTGGCATCGCCGAACGCACCCAGCACCGCCTGCCGGTAGACCAGTTCGGCCTGGCTCTTTTGTGCCTCGGCCGACTGCACCTGACCACCGATGGCGCCCGACGTGAAGATCGGCCCGGTCAGCCCCGCCGCGAGCGACCAGACCTGCGCCGGGCCGGAAAGGAAGTCGCCGAATGCGGTGCTGACCGAGCCAAGCGCCCCCGTCAGCGAGATCGTCGGATAGTAAAGTGCGCGGGCAGCGCCTACATTCGCGTTCGCCGCCACCAGATTCTGTTCGGCCTGCAAAATATCGGGACGGCGCTCGAGCAGTGTTGAAGGCAGATCCGCCGGAATCACGGGGAGCACGAGCTCGTTCACCGACTTGCCTCGCGGAATCGGCCCAGGATTGCGCCCAAGCAGAATGGAGATGCCGTTTTCCACGATGTCAATCTGCTGCTCGATGGCCGGGATCGCAGTTTGTGCCAGCTTGTACTGGGAGCGCACCTGCGAAAGCTCCGTCTGGGAAACGAGGCCGTCCCGATAGCGCAACTCGAATATGCGGAGTGTTTCGCTGAAATTGCTCGCAGTGGCCCGCGCGACTTCGAGTTGCCGGTCGAGCCCGCGCAACGTGATGTAGCTGGTCGCCACGCCTGTCACGAGCGAAAGCACGACGCCCCGCTGAGCCTGTTCGCTGGCATAGACCTGCGCCTGTGCGGCTTCGGTCAGGCGCCTTACGCGCCCGAACAAATCGATTTGCCATGAGGCGGACAGCATGCCCTGATAGAGATTGAATACGGGGTCGAGCGTGGGTGGCAGCGGTGGCATGCCGACCTGGCTGGCCCGGTTGCGGCTCACGCTGGCGCCGTAGCCGATCTGCGGAAGGCCCTGCGAGCGCGCGGAGCGCAGCACGCCGATGAACTGGTCGACGCGCGCCGCCGCGACGCGCACGTCCAGATTGCCCTGCAGCGCGGATTGAATCAGGTCGTTCAGCACCGGATCGTCGAACTGCTCCCACCATGCCGTGTTCACGACCTCTTCAGCCTGTGGCAAGTCGATTCGCCACGTTGCCGGCACCTGGACTTCGGGGCGACTGTATTCGGGTCCCACGGTAATGCAGCCGGCCAGGCAACTGGTAGCGGCGGCAAATAGTGCAGCACGCGTCAGCGTTCTCATGACGGACTCCAGGTTCTGCTTCGACCGCGTACGCTATGCGCCGGCGCCGCAGTCGCTTGCGACACACACATCAGGCCGCCAGGGCGAGCAGGCCACCGAACAGCAGCGCTGCAAGCAACAGCGTCAGACACGACACGGACCATCCCCGCACGAATGCATCCGTAGACTGAGCGAACCGGCCTGCCGCCGCTGCGGCCCGCTGGAGTTCGCGCAGGATCACACCCACATCCCCTACCGGTATTGGGGGGGCGTTCTTCCTCCATCGATCCCAGCCAATGGCGAGCGCCGCGCCAGCGAGGACAGGCCAGAGCGCCGACCACAACGCCGCAGGCGCGAGCGCCTCAGGCAACGTGCCAACAGGGATATGCAGATACAACACCCAGGGCCCGATCAGCGAGGCCAGCACCATGGCCAGCCATGCGGCTGTGATCGGTGCGGGAGCGCAGGCATTGCGATGCGCCGCTGCGGTGGCACTCAGACAGCGCACGAAATGAAGCATCAGCAGTGTCGTCGCGACGGAAGACGCCACGGCCAACGAGCCTGCGAGATCCCCGCCCAGCAGATCCTTGGCCGCGTATTTTGCCAGTGCGCCGCCAGTCAACGGCAAGCCGCCCAGCCCGAGCGCGATAACTGCCGTAGGCGCCAGAACCCAGCGCAGCGATCCGGCGCCCGTCAGCGCGACCACGCCCACGGCCAGAAACAGCGTGCCTTTCACCAGCAGATGGTGCGCGGCATAGTAGGCGGCCGCCACGACGGTAGCGGGGTCTCCTGCGGCCAGCCCCATGCCGATCACCGCCATCAGAAATCCCATCTGGCTGACGCTCGAGTAGGCGAGCACGACCTTCGGCTGAGACTGCGTGATGCCAATCGCCACGCCGTAGAACGCCCCCAACATGCCCAGCGCCGCCAGTGGAATGCCGAAGTGCGGCGTCGCGTCGTTGAGCGTGAATGGCAGAAAGCGAACCAGGGCGATCACGCTGGCCTTGACCACCGCGCCGCTCATCACCGCCGCCGCGGGAACTGGCGCCGCGCGATAGGCATATGGCATCCAGAAGTGCAGCGGCACCAGCCCGGCCTTCATGCCGAGGCCAACGAGCAGCAAGAGCAGCGTGGCGTCGCGCCAGGGCGAGCCCGGCAACGCCGCTGCCGCATCGCGAATCAGCAGGCTGCCGCCGGGCGCGGCCTGTGCCAGCAGGATCAGCGCCCCCAGCACGAACGCTTCGGCCAGCAGGGCAATGCCCAGATAGAAGCCGCCCGCATACCGCGCATCGGGCGCCCCTCCCTGGAGCACCAACCCGCTGGCGCCGACGCTCAACACCGCCAGCATCAGATAGAAGCCGATCAGATCCGCCGCCAGGAACACGCCTACGCTGCCGGTCATCGCCATGAACCAGCAGACGACGAATCCAGCGACGCCCTCGCCTTCGACTTCCCGGTCGCGCACGAAGCGCGCGGCATAGATGCCAGCGAAGAGCCACAACAGCGCCGCCGTGCCGAGCAACAACGCGCCCGGCATATCGATGGCGAAACGCAGAGCGAAACGGCTGTTGCCGAGCACGAACATTTCGCTCGGGCTAGCGCCGACGGCCGCCGCCAACGCGGGCAGCGGAGCGATCGCGAACCATGACGGCAAGCGTCGGCGAATAGTCGCCGACGCACAGAGCAGCAGCATCAGCAACGGCAAGCCAACGGCTGTGGCCAGCAGACTCTGGGACAGGTTCATGGCATCCCCGCCGGCAGTATCACCGTGCGGCCAATCTGCGCCACGTCGACGGGCAGCAGCACGGCCAGTCCCAGCAGGAAGGAGCCCGTGGCGAGGCCGAGCACCGCAAGCTGCTGGTAACGGGGCACCTGCTTCTTCGGCGACCAGCCGGATGCGGCGGGCTCCATCGCACGCACGACCACCATGAAGACGTAGACGCTCGTGAGCAGGCCGCCGAGCAGCATCACCAGCGCCCACCACCATTGCCCGGTCGCCAGCGCCGCCGACATCAACAGCCACTTGGCCAGAAAGCCTCCCGAAGGCGGCAAGCCGATCAACGTGGCCCCGGCCAGCGCGAATGCGGTCAGCGTCATAGGCAAGGCGCGCGCCGCGCCACGCAGGTCGGCCAGACGGTCGTGACCCAACGTGCTATAGATCAGACCGGCCGCGAGGAACATGGCCGCTTTCGCGCTCGCATGCGAGACGGCCTGCAACAAGCCGCCCGTGACGGCTCGGGCGCTCTCATGCTGCGCGGCGAGCGGAAACAGCAGGAACAGATAGCCGATCTGGGCAACCGTTGAATACGCGATCAGGAGCTTCAGGCGCACCTGGCGCAGCGCCACGACGTTGCCGAAGAGGATAGCCATGGCGCCCAGGCCCGCAAGCAGTTGCGCGACGGACCCGCTCACCATGCCACCGAAGACATCGACCCACAACCGCACCACCACGAACCACGATCCCTTGATGACCAATGCCGACAGCAGCGCGCTCGCGGCGGCAGGCGCACCCGCGTGGGCAGGCGGCAACCACAGATGCAGCGGGAACAGCGCGGTCTTGGCAAGCATGCCAGCGGTCATCAAGGCCACCGCCGTCCACGCTAGCGGGCCGGGAGCGATCCTCCGGGCCAGCAGCGCGATGTCCAGCGTGCCATACGCGCCGTAAAGCAGGAATACGCCCAGCAGATACAGCATCGAGCCGATCAGCGCATATAGCAGATAACGCAACGCCGCTTGCAAGGTTTCGGCGCGACCGTCCAGTGACACCAAAGGGACGCCGGCAAAAGTCAGCAGTTCGAGCGCGACGTAGAGCGTAAAGATGTCGCCGCTCACGAACACCAGATTGAGCGCGCCCCATACCGCTAGCAGCAGTAGCCAGAAGGCCAGCGGCGCGCGCGCCTCGCGCGTGCCGGCCGGCGTGCCGAAATCGCCGTTGGCGTATATGGCCACCGCGCCAACCACCACGGCAACCACCAGCATCATGCAGACCGATAGGCCGTCCGCGCGGAGCATGACGCCGAGCGGCGGCGCCCAGCCGCCGAGCGCATAGCGCAATGCGTCGCCCGAGACCAGCAGCCTGGCCGCGATCTCCAGCACGATGCCTATGCCGAAGACGATCGTTACCCACGCTACACGTTGCGCGTGGCGGCCACCTGGCGTCAACCCGGCCAGCATGCCGGCAAAAGGCAATAGCACGGCGAGCGCCAGCAGCAGGCCGCCCGGCGTCGATTGCCCTGTGAGCGCCAGCGTCGTCACCTGGCCTCCGCATTGGTGCGCGCCTCGCCCGGCGCTGCATCGCCGTCCGCCGAAAGCGAATTCGTGCCGGTTTCCGCAAACCGGCGCAGCATGAGTCCGACCGCGAGCGCGGAAGCGGCGAACGATACGACGATCGCCGTGATCAACAGCGCCTGCGGCACCGGATCACCGGACATGCCGGCGCCCGCGCCACGCTGCGCGATCACGGCACAGGCCAGAAAACCGCCATTGCCTATGAGGTTGAAAGCCAGCACCTTGCGCAAGGGCTGCGGGTTGACGATCAGGCCATACACGCCCAAACCCACCAGAGCGGCGGCGGTCAAGCCGAACAGGTGCGAGACGTTCATGGGCGCACCTCCGGCCGCTGCGGCGGCCCGACAAGCAGGAGTACCAGGGTCACGGCAAGCGAAGGGAGCAGCGCGGCTTCGATGATGATGATCCACAGCTTCGCCCACCCATCGGGGTACGCCAGAAACGCCCCGGCCATGACCGCGCCAAGCAGGCCCAGCGCGATGAAGACAGCCGGTCCGAGAATCAGCACGGCGCGCAACCAGCGCCGGCTGACCGCAGGCGCGTCGCGCAGACCGGACATCATGACGAGCAGCCACATTGCCGCAATCACCGTGGCGCCCTGAAATTTGCCGCCCGGATGATCGGCGCCGACCCAGAAAATGTAGATGCCGATTACGACGCCTATCGGCGGCAATACTCGCGCCAGGTACACCAGAATGTCGTTGGGGCCGACCACCTGCGCCAGTCCCGGCCTGCCGCCCCAACAGCGGTCCGGCGCCAGCGACCAGACGCCGACCACGCCGAACAGCAGCACGATCGCTTCGAGCAGCGTGTCGATCGCGCGGAACGACAGCAGGACCGCCGTGATCGGGTTGCCGACGCCTGTTGCCTGAATGTGCCGCGCCACCTCGGGCGCGAGTGTCGGCGCGGGGTCCGGCAAGCGCAGCAGGCACAAGGCGATCACGACGGCCACAGCCGCGGCGGCGACGCCGGCCGCAACACGCATTCCGAGGCCCGGCGTTTCGGCTTGGGCAGCCGCTTCGGTTGGACGCAGCCGCGAAGCCGCGCGGATCAGCAGCGCGCCGGTCAAGCCCGCGCCGATGGCCGCCTCGGTCAACGCCACGTCGACTGCGCGAAGCACCAGCCAGGCGAGCGTGAGCAGCAGGCCGTAAGGAATGAACCCGGCGACCGCAGCGAACGTATCGCGCACAACGACAGTCCAGAGCGCGAGCGCCAGCAACAGAATCCCGATGCCGACGGAGATGGCGGAGATCACGTGCGTTTCTCCTGCCGGCGCGCGGCGCGCGCGATGAGCTGCGACACATCGGACGACGTCAGCATCACCAGCAGCCAGACCACGATCAGCTTGAGGGCGACCACGATATGACCGGCCTGGGGCAACAGCCCCACCACCACCATGCCGAGGCCCAGATTATCGGCCTTGGTGAGCGCATGCAGCCGCGTGTACGTGTCCGGGAACCGCAACAGCCCAACCGTGCCGGCCACGAAGAAGAAGAGGCCGGCCAGCATGGCAATGATCGTAAAAACGTCGGCTGCGATTTTCATTTCCGGTCCTCATTCGCGCTATCGCCTTCTGACTGGAGATCGGCCTTCACGAAGGCGACCGAAGCGAACGCCGCGAGCACGGCAAGCGTCAACGCGACATCCACGACCGAATCCACGCCGGTTGCCGTGCCGACCAGCAGCAGCGCCGCAATCCCGCCCGTGCCGAACAGTTGCGCGGCCATCATGCGGTCGGCGCGCGTGGGCCCGCGCAGCACGCTCAGCAACCCCACGGCCACCATTAGCAGCACCAATGCACAGACGGCGATCAGCACGTCAGCCATGACGTTCACCGCTGACCAGCGCGCCGGCGAGGCACCGCTCCTCGTCCGCCAGTTGCTCGGCGATCGGCTGCGAGATGTCGAGGCAGTGGTAGACGAGCCCGTCCGCGGTCTCGCCTACCGGGAGCGAGCCCGGCAAGAGGCTCGTGATGATGGCGAAACCGTTGCGCGCCGTCCCCGGCGGAAAGCCGGTTCGATAGACAACGATCCCCGGCTGCAAAGGCAGGCGCGGGTCCAATGCGCGGCGCGCCACGTCGATGCCCGCCAGCACGGACTGCGCGAGAAAATGCGGCGCGAAAACGAGTAAAGCCCCCAGGCGCAACCGTCCTGCGGCGGGAGGAAGCAGACGCAGGCTCATCTGCGTCGCGACGATCGTCGCGATCAGGCCGCATGCGAGATCGGCCGGCTTCACGCTCGGCATCAGGATGAACCATATCGCCAGAAAACACAGCGCGCGGGTCAGCCCGACGCGCCAGTGCGAACGCCAGTCGAGCAGGAAAGCACGCAGCGGCGATGAGCTCATCAAAGAGGCGCCTCCTTCAGGGAAGACGCGCCGGGCCGGTCTTCCTTGCTGAACACCACCATGTACAGGGCGGGCAGAAACACCAGCGTCAACAGCGTCGCCACCAGCAATCCGCCCATGATCGCGAAGGCCATCGCGCCCCAGAACACCGTGGGCGCAATCGGGATCAGGCCGAGCACGGTCGAGATCGAGGTCAATATCATGGGCCGTATGCGCGAAGTGCCCGAGGCGACCACGGCCTCCAGTACGCCCATGCCCTCGTGGCGATAGGTCTCGATCTGCACGATCAGGATCAGGCCATTTTTGGCGATCATGCCGATCAACGCGAGAATGCCCAGAATGGCGACGAAGCCAAGCGGCCGGTTGAAGACCAGCAGCGCGAGCACCACGCCTATCAGGCCCAATGGCATGACCGAAACCACCATGGCGAGGCGTCGGAAGCTCACCAGCAGCACCATCATGGTCGTGAGCATCAACACGATCATGACCGGGACCACGGCAAACACCGATGCCTGCGAGATCGCGCTTTCCTCGAATATGCCGCCAGTCTCGACCCGATAGCCCTTGGGCAGCTTCGCATTGAACTCGACGAGTTTCGGCGCCAGGGTCGCGACGACTTCGTCGGGCAGCCCGCCATGCATCACGTCGGCTCGAACCGTGAGCGTCGGTACGCGGTTTCGCCGCCATACCAGCGGCGACTCCTGTTCCTCCGTGAACGTCGCGAACTGGCTGAGCGGAACCATCCGGCCGCTCGGCGTGGGCACCTGCAAAGTGCCTAATGACTGCACCGTCAGTGGCTGTTCCTCCTGCGCTCGCGCCACGACATTGACGAGATAAATATCGTCGCGTATCTGCGTGATCGGCGTGCCGGTCACGACGGTGTTCATGATGGCGGCCAGCGCAGCGCTGCTCACGCCGAGTTGGCGCGCTTCATCCTGGTTGATGTGAATGCGGATCTGCCGGGCCGGCTCCATCCAGTCGAAGTTGATATGGCGCGTGCGCTGGTCCGCACCCACGATACCGGCGAGATCGAGTGCGACTCTGCGCACCTGTGCCGGATCGGGTCCCGAGACGCGATACTGCAGCGGCCAACCCACCGGCGGCCCCAGTTCCAGCGGCGACACCCGAGCCACGATGCCGGGAAACTGGTCGCTCAGCACCTTCTCCAGTTTCAGTTGCAGCCGGTCGCGCGCCTCCAGATTTTTCGCCACCACGATGATCTGCGCGAAAAACGGATTGGGCAACTGGACATTGAGCGTGAGAATAAAGCGCACCGCGCCACGCCCTACATAGCTGCTGAAGTGATCGACATCGGGATCGCTTTTCAAAATCGCTTCGATGCGCTCGACCTGCGCCTCGGTGGCGTGGATCGACGCGTTCTGGCGCAAGGTCAGATCCACCGTCAACTCGGGACGATCCGACGCCGGGAAAAACTGCTGCGGCACGAAGCGAACCAGGAAAATCGATACCACGAACGCAGCCAGCGTAACGGCAATGGTCAACCACCTCATGCGCAGCGCGCCGCGCAGGAAGCGGTCATACGCCATGAGCATCTTGCCGGGCTTCTGCGGCTCCTTGCCTGCCTTGGGTGCCTTCAGGATTGCCTGACCCACCAGCGGCGAGAAAATCACGGCGCCGAACCACGACACGAGCAGTGCGATCGCGACCACCGCGAAAATGGAAAACGTATACTCACCAGCCGAACTCTTTGCGAAGCCAATCGGCACGAAACTCGAAATCGACACGAGCGTGCCGATCAGCATCGGCGCGGCCAGGGTCCGGTATGCGAACGTCGCTGCCTGATCTTTGCTGTCCCCCGCGGCGAGCCGGTTGATCATGGCGTCGACCGTGGTCATGGCGTCGTCGACCATCAGCGTCAACGCGATGATCAGCGCCCCCAGCGACACGCGGTGCAGGTCGATATGCACGACGTCCATGATCGCGAATACGATCGCCAGCGTGAGCGGAATCGACAACGCCACCACCGTCCCAGGCCTGATGCCCAGACTCACGAAACTGCACGCGAGGATGATGATGATGGCCTGCCAGAGGGACGCCATGAAGTCGTTGATGGCGACATCGACGGTCTCTGACTGATTGGCGACCAGGAATGGCTCGATGCCGGCAGGCAGGTTCGCGGTCGCGTCAGCCATCTCGGCCTTCAGGTTATGGCCGAGTGCGAGGATGTCGCCCGAATCGCGCATGGCGATGGCGAGGCCGATGGCTGGCTTGCCGTTGACGCGGAACATCGGCTGTGGGGGGTCGGCGAAGCCGCGTCTCACGGTGGCGATGTCGCCCAGGCGAACGATGCGTCCTCCCAACACCAGATTGACATTTTCGATATCGCGTTCGGAATCGAAGGCGCCCGTGACCCTGAAGAACACCCGCTCCTGCCCGGTTTGCAGGACGCCAGTCGGCCTGATGACATTCTGCGATCGCAACGCCGCGACGATGGACGGGTAATCCAGACGCAAACCCGCCAGACGCGTGGTCGAGAATTCAATGTAGATCTGCTCGTCCTGCGCGCCCAGCACCTCGATCTTCGAAACGTCCGGCACCAGCAGCAGACGCGAGCGGATCGCCTCAACGCGATCGCGCAACTCCCGCATGTTGTAGCCGTCGGCAGTAAATCCGTAGATGATGCCGAAGGTGTCGCCGAAGTCGTCGTTGAAGAACGGCCCGAGCGTTCCGGCCGGGAGCGTCTGGCGCATATCGCCCACGTTCTTGCGAACCTGATACCAGATGTCCTGCACTTCGGAAGGCGGCGTGGATTGCAGGAGATCGACAAAGATCGTCGTCTGACCCGCGGTCGTATAGCTGCGTATGCGATCCAGGTGACGGGTCTCCTGTAGCGTGCGTTCGAGCCGCTCGGTCACCTGTGAGAGCGTGTCGTCGACCGTGGCACCCGGCCACACGGCGGACACCACCATGGTGCGGAATGTGAAGAGCGGATCTTCGGCGCGCCCCAACCGAAAAAATGACAGGGTTCCCGCGGCGAGCGCAGCGATCATGAGGAACACGACCAGGGGGCGCTTCGAAAGCGCCCACTCGGATAGATTCGGGCCAATCACCTGGCTGCCTCGGTCCAGTGAATTTTTTGTCCCGGCCGTAATGCCTGCACGCCGGCAGTCACGACCACGTCGCCTGTGGCCAGGCCTTGCGATACCTGAACGCGGTCCTCGCCATACGCCTGAAGCTGCACCTCACGCGCCGAAACCGTGCCCGTCTTCGTATCGACCACCCAGACCGCCGGTTTGCCGCCGGGCTGGATTAAGGCACTCGAGGGAATTTCGATGGCGGGCGGCCGCTGGACCTTCATGTGGCCAATGACCGTGCTGCCCAGGCGCATGGTCGCGGGTGGATTGATCAATCGCACCCTGACCGCAAAAGTCCCGGTCACCGGATCGGCGCGGGGCGATACTTCGCGCACCTTACCAATGGCGGTCACCTCCGGGTTGCTGGCGAGCGCGACGACAATGTCGGGGTTTTCCGGGGCGGCGTCCTTGATTGCGGCGGGGACGTCGAACACGGCATCCACCGCGCCTTCGCGAGCGATCTGCACGATCATGCGGCCCGCCGGAACCACCTCCCCCGGCTCCGCACCGCGCGCCGTCACCACGCCCGCGACATCTGAAACCAGATCGGTATAGCTCAGGCGGTTCTGTGCGATGCTCACCAGTGACTGCGCCGAATCGACTTGCGACTGTGTGATCTTGGCCATCGCTTCGGACTGCTCAAAGGAAGCACGCGACACCGCATGTTCCGCAAGCAGATCGCGCATGCGGGTGAACATGGTGCGCGCCTCCAGGGCTTGCGCCTGAGCTGCGGCCAGTTGTGCGCGAGCGGACTCCAGGCTGCTTTCTTCGTTCATCCGGTCGAGCCGCGCCAGCACCTGGCCAGCCCTGACGCGGTCTCCGACATCGACGTTGCGCGAAACCATTCTTCCGTCGATACGGAACGACTGATTGATCTCGGCCTGTGCCTGCAGCCGGCCGGTCAAGGCGATGGTACTCCCCGCCTCCTGCTTCTCTATCCGGATTACACGTACCGGACGCACTTCTGCCACCGGCGCCTCTTCGCCCTTGCGACAGCCCGCCAACAGTGCACCTGCTGCCAATACACACAGCGTCACGGCGAAAGGCAGGGATACCGCTCGACCCGTTGCATGGTTCGCAAACACTGGCGTTTTCCTCTGGATTCCTGAACAGGCTGCCAGAATCCACCCTGATCTGATAGCGCGCCCTGTAGCAGCCCCGCTGGGCGCGCGGGTGCACTCCCCCGCAAACACCTTACGAAGGGGTGAATTCGCACGGGTGTTACGGTCGCAGGAAAACACGACGCTGAGCGGCAATATGCAAACCAGATTCGCGCCGCGCTATTGGTGCTTTATTCTCGAACCTGCCGTCGCCCCTGTATTCCGGTCGTATAGGCGTAGAGACTAGCCGATTTTTTTTAAAAGCCGTATTTTGATCCGCCATCGATAAGGGAACCGGTCTTTCCCTTCACAATATCCACTGTAATGTTGGCGACGAAACTGCAAAAACAGCCTTCTCATGAAGCACTCATGGGTCAGCGAAGACGGCACGGACGCCCTCCCTGCACTGCATTTCACGAAATTGGGGCCACGCGAGCGGAACGTGAGCGCTGCAAACATCTGGCACGCATCCCTGGTATCGGGCTTACGCCCGTAGCGGGACTTTGCCTGGCGGATACGAACATTTGCCGATGGGAATCGTAATCTATTCGCAATCCTCAAGGGCAGCGTAAGCATATTGGGAGGCCCGAGCGAGTTATTTGAGCTACAGTGCTTCTGCAGTCGACACGATCGTTGCCGTCCCGCCAAACGCTCCAGGTTTCTCTTCCTTTGCGCTTCAGCGCATGGTACTGAACCCGGACTAGCCGAAGATATTGCGCCATGCCATATTTTCCGGTCGCTTACTGTGGCCCTGCGAGTGTCCCCGACAGCTTCTGGATACGCTGGAATTTGGACCCGCTGCTACTCGCGTCGCTTGCTGCGCTCGCGTTCCTCGTAGGGCGTGGCTGGTCGGCGAATGCGCGAGCAGGCTGGGCAGCGATCGCACTGTTGGCCGTCGTATTCGTTTCTCCACTCTGCGCCCTGTCTTCGGCATTGTTCTCGGCACGCGTGACTCATCACGTCATTCTAATCGCGGCTGTCGCGCCGCTGCTCGCCATTGCCTTTCCGATGCCGCGCCTCGTCTATCCCCCGCTCGCGCCGGTGGTCGCCGCGCATGCGTGCTTCATCTGGCTCTGGCATGCGCCAGGGCTCTACGCATGGGGACTTTCTACGGCACCTGCTTACTGGCTAATGCAGATCACGCTGCTTGGTAGCGCCTGGCTGATGTGGCGCGGCATCTTCGCGGCGTCCGTGCAGACAGGCGCCGCATTGATGGCGCTCGTCGCAACGATCGGGCACATGGGTCTACTCGGCGCGCTGATCGTATTCGCGCCCGTGCCGTTGTATGCCGTGCATTTCGATACCACGGCCGCCTGGGGACTGACTCCGCTCGCCGATCAGCAACTAGCCGGTCTATTGATGTGGGTGCTGGCGATGGTCCCCTATCTCGTCGCGGGGTTGCGGATCGCCTGGTCAGGCCTGCGCGTCAGTGAGCCTCATCTGTGACGACCGTTCTCAAATTCATCCATCTGGGCGCGATTGCCATTTGGTCGGGCGGCCTCATCGCGTTGCCCTTCCTGTTCGGGCAGCGCCGCGCGCTCACGGCCACCGCCGACCTCGACCGGCTGCACCGTGTCACGCGGCTGGTCTACGTGGAACTGACCTCGCCTGCCGCTTTCGTGGCGATCGCCAGCGGCACCGCGTTGATCTTTCTGCAGGCTACGTTCGTGGAATGGTTTTCCGCGAAGATGGTGCTGGTCGGCATCATGGCGATGCTGCACGTGGTGGCCGGCCTCGTGCTGCATCAACTTTATTCGCCCGACGGACATTTCAGCCGGTTCTCGGAGATCGGGCTGACCACGGCCTACGTCGTCGTCATCTTAGCGATCATCTGGGTCGTGCTGGCCAAGCCGCACATCGACTCGACCCTGATCGCCCCGCATCTGTTCGAACCCGGCGGGCTCGGCCGGTGGCTGCATCAGTCCTTCGGCGATACGAGAATACCCACGCCATGATCGAAGACGAGCTTGCCCCCATGCCAGCCGGCGAAGCCCGTCATCACCGAGGCCAGTGCCGACAGTGCAAGCCCATGCGGCAGAACCTCGTTGGGGAAAAGGAGACGCACGCCCCAGTTGGCGCCCGCGATGGCAACGAGCGTCATGGCGGCGACCGCATGGGACCAGCTCGCCTCGCGCAGCCGGATACCGCGCACGAGCAACAATTCGGCCGTGCCGACGGCGCTTGCACCCACGCCGCTCCAGAACGCGAATCCGGCGGCCCACAGACCCGCCCGCACCCAGAACGGATCGCCCGTCCACCAGTAGATCACGTCCACCCCCAGGGTAGCGACGACGAACGCGATCGGAAAATGCACCATCATCACGTGAACCGGATGACCAACGAGTGCAACGGCGGAACCCGCATCGAAACGCAGCAGTTCCAGGAGCACTTCGCTCCTGGTTTCGGCTCCGGTATCGCCTTGCTTTGCCATGACGGAAGCTCCTCGCGTCGAATGAGGGACGCCGCAAACCATCATAGCTTCTTGAGCGCATCGGTCCAAGCAGGATTGCTCCTGGCGGCAGTCGGCATCTCCGGCTGCGCCGGTCCACTTTCGGCACTGGACCCGTCAGGCCGCTCGGCGAGGTCCATCGCCGGGTTGTGGTGGGTCATGCTCGCCGGGGCGGCGGTGCTATTCGCGATGGTGCTCATCCTGTTCTGCATGGTGATCTGGCGTCCGGGCTGGGGTTCGCGGGTGTCGCCCATGCGCTGGATCGTGCTCGGCGGCCTGGTGCTGCCTGCCGTCATCCTCATCCCGCTGATCGGCTATGCACTGCTCGCGGGTGAACGGCTGCTGCCGCTGCCAGCGCTGGCACCGGTGCGCATCGAGGCGATTGCGCAGCAATGGCGCTGGACCTTCCGCTACCCGGACCAGGGCGGACTCGAAATGGAGAACGTGCTGCATATGCCGGCGGGAGTGCCGGTCGACATCGTCGTCACCAGCAAGGACGTCGTGCACGCATTCTGGATTCCGCGCCTTGCCGGCAAGATCGATGCCGTGCCGGGTCATGAAACCCGGCTTCGAATCCAGGCCGATCAGCCGGGCCAATACGCTGGACAATGCAACCAGTTTTGCGGCATCGGCCATGCTGAGATGCATTTCGCCGTGGTCGTCGACCGTCCTGAAGATTTTTCTGCTGCCGTCAAAAGCGCCGCCACCGCCGCGGAGGTGAAGAAATGAGTGTGCCCGTCGAGCCGCCTTCAGAGGGCATGAGCGCGCTACGGCTGCATCGCCAGCTCACCGCGATCTGGGCTACCGGGCCGGGTGTGCAGAAGCTTGCCGCCGTGAATCACACGGTCCTCGGTATGCGCATGATGATCACCTCGTTCGTGTTCTTCGCGATCGCTGGCGTTCTCGGCATGCTCACGCGCGTCCAGCTCGCCACGCCGCATGCGGCCTTCATGGACGTGGAGACCTACAACCAGGTCTTTACGATGCATGGGTCCATGATGCTGTTCCTGTTCGCCATTCCCATGGTGGAGAGCTTCGCGGTCTACCTCACGCCTAAGATTCTCGGCACGCGCGACTTCGCGTTTCCGCGGCTGACCGCGTACGGCTACTGGTGCTATCTGCTGGGAGGCACGATCCTGGCGATCTCGCTGATCCTGCGTAGCGCGCCGGACGGCGGCTGGTTCATGTACACGCCGCTCAGCTCGAACGTCTACACGCCCGGCATCAACGCGGACGTCTGGCTGCTCGGGATCACGTTTGTCGAAATCTCGGCGCTGTCGCTCGCAATGGAAATCGTCGTGTCGATCCTCAAGATGCGGGCGCCGGGCATGTCGCTCGATCGCATGCCGATCTTCGCGTGGTATATCCTCGTGACCGCGATGATGATGATCGTGGCCTTTCCCCCGCTCATTCTCGGCTCGATCCTGCTCGAGGTGGAACGCGCGTTCAATCTGCCGTTCTTTGATCCGACCCGTGGCGGCGACCCGTTGCTCTGGCAACATCTGTTCTGGCTGTTCGGCCACCCGGACGTGTACATCATCTTCCTGCCGATGGCGGGTGTGCTGTCGACCATCATTCCGGTTTTTGCGGGACGTCCACTCGTCGGCTACCGGGTCATCGTCGTCGCGATCATCGCACTCGCGTTCCTGAGCTTCGGCATCTGGGTTCACCACATGTTCACGGTGGGAATACCGCATCTCGCGCTGGCGTTTTTCTCGGCCGGCTCCGCGATCGTCGCGGTGCCGACTGCGATCCAGTTCTTCGCCTGGCTCGCCACGCTGTCGCACGGCAGGCCGCGCTGGGACGTGCCGATGCTGTACATCTTCGGCTTCTTCTTCGTGTTCACGGCAGGCGGGCTCACCGGTGTCATGCTCGCGATCGTGCCATTCGACTGGCAAGCGCACGATACGTACTTCGTCGTCGCACACATGCATTACGTGGTGGCAGGTGCGCTCGCGTTCCCGATGCTCGCCGCGTTCTATTACTGGCTGCCTTTGCTTACCGGACGCACGGCAGTGTACAGGCTGTCCGTACCGGCCTTCTGGCTGGTCTTCATCGGCTTCAACATGACATTCTTCATGATGCACCTGACCGGCCTGCTCGGCATGCCGCGGCGCATCTATACGTATAGCGGCGATGAAGGCTGGAACTGGCTCAACCTGCTGTCGTCGGTGGGCAGCTTCGTGATGACGATCGGCTTCGCGCTGGTCGTGATCGACATCGTCGTGCAGGTGCGCTTCGGCCGGCGCGTGCGCCGCAACCCATGGGAGTCGACCACGCTCGAATGGGCCATGCCGATTCCGCCCGCACCGTATGCATTTGCGTCGATCCCGCGTATCGATGCAGAAACGGAAGGTGTCGCCCCCGGCCTGCTGGCGACCTCGCTCGCGCGCGGCGAAGGCTATCTCGGCTTCACGCGCAATGGCTGGCAGGAAACGCTCGGCGTACACATGACTTCAGGCGAGCCCGAGCAGTTGATCGTGTTGCCGCGCGCGACCTATCTGCCGCTCGTCACCGCGCTCGTGACCTGCGCGGCCGTGCTCGCGATGCTGTTCAAGTTCTATCTGGTGTCGCTCGCGTTCGCGTTCGTGACGTTCGGCCTGTTCATCTATGCAGGACAGAGCGCAGGGCTCACACGCGACTATGGCGCGCTGCCGGTTGGCCGTGGCGTGAGCGTTCCGCCGCATACGGAAGTTTCGGGCGCGCCAGCCTGGCTCGCGCTGACCTGCACGCTGGTCGCGAACGGCACGCTCTTTACGTCGCTCGTGTTCGGCACATTCTATTTGTGGATCGCCGCGCCAAACTGGCCGGCTGCGGTGACGCCGCAACCCAGCCGCCTGCTCGCGTTCGTCACGATCGCCGCGCTGGCCATCGCGGCGGCGGCGGCGCGGGGCTCGCTGCGCGCCGCCGCCAGCGAACGCAAGCCATACACGACGATCGGCCTCACTGTGCTGGCGCTCTCCGTCGCGCTGACCGCTGCCGTCGCGCTGATCAACGGTGTCACGCCGAACCCTCGCGAACATGCACTCGGCGCGACGGCTGCGGCACTGCTCGCGTATGTCGCGGTACATGCGGGTATCGGCCTGCTGTTCCTCATCAGCAATCTGCTGCGCCTCGGCGCCGGCTTCATATCCGCACGACGCCTGACGGACCTGCGCCTCACGCGCCTCTGGGTCGACTACACGCTGGCGACGGCCATCATCGCTTTGGGCCTCGTGCTCGCGCTGCCCGGCCTCGTGGGCATGCTCGGAGCCAGACCATGAATGCGCGTCCGCTTGCGCCCCGGCGCTTGTGGTGGCTAGCTGCGGGCTTCACTGTCTGGTGCCTCGCGCTTGCCGTTCTTTACGCGCTGCATGCGATCGGCTGCGCATTCGGCTGGGCCGCCGGCCCGCTGCGCGCGAGTCTCGCGATCGTACTGCTCCTGCACCTGGTCGCGATTGGCTGGCTGTGGCGCTACCGTGCCGCGGCGCGCCGTGATCCTGGACCCGAGCGCATCAGCACGTTCATGCACTCGGTCGTTATCTGGACCCTGATTTCGGCGTTGGCGGCGACCGTCATTACCTTTGGCCCCGCACTTCTGCTCACCACGTGCATCTGAGCGGCAGGCGAGCGACGCGCGGCCTCTTTCATGCGAGAGACGGCGCCCCGGACAGCAAGACGCCCGTTTATGTCGCTGCAGAGATAGAGAGGCATTTCATGCAGTCTCGTGATCTCATACGCAGGGCCATCTGGTCCGCCATCTATCTGCTCTTCATACTCGCCCCGCTCTTCGCGTTGCTTGCAGGCACACTGCCGCCCGCGCGAAACTTCGGCACCGAGTTTTCGGTTGCGCTCGGTTACTCCGGGCTTGCCATAATGGGCCTGCAATTTGGCCTGACCGCGCGCTTTCGTCATGTAACCGAGCCATGGGGCGAGGACGTCATCTATCACTTTCATCGACGGGTTTCGCTGCTGGCAGTCGGCCTCGTCATCGTTCATCCGCTTATTCTGGTCGCCATTCGTTCCGAATCAGTCGCAATGCCAAAATCGCTCAGTGAGGTGCCGTGGGGTGCCTGGTTCGCTGTCCTCTCGATTGGCTCGCTCATCGTTCTCGTGATCACCGCTCTATGGCGCAAACAACTGAAAATCCGCTATGAGATATGGCACCTGTCTCATATCGTGCTCGCGCTGACGGCAATCGGCGCGGGCATGCTTCACATGTTCGGCTGGGGCTTCTATCTGACCGATCCATTCAAGCGGACGCTTTGGATCTGCGTTGCGATCTTCTGGATCTGCCTGCTGCTCTACGTGCGTCTCTTCAAGCCGCTTTTCATGCTGCGACGCCCCTACCGGATCTCGGAGGTGCGCACGGAACGCGGCGACACAACGACGCTCGTGATGCTGCCCGACGGCCATGCAGGCTGGCGCTTCAAACCGGGGCAGTTCGGCTGGCTAACCGTGTGGGGCGGACCATTCAGGGTCACGGGACACCCCTTCTCTTTTTCGTCGAGCGCGGAGGCGCCGGACGGCCGCGTCGAAATGACGATCCGCAATCTCGGCGACTTCACGAGTACCGTGAACAAGATATCCGTCGGCAAGCGTGTGTATCTCGATGGACCGTATGGCGCTTTCACGATCGGCAATCCAACCGATATGCATGTGCTGATTGCGGGTGGCATCGGCATCACCCCGATGATGAGCATGATCCGTACGCTCGCCGATCGCGGCGACAAGCGTCCGCTCGTGCTGATATACGGCGCGAAGACCTGGGACTCGCTCACGTTCCGCGAGGAACTGGACACTCTGAAGACTCGCCTCGATCTGCGGATTGCCTACGTGCTGGCAAATCCGCCCGATGGCTGGGACGGAGACACCGGTCGCATTGACGCGGAATTGTTCCGGCGTCATCTTCCCCCCGAGTATGCCGATCATGAATATTTCATTTGTGGGCCCGACCCGATGATGGATGCAATCGAGTCCGCGCTCGGCGAAATGAAAGTGCCGCTTTCCCGATACCATTCCGAACGCTACAGCTTCGTCTAGGAGATTTGCGATGCGTCGACTGTTGGCCAATCGCCTCGTGGTTGCGACGGGCATCATTGTGGTTGGGCTGTCGCTGCTGTTTGCGTATCTGCGGGTGACCTCTGTGCACTAGCATGACCGAACGGGTCATCGACGCGCACGCAGCCATTTTTCCCGCTCGCCCAGGCGCCGCTTCCAGTCGGGCGCAAGGCCCGGAATGGCAATCAGCTCGACCAACGTATCGATGGACGGACGATGCGACAACTGCACCTTCCAGAACTCGTCGATGGAGAAATGTTCCGTTTGCCGTTCGACGAGCGTGATGGCGTCGCCCGGCGCAATCACGCCCGGGCTTAGGACACGGTAATACCAGCCGGTGATTCGCCCCTCTGCAATATGCATCGACATGCGCTCAACGCCGAAGCGATGATTGATCTTCCAGCACGGGCTGCGCGGTTGCGAAACTTGCAGCATGGCGCTGCCGACCTCGTAGATATCGCCAATGTGCACGTTGCGTTCGGACAGACCCCAAGCCGAGATGTTCTCGCCAAGACTGCCGGGCACCAGGGCCTCTACGCACTCCGCGAACGCCTGCGCAATGCGTGCGTAATTCTCCGCCGCGTAGTGATGAACAGCCTTTTCCGGGCCGCCGTGCACGCGCGGATCGCCTTGTTCGTCGCCGACAATCCCCTGCGCTTCCACGCGCACCGGCCCGGCCATGCGCCGCTTGAAAATACCGCTGCGCTGCCCTTCGTGGTCCAGATAACCCATCCCCCCGCCGAACAGGCACTCAACGTTCGTAGTCGTCGTCATCGCCACACGCATCCTCCCCTTCGCGTTTACGACACTGTGCTCGCGCCGTTCGATCCAGTAAAGTGATGGTAAATGATGAACTCCATCATTATTTGTGATTTCTGGAATTCGCCATGGAGATGCGTCAACTGAAGATTTTCTGTGCGGTGGCGGAGCACGGCAGCTTCACAGCGGCGGCCGAGAAAGTGCACACCGTGCAGTCCAACGTCACGATGCGCGTCAAGGAACTCGAAGCCGAACTCGGTCAGCCACTGTTTGTCCGGCAAAAGAGCGGCGTGGTGCTCACTTCGGCCGGGCAAACCTTTCTGGGCTACGCCCAGCGCATCCTCCAGCTCACCGAAGAGAGCCGCAACGCGCTGCTCGACACCGCAACGCCGGCAGGCACGTTACGGCTCGGCTCGATGGAGACGACCGCGGCAATACGCCTGCCCCAGGTATTGGCCAAATACCGCGAGAAGTATCCTCAGGTCCACTTGTCACTGCTCACCGGCACGACCGCCGAGCTGATCAAGGCTGTCGAGAGTCATCGCCTCGATGGCGCATTCGTCGGCGGTCTTCACCAGAATCCGGTGCTCGCGCAAGACGAGGTCTTCCAGGAGGAACTGGTCCTCGTGAGCAGCTGCGAGTTCGCCTCGCTCGACGACCTCATCCATGTCATGCCACAGCAGACGGTGCTGGTCTTCCGCACGGGCTGTTTCTATCGCTCCACGCTCGAACACTGGTTCTATCAGGTCGGACTCGTGCCCAACCAGGTGCTCGAACTGGGCACGCTCGACGGCATCCTCTCGTGCGTGGCCGCGGGCATGGGCGTGACGCTGTTGCCAAAGGCCGTTGCGCAAAACTACGCAGCGCGCCAGGCCATCGCCCTCCACGCGCTTCCGCGCGAGTTCGCCAACGTCAAGACGGTATTCATCCGCCGCAACGGCACACTGGCGACACCGGCATTGAGCGAGTTTGTCGCGCTCGCGCGCGACCAGCTCGCGCTTTCCACTGACAACACGAAAGCGACGCGCACGAGTACGACGAATCGCAAGAGCACGCGGCGTTCGACGGCGGCCGCCTGAGCGCCGCCGAACACCGCATCAGGGTCAGTATGCGGCGCGGCACTCGGCCGGCTCCCCCTGCGCCAACGCACGGCTTGCGACGTCTACCAGGCCATTGGGCATCGCCCGGGCATGCGCCGCATCCGCCGACGCCGGCAGGCCCGCCACCAGCTCTGCCATGCGCTCCGCCGCAGGCACGACGCTGCCGATCTTGCTGACGCCCTGCCCCGCATAGAGCGAGAGCTTCTGCGCCATGCGCGGTTTGTCGATCAAGCGTGCGCCGCCGCCAACGAAACGCAGCAGGTTCCACCTGTCGCGATTGGGAATCACGCAATGGGGCGTGCCGTACGGCCAACCGAACGAATATCCGGTGCGATACTCGATGTCGTCCACGCTGGCTTCGACGATCTTTTGCTTGTAGAGCGGATGCGCATTCGATTCGTCGGTCGCAACGAACGCGGTGCCCACGAGCACCCCCGAGGCGCCGAGCAGCATCGCGGCCCGGACGTCGTCGCGCGTCGTCATGCCCCCGGCCGCCAGCACGGGACGCCCCTGCGCGACCTCGCAGATCGCGGGCAACAGCGACATGACGCCGATCGTCCCCCGGTTGAGGTGGCCGCCGCTTTCGCTACCCTGCGCGACGACGATATCCGCGCCGTTCCGGATCGCGTGCCGGGCGAGCGCAACCGAGCCCACCTGGACCATGACGATCATGCCGGCATCCTTGGCGCGCGGGATCATGTCCGCCGCATAGTCTTCGGCGTAGAACAACGACAGCATGCGCGGCCGCTCCTGCAACACGACCTGGAACTGGGCTTCGAACACGGTCGGGCCGCCGAACTTCGGCACGAGATTCACGCCGAAGGGCTTGTCCGTCAGCTCCCGCGTTTCCTGTATCCACCGGCGCAGCGCGAGCGGCGGCAAACGCAGCCCGCCAAGCGTCCCCATGCCGCCGGCATTCGCCACCGCGGCAACCAGCTTCGGGCCGGAAATCGCCGCCATGCCGCCGAGAAAGACGGGATACCGGACGCCGCACAGCTGCGTGACCGCGTTGCCGCCAAAGGCCGATTTGAATTCGCTCATCGCTCAAAGCTCCACGTGTTTGCCAAGCATCCGCTTGAGGGCGTCATTTCCCAGCGCGAAATGATTCTTCAGTGCTCCGAACAGATGCAACGCGAAGCCCAGCAGAAAAGCCGTCGCCCCGATATCGAAGAGAATGTCCACGACCCGTTGCACTGCCACGCTGGGCTCGATGAGCGTGGGGATCGTCAATCCCCCCGGCAACTCGACGGCGACACCGGCTGCCGCCCTGGAAAGCCATACGGCCACCGGCAGCAGCACCATGGCGAGCGCGAGGCCCACCGCCACGGAGCGGCTGACGATCACTTCGACGGGGTTCGGCGAGCCCACCGGCAGCGGATGATACGAAGAAAGCCGTGCCCAGAGCCGATAGATCGACACGACGAACAGCACGGTGCCCAGCAGATTCTGCGTACGCACGAGGCTCAGTCGTTGCGCGTCATCCGCGCCAAGGATGAGCGCGATGCTGCATCCGACGATCGACAGCAGCAGCGCTGCGACGATCCAGTGCAGCGCGATCGTGATGGGCGAAAAGCCCAGACCGTTGTCACGCATTTGCATGATTGTCTCCTTGTTGGCGTTCTCTAGTGGCTGACCGCTCCGGACGCGCCGAACCCGGTCTGCGCGCGGATGGCCTGCTCGCCGAAGTTGTCGCGCTCGCGCTGCGCCTGCTCGCTGCGGTCCGTGACGGAACCCAGCCAGGCGAACAGGAACGCGATGGTCATCGACACGATGGCCGGATAATCGTAGGGAAAGATCGCTTTCGCATGGCCCAGCACCGTGACCCAGATGGCGGGCGACAGAATAACGAGCGTGACGGCGCTCACGAGGCCCGCGATGCCGCCGGCAAGCGCGCCGCGCGTCGTCAGCCCCTTCCAGTACATCGAAAGCGCGAGAACCGGAAAATTCACCGAAGCGGCGACGCCGAACGTCAGTGCAACGAGGAAGGCGATATT
Source organism: Paraburkholderia sp. CNPSo 3281 (assembly GCF_024206515.1). Classification (NCBI taxonomy): domain Bacteria; kingdom Pseudomonadati; phylum Pseudomonadota; class Betaproteobacteria; order Burkholderiales; family Burkholderiaceae; genus Paraburkholderia; species Paraburkholderia sp. CNPSo 3281. The sequence continues at coordinate 175,996 of NZ_JAMBPS010000007.1, read as the reverse complement.
CTGATCCTTGAACACGATGCCCAGCAGCACCGCGACCGCGCCAATGCCAACCGACGCGATTCTGGACACCCGCCGCTCGCTCGCGGGATCGGCCCGGTTCTTCTTGAGCACCATCACATAGAGGTCGTGCGAGATGGCTGACGTACCCGCCATCGTGAGCCCGGACACGACGGCAAGGATGGTCGCGAACGCAACGGCCGACAGGAAACCCAGCAGCAAATTGCCGCCGAGCGCCTGGGCGAGATGCATGACCGGCATATTGCTGCCGCCGATCAGCTTGCCTCCGGTCAGGCCACCTACATAGAACGACGGGTTGCGGCCGACAATCGCGATCGCCGCCACGCCGAGCACCATGATGACCAGATAGAAGAAGCCGATGAAGCCCGTGGCAACGAACACCGACTTGCGCGCTTCTTTCGCATCCGGCACGGTGAAAAAGCGCATGAGGATGTGGGGCAACCCCGCGGTGCCAAACACCAGTCCGATCGCGAGCGATATCAGCGCAACGGGATCGGACACCAGCTTGCTCGGCAGCAGGATGTGCATGCCGCTCCTGTGCGCGGCGACCGCCTGCTCGAACAGTGCGTTCAGCGAAAAGCCGAACCGGTACAGTGCGAGAACGGCCAGCAGCGTGCCGCCGAACAGCATCAGCGCGGCCTTGATGATCTGCACCCATGTGGTGGCCACCATGCCGCCGAAGGTCACATAGACCACCATCAGCAGGCCGACCACGACAATCGCGTCGTTATAGGGAAGACCGAACAGCAACTGGATCAATTGCCCCGCGCCGACCATCTGGACAACCAGGTAAAAGCAGACAACGGTCAACGAACCGAAGGCGGTCATCGTGCGAATCCGGTTCTGGTCGAGCCGGTACGACGCGATGTCGGCGATCGTGACGCGGCCCAGATTGCGGATGCGCTCCGCGAACAGGAACAGCAGCAGCGGCCAGGCGACGAAAAAGCTGATCGCGTAGATCACACCGTCGTAGCCGTGGAAAAAGATCATGCTGGTCACGCCCAGCAACGCCGCCGCCGACATATAGTCGCCGGCCAGCGCCATGCCGTTCTGGAATCCGGTGATGCCTCCCCCGGCGGTGTAGAAGTCGTCCATGGAACGAGTGCGCGACGCCGCCCAGTACGTGATGCCCAGCGTCGCCACGGCGAAGACCAGGAACATCGCGATCGCCGTGAGATTGAGGGGACGCTGTTCAACCTCGTGCAGGACCTCCGCGGCCGCCGCGCGAGTCGCGACGCCCAGCAGCAGCGGGAAGACGAGAGCAAGACCGGCGCGCTTCATGGTTTCGCTCCCGCCAGGATCTGGGCAGTGAGCGCGTCGAATTCGCCATTGGCGCGGCGAACGTACAGGCCCGTGAGGCACCAGCTGCCGCCGATCAGCGCGACGCCGATCGGCCAGCCGATATTGACGATACTGTCTGCGGAAAGCCGGATGGCCAGCAAAGCGGGGGCGAATCCGACTAGCACAATGAAGCCGCAATAGGGAATCAGCGTGATAGCCGTCAGCCAGGCAATGTATCTGCGCCGGCGTTTGACCAGCGTGGCGAACACGGGATTGCTACGAATCCCGTGCAGGGTCGTGGGGTTCATCCGATTGTCTCCGTTCATGGAAGCTATCCGGCTTGCCCTCTCCCGTGATATCGCCGTCGATCCACCGGGGGCTGCCGCTTCTCGTGAACTTCACAATAGGTCGAACCAACAATCTCCTCAAATGATGTTTCGTGATGGCTGCAATCTGTTTGAGTGAAGCGTGGCGCTTCCCGTCACGATTCAATCAGATACGCTTGCCGGATTCGGCTTGCCTGTGCGCCTCGAGCAGCGCGGCGAACCGTTCCAACGCGGCCACGCTGCTGTGAACGGAGTGGTATTCCTGTTGGCCGATACGTGCGTCGAGCACAATTGTCATGCCGGATTGCCGGGCGAGATTGAGGATATCCATCTCACACTCCTTGCCTGAAAACTGGGTAAATCGCGTCGCGTGAATGCAGCGCTTCCTGGTAGTGAGATTACGCGCGGCACCACAAAGATCAACGCGGCGCGGACGAAATCACCGTTATGAAACGCCGAACAATCACACGTCTCACGATGATTCGCCTGCGCCCCTTATGTTTTCGGCGGCACCGGATGCTCAGAAGCCTTGTGCGGTTCCGGTAGAATGCGCGACCAGCAGCACGACACCCAGTATGCAAGCCCCAATCATCGCGGCCAGCACAACCGCCACGAACGGCAGCCACTTGAAGTTCACGCTGGCGAGATCGGCTTCGTGCGACGCGCTCTTGCGCACGCCGAAGAAGCTCCACAGAACCATGCGCATCATTCGAACGAGTTCCATCATTGACTCCGGTTACGTCGATCAGGTCGATCGGATACCGTGATCTTCAACCTTGCGCACTCACAAAAAAAGCAGCAGTTACGAACGATTCGAGCGATGCAGCCAATGCACGCGCTGGCTGCCTGTGCGCAACGAACGAACAGAAAAAGAAACGCCCCGGTACTCGCGCACCGGGGCGAAAGGCTTGCCACGCTACAGGCAAAAAGAGCCGCAAGCTCTGCGGGTTTAGGTGATGATCCAGGCACTCGCGCAGTAATCCCGGCGCATCCCGGGAGAACAGACCCGGACTGCGATACGCACTGCCCGCAATGATCCGCCCCCGGCGCAAGCACGTATAGAAGCAGTCGACGCATAATTGAGCGTAGCAGACCGGATTTCCCGTCCGGTGCGCCATGAGAAAATCGATCGAAGCACGAGTCCATCCATGACCTCTCTGGAAGACCCCGGACGCATGACACGCTATGAACGCCTCGCGCAGAGCATGGCCGCCGAGATTCGCTCCGGCAACCTGAAGCCGGGCTCACGCATGCCGTCGCTGCGGCAGATCATTGCGCAGCACGGCGTGAGTCAGTCCACAGCGGCGCGTGCTTACTACGTGCTCGAACAGTGGGGCCTCGTGCGCGCCGAAGAACGTTCGGGCTACTACGTCGCGCCGCCCTCGAAGCCCAGCAAGACGGAATCGCGCGCAACGACGGGCGAATCCGCCACCGTCGATATCAGCGAGCTGGTGTTCTCCGTGCTCGATGCCGCCAAGCGCCCCGGCATCGTGCCGCTCGGCTCCGCCTTCCCTTCCCCGCTGCTGTTTCCGCTGTCGCGCCTGGCGAAATCGCTCGGCCAGGCGGCGCGCAGCGTGAGCCCGTGGAGCACGGTGGTCGATCTGCCGCCCGGCAACGAGAACCTGCGGCGGCAAATTGCGCTGCGCTACATGCGGGTCGGCATCTCGCAGCCGGCCGAGGAAATCATCATCACCAACGGCGCGCTGGAAGCGCTCAACCTTTGTCTGATGGCGGTCACGCAGCCCGGCGATATCGTCGCTGTGGAGTCGCCGGGCTTTTATGCCGCGCTTCAGGCGATCGAGCGGCTCGGCCTGCGCGCGGTCGAAATTCCCGTCGATACCGCCACGGGGCTCGACCTCGACGCGCTGGCGCAAGCGCTGGACAAGCACCCCATCCGCGCCTGCTGGTTCATGACGAATTTCCAGAACCCCACGGGCGTCACGCTGTCGGCGGCAAAGAAAGAAGCGCTAGTCGAACTGCTCGCGAAACATGAGGTCCCGCTCATCGAAGACGATGTGTACGGCGAGCTGCACTACGCGCCGAACTATCCGCCGCCGGCCATCGCGTTCGACCGGCGTGGCCTCGTCATGCACTGCGGCTCGTTTTCGAAGAATCTGGCGCCGGGTTATCGCGTGGGCTGGGCGAGCGCTGGGCGCTTCGCAGAACGCGTGCAGCGCCTGAAGCTCATGACGACGATCTCGGCGAGCATTCCCGCCCAGGCCGGCATTGCCGACTACCTGGAGCATGGCGGCTACGAGCGTCATTTGAAGAAGATCCGGCTAGCCATGCAGACGCAGCGCGATGCGATGATCGAGGCGATCCGCCGATGGCTGCCTGAAGGCACGCAGTACACGCGGCCCGAGGGCGGCTATTTTCTGTGGCTCACGTTCCGCGAGCGCATCGACGCCATGGCGCTCCATCGTCTCGCGATCGAACGCGGGATCAGTGTCGCGCCCGGCCCGCTCTTTTCCGCGTCACGTGCATTCGAAAACTGCATACGGCTCAATTACGGGCATCCCTGGTCGGCGCGCATCGATGAGGCGATCCGCACACTGGGCGAACTGCTCGTTCATCCCGATGTGTGTGCCTGATCGCGTTCGATCGATGCGCGCGGCGCCAACCCATGGCAGCCTTAACTGCCAAAGAACAGGTTGCAGAAGCTTGCCGGGCCTACACACGTATTGGCGTCCCGCGCCGGCGTCGTAGCCGGACGCCGCGGCGCCTGATACGTATTCGCCCGGGACGTATCGGCCTGGGCCGTTTGTTGAGCTTCCGAATGCGCGGGAGCGAGGGATTCGGCGTGGACAGCGAAGCTGGCCGACAGCGAGCAAGCAAAAAGGACAGCAGTAAGCAATTTCATTTCAATCTCTCTAGCAAGGTGAGGGAGGCGACGCCTCCGGGGAAACAGCCTGGCCAGATTAATCACTTTCACTAGTCAAGAGAATCCCGCAACCGCGGGAATGATCCTTCCATTTCATGGGAGTATCGGGGAAGCCGGCGTGTTCGTCATAAGCAGTACTGCCAACGAATATCCAGTTGTGCAATACGTAAGACTTCGCTACCTCTTCGGCGCTGAACGCCCTCGCTTGCCTCTCGCGGGAAGCCGTCATGCCATCATCGCGAGCGCTTCGCTTCGCTTGATCGGTTGCGGTACGCGTATCACGTCATCGGCACCCGCCTTCGCGGGCGCCCGATAGAACTCGGTGCAGAAGTCGACGAACATCCTGAGCCGCACCGGGATCAGTTCCCGGTGAGCATAGAAGAGGCACAGTTCAACGCTGCTATCCGATACCGTGCACTCCGGCAGGACGTGCACGAGATCCCCCATATCGATATCTTCGCGAACCATGGCTTCCGGCAGCGTGGCAATGCCGGTGCCGTCGAGCGCTGCCGCGCGCAGCAGCGCCTCGTTGCCTTCCATCGACGACATGGGCGCTATGCTCACTTTCCGGCCGCCCTCATGCAGATCGATGGAGTCCGCACTCTTCTTTCTCGTTTCCGGATCGATCAGCAGAAAATGACTGGCGAGCTTCGCAGCGGATTCCGGTGCACCGTATTGCTCGAGATACGCGGGAGAGGCCACGAGAATGCGAGGCGACCGCAATAGCGTCCGGCGAATCACCGTGGACTGCTCCACGAGCTGAGGCGGAAGCATGGCGATATCGAACCGGCCGTCGAACAGGTTCGTGGCGTGATCCTGAACGGAAACTACCAGACTCACATGAGGCGCGATCGCGCGATAGCGCCGTACCAACCGCGAGAACGTTCCGCTCACCAGCATAGGATGCACGACAAGCCGCAACTTTCCGCCGTTGACCTCATGCTCCATCGCAATACGCCGGTTCGCCTCGTCAAGCTCTTCGAGCAAACGGCAGCAAATCAGGTAGTACGATTGCGCGGCGTCCGTCAAGGAAACCGACCGCGTGGTCCTGAGCAAGACTCTCGTCTGGACGCATTCTTCGAGCCTGGCGATCGCTTTCGAAACGGAACCGGTGGTCACGTTCAACGATTCGGCGGCCTTGCTGAAACTCTGATACCGCGCAGCGGCGACGAATGCGCGCAACATGTAAAGCTGATCCATCTCGCACCTCACAAGTTTATTGCCTGGCCGACGAGTCAAGCGTAGGCGCGCAAGCCGTGCGACGGTATCGTCCGATGTGGTGTGATGCCTTATGCAGGCGCGTGCGCGGTTAATACATTCGGATGGCCTGAACGAGCGGCCGGCATAGCGCCGCTTGCGTCAGACCCGGCCGCGCCCGAATTCCGGACCTGCGGCCACGTCACGTCTTCAGCAATTCACTAACCAGTGCGAGAAGTCCCGCGTCATCCACGGGCTTCGAGAAGAAGCCTGCCGCGCCGTTACGTTTTGCGCGCTCCAGCACTTCCCGGCTCGCGTACGCGGTAATGAAAATGACGGGGATCGGACGCTTCCATCGCTTGATCGACTCGAGCAGCGCAAAGCCGTCCATGCCCGGCATCTGGATATCGGCAACGACGAGTTTCAGTTTCGAACGGCGCGTATCGCCCAGAAGCTGGCCGGCGGACGCGTAGTCGACGACGTTCCAGCTCGCCGAACGCAGCGAACTGGACAGCGCCATCCGGACGGATTCATCGTCGTCCACCATGGCGATGGTTGCAGACGAGCGCGCGGGTGTTATCTGGGGTCCGGTGGCCATCGAAAGATGCAGAGAGGTTGAATCTTTCTGCAAAATACAGGCCCGCCGAGGGGCCAGCAATCACACCTTCGGATGATTCTTGCGACAGTCCGTATTAGCGGGGCGAGATCCGCGCGCTGACGAAGGGAACACGCAGCGAGACGGCAATGCCTATCTCGCGTTCTGGGGGGCTTGCTGCACCTGTTGCAACTTCCTGATGAGTTCGGCCACGGAGCGCGCATTGAGCTTGTGCATGGCTTGGGCCCGATGGATCTTGACCGTGACTTCGCTCAGGCACAGGAGGTCGGCAATCTGTTTGTTTAGCAGACCTTCCGTCACCAGCCCGATCACTTCGCGCTCGCGTGCGGTGAGCGAATCGTACGCTTGACGGATGCCCGCAACGAGCCTCGCCTGGCGCCGCAATTCGCCATCGCGTTTGAGCGCCGCGGCGATCGTATCAAGCAGATCCTGATCCTTGAATGGCTTTGTCATGAAATCGAAAGCGCCCGCTTTCATCGCCTTGACTGTCATGCCGATATCGCCATGTCCCGTCAGGAACACGATGGGAAATCGAATGCTCTCTTTAAAAGCTTCCTGCTGCAACGTGAGACCGCTCTCGCCGCGCAACCGGATGTCGAGAATGAGACAGCTCGGCACGTCCGGCATTTTCCCGGCGAGAAATTCGTCAGCCGATTCGAACGCACGCACCTCGATGCCCACGGACATGAGCAGACTGGTTAGCGCGCCTCGAATGGACTCGTCGTCGTCGATCACGTACACGAGCGAGTCCGGTAGTTGTTCACTTCGCGTCCCAACGCTATCGTGTTTCATCGCTCGATCTTCGAAAAGTTCGTGATGGCGAAAAAGTGCCGATGCTCGCCATATGGTAAGCAATAGCAAGACGTATCGCCACCGCTTGCGCACGGTAAGCCGTGTCTTCCTTTGAAGCAGGCGCCCCCATAAATCATGCCCGGTAGCCCGGCGGCTTTTGGCGCACCACGCCTGGGAACTACACGGCTCATCCCTGCGTATGAGGGACCACATGCCAGCAAGATGCAGCTTCAGCCATTCGGAGAATGGTCAGCCTGACGCTGCACGCTTAACCTTCTTTCAGCGGGTCATCGCGCTATCGGGATCATCGGTCAGGTTGGGTGCGCAAAATGAAAGTCGCTATTGTGGTGCTGGATGGTGTACAGGCCATGGATATGGCGGGCCTGCTCGACGTGTTCTCCGAAGCGAATCGGTTGCTCGGCGAGACGCGCCAGTATCAGCTGCCCCTCATTGGCGTGCACGCAGGCGAGGTTGCCTGTTCGAACGCGATGCAGCTTTGCGTGCCATGGGCCTATGCCGACTTTCGCGCAAACATCGATGTGCTGCTGGTAACAGGCGCCGCCCACACAACGCATGCCCGGCCGAAACAGGATTTGCTGGACTGGCTGCGGCGCCGCGCATTCGAGTCGAAGCGATACGGCTGCGTTTGCAACGGCGCATGGCTGCTCGGGAGAGCCGGTCTGCTCGATGGCAAGGAGATTGCCGCGCGCTGGAGCGACGCGAGCCGGATGGCCAGCGAATTCCCGCGTGCCCGCATCCGTCCCGACAAGAACCTGATTCGCGATGGACGCCTGATTTCGTCTGCCGGCGCGGCCGCCGGACTCGATCTTGGCCTCGCGCTCATCGCGCAAGACTGGGGCCAGAAGCTCGCCGAACAGGTGGCACGACGTCTTGGCGCCAATCTGCAGAGCGAGCCCTGCCAACGAAATCCTTACGATGCGCCGCTCACCGATGAAAGTTCGATTATCGGCAAAGTACAACGCCATATCGACGACCATCTTTCCGATGTGCTTTCGATAGAGCAACTCGCCGAGGCGGTCTACGTGAGCCGGCGCACGCTATCGAGAATCTTTGCGAAGTATCTCCACACGACACCTTCCGCATTCGTGGATCAGGTCCGCGTCGGTGCTGCAAAGCGGCTATTGCAGGAGCGCAACATCCCGATGAAAACCGTTGCGTTCGACTGTGGCTTTCATAACGCTACGCACATGCGCATGGTGTTTCAACGGCGCCTCAAGCTCACTCCCCGGCAATACCGCCAACAGTCCCACACTACCGAGGCCGCCGCCTGAGTGATCGCCGCGTGCACAGCCTCGCGATCCCGCCGCGATTTGTTCTCGCGGCGCAAGACTCTTTGTCCATGGTGTGTGTTCGCACTCGCAACGGATGCGCCTACAGTGCATCCCCATCGGATCCGTCGATTCGAACGGCCAACCGGCCAGCTTACCCATAATGCGAGACACACAATGAGCACTTCCAAGGTCGTCATCGTCACCGGAGCATCGCAAGGCATCGGCGCGGAAACCGTCAAGGCGTTCCGGGCGCAAGGCCATCGCGTGGTTGCCACGGCCCGTTCCATCACGCCGGCCGCCGAGGCCAACTATGTCGCCGTGGCCGGCGACATCGGCGACGCCGCCACGGCTCGCCGCGTGGTGAAGGCCGCCATCGAGCACTTCGGCCGTGTCGATACGCTCGTCAACAACGCGGGCATTTTCATTGCGAAGCCCTTCACGCAGTACACCGCCGACGACTACGCCGCGATCCTGAACGTCAACCTGAACGGCTTCTTCCACATCACGCAATATGCGATCGAAGCGATGCAGAAGCACGGCAGCGGCCACGTGGTGAGCGTCACCACCACGCTTGCCGACAAGGCGAACAGTAAAGTCCCGTCCGTTCTTGCGTCGCTCACCAAGGGCGACCTGAACGCTGCGACGCGGTCGCTCGCAATCGAGTATGCGCGTGCGGGCATCCGTGCCAACGCGGTTTCGCCTGGGGTGATCAAGTCGCCAATGCATGCGCCCGAAACGCACGCCACGCTCGGCGCGATGCATCCGGTCGGTCGCATGGGCGAAATGAGCGACATCGTCAATGCCATTCTCTATCTCGACTCGGCACCGTTCGTGACGGGCGAGATCCTGCACGTGGACGGCGGCCAGAGCGCAGGCCAATAAGCGCTTGAGCATCGCCCGCGCCCCCGGCCTGGATGGGCCGTCGGGGCGTGGGTGCGAGGCGGCCGCTTATGCCACGTTGGTTAGCGTCTTCGTAATGACGAGCCATGTGTCGCGCTGGCGCATGATCGAAAAATAATTGTAGTAGTTGAAACCCAGCATGCGTACGTGCAATTTCGCCGTCGCGATGTTCTTCTGAACATCGAGCATCAGCAGTTCCGTTTCGACCGGCTCGCCTAATTCGGCCGGCGATTTCCTGTTTGCGACACCCGCAAGATACTCGTCGATCGTCTTGTAGTAGGGCTCGCCGTTCACCTCCCCCGCCACGAGCGCGCGCGCATCGAACACCGTTCTCAACTGCTCCACATCGCCGCGCCAGGTGGCGTCGAAATAGCGCTGGACGAGTTCGACGATTTCGTTGCTATCGTTCATTGCATCACTCTCCTTATGGATTCAAGCCTCGGTCCGGGAAGTCGAAGCGGGCTGCGCAATCGCTCGCGCAGCCCGCTTCGAACAACCTGGATCCAACACGATCAGGCAAGCGGCCCCTCGATCTCGTTGAGTCTTTCTTCGAGCGCGTTGACGCTCGCATAGCCCGAATGCACGGCGTAGGTCCGGCCCTGTTCTTCAAGCAGCAAGGTCGGGAACGACGCGACGCCAAGCGCTCGTGCGCGGGCGAAATCGCGCTGCGTCTCCTCTTTCGTTTCTGCTGCCGCCCATGCCCGGTAGAACGCGTCGGCACTGACCTGAACGCCCACGGCGTCCAGCGCCGTTGCGGCGAGTTCACTCAACACGCGACCGTCGGTCGTATCGAGCCCTTGCACATAGAACCCGTTCTGGAGCGCGCGGAACACCGAGAGCAAGGCGTCGCCACTGGCGAAGCGGCGCGCCGCCACGACGGCACGGCACACGGGCTCGGTATCGTAGACGAACCCCTCGCGCCCCATGAACGCTTCGCGGTTGAACGGCAAGCCGCTCAGCGCTTCCACGCGCTGCCAGTGCTGCAGCCGGAAACGCTTGCCGGTTGCGTCGAGAACATCGGTCGCGCCAGCGCGAATACCGCCGACCACGATTTCCAGTTTCAGATCCGGCACGCGCGCGACGAGCGCCGAAAGCTCCTTGCCAAAGCCATAGCACCACGAACACATCGGATCGCCAACATAGATCAGTTTCATTCTTGCTCGCTCAAATGAAGAGACAACGCAGGGCCCGCAGGACCCCATGCCCCGCATCGCTCCCAGCCATCAGCGTCACTATAGGGTTCCGGCCTGACTCGATAAACGCCGTAGCCAGAACTTCTTTTGTTACATGGCGGAAAGACGAAATGCGCCTCACGAGCAGACTGGCGCGGTCGTACTGGCCTAGAACATGTCCGAAGGCGTTTGATGACCTGCACGCGTGCCCCCGGACTCCTCTGCATCCCTCGACGGGATGAACGGCCCGGTGATCATGTCCGAATAGCTCATGCCAGGCCCGACCATCGGAAACACATCGGCATCCTGATCGATCATGACTTCGAGGAAAGCCGGACCGTCAAACGCCACGAAAGCCCTGAGTTTTTCCTCGACTTCGCCCAGGGCCTCGACGCGCTGCGCGAACTCGAACCCGTCGGCACGCGCGGCCATGACAAAGTCCTTTCGATGAAGCGACTTGTCGCTCACACACAGGCGCCCGTCGTAAAAGAGACGCTGCCACTGCCGGATCATCCCGTCACCGACATTGTTGAACAGCAGCACTTTGACCGGCACGCCATACGTGGTCGCGGTTTCCAGATCGCCGATATTCATGCGCATGCTGCCGTCGCCGTCGATGTCGATCACGAGGGCATCCGGGCGTCCCAACTGGGCGCCGATCGCAGCGGGCAAGCCAAAGCCCATCGTCCCCATGCTGCCCGAGGTGAGAAAGCTTCGCGGCTCGACGAAGTCGAAGAACTGCGCGGCCCACATCTGGTGCTGGCCCACGCCCGTAGTGACGATAGCCCGCCCGCCGGTAATCTCGCTCAACTTCTCCACGACGAATTGCGGCTGAATGAGCGGGCTCTGGCGGTCGTAGTTCATGCCGTAGCGCTGTTTGAGCTCCGCGATGTGGTCGAGCCACGCCAAAGGCGCCTGGACCTGCGCTTCGTGTTTCATCAGCGAAAGCAACGTGTCCTTCGCGTCGCCCACATGAGTCCAGTGCGCGCGCTTCACCTTGTTGATCTCCGCTTCGTCGATATCGATGTGCGCGACATAGCGCGCTCGCGGCGCAAAGGCGTGAGGGCGGCCGCCGGCGACGCGATCGTCGAATCGCGCGCCCACGGCAATCAGGAAGTCGCAATCTTCCACCGCGTAGTTCGCGCAAGCCGCGCCGTGCATGCCCAGCATGCCGAGCCCCAGCTCGTGCTTCACGGATATCGAGCCGAGCCCCATCAACGTGTTCACGACGGGAATCCGGTAGCGCTCGGCGAACTGGCGCAACTCCGCCGTGGCGCCGGCCGTAATGATGCCCCCGCCTGCATAGAGCAGCGGGCGCTTGCTTTGCGCCAGCAGATCGAAGAATTCATGGCGCTTGCTCTCTTCGAGACGTGCTCCCTTCGCCACCTTGCGAAGCCGGTCGGAATAGCCGCGAAACGCCAACGTGCCGTGCCCCTGCCAGGTGCCGGTCCAGTTCTGGATGTCTTTGGGCACATCCACGACAACCGGGCCGGGACGACCGGTGCGCGCGACTTCGAACGCAGTGCGCAGCGTTTGTTCGAGCTTGTCCGGGTCGGTCACCAGAAACACCTGCTTGGCGCACGCCGACATGATGTTGAACACCGGCGCTTCCTGGAACGCGTCGCTGCCGATCGCAGCACGCGGCACCTGCCCGCAGATGAGGACCACCGGGACCGAATCGCCATTGCAGTCGGCAATCGGCGTCACCGCATTGGTCGCGCCGGGACCCGACGTCACCATGAACACACCAACCTTTCCGCGCGCGCGCGCGTACCCCGCGGCCATGAAACCGGCGGTCTGTTCGTTGGCGGGTACGACGAGGTTAATCTGACGCTCGGGCTCGTCGGCATGCAGTTCGTTGAAACGAAACACCGCGTCGTAGGTCGGCAAGATCGCGCCGCCGCTATAGCCGAACACGGTATCGACACCCTGTTCGCTCAGTACGCGCAAGATGATGTCGGCGCCTGACATCGGTTCGCCGGGAAGCGGCGCTTTATGGGGGGCTTCTGAAGCTATTTTTGGGTTCTGGGTCATACCTGACTCGCACGGAAACGGGCGCTGATGCGATCAGCGGCCAAACATAACAGATCATTTCCCTTCCGACTCAAGAACAGCGTATGTCCCCTACCAGTTCGTGGACGACGGCTTCAGCGGGTTCTCCGCACGAAGCACAGTCCACCCGGCACTCTTTTGACGTGCGCCTGGAAATACCGTGAGAAAGGGCTCTGAAGATTCTGACAACGATTGAAGCGGTGTGCGTCGGCAATTAGGTGGTCTGTGGGCCAGGATGAGTCGCATCCGGGCCACGACGGCTGACCGTTGCCTACTCCTACCATTCGGCAATGCCCACGTCCAGCTCCTCGTCGTAGAACGCAACCAGAAACTCTTCGGGCATCAACCACGAGTCGACGCTCACGGTTTGCGCGCCAACATCGACATCGACCTTCGCGTCGGCGTCCACGGACTTCATCGCATGCACGATCGTCGGAAGATCGTCCGTACGGATTTCAGTTTTCATCGCGAACTTCATTTTTCACCTCTCTGTCTGGATAACCAGTCTGGATAACTATAAGATCAACGCCCAATGCCGCCAACCAGGCCAGCCTCAATTCACTCTTTACATCGCGTAACCAAAACCAGCGGCACGAGGCGATCATCCAACTTTGTCGAGTACGTCCACCTCTTCGGTGAATGCCATGACCGCTGCCCGCACGCCTGCGACACCCAGGCCATTCAATCGGAGCAGTTCAGAACGGTCGCCGTGCTGGACGAACTCGTCGGGAAGTCCGAGCCGTAGCATTCGTACAGCCCACCCTTCCGCCGCGATCCGTTCGGCGCATGCGGCACCCGCTCCGCCAATCACGGTGCCTTCTTCGAGTGTCACGATCACCTCGTGCTCGTTTGCAACCGTCAGCAACAAATCTTCATCGAGCGGCTTCACGAAGCGCATATCGACCACGGTCGCATCGATCTCCTTTGCGACTTCCATCGCGACCGAGAGCAAGGGCCCAAACGCCAGAAACGCCACCCGCGCGCCGCCCTGCTCGCCAGACACCCGGCAAATCACGCCTCTTCCGAGCGGCAGCGTCTCTTTTGTCTGCTCAATGACCTCAGATCCGGTTGTCGCCCGCGGGTATCGCACGGCGCACGGTCCAGGCCACGCAAGACCCGTGTTCAGCATGCGATAACATTCCTTTTCATCGGACGGGGTCATCACCACCATATTCGGGACGCAGCGCAGCGCCGCGATGTCGAACGCACCCAGATGCGTAGCACCATCGCCCCCGGCAATCCCCGCGCGATCCAACGCGAACAAAACCGGCAGATTCTGCAGGGCAACATCGTGAATCAGTTGGTCATACCCGCGCTGAAGAAACGTCGAGTAGATGGCGACAACGGGCCTCATACCCTCAACGGCGAGGCCGGCCGCCAGCGTGACAGCGTGCTGTTCCGCGATACCCACGTCGATGTAGCGATCCGGATAACGACGCTCGAATTCGGTCAAACAGGACCCTTCGCTCATCGCGGGCGTGATGCCGAAGATTCGTTCATCCGTCGTCGCCGAGTCACACAGCCATTGGCCAAATACCTGGCTATAGGTCAGCTTGCCGCCTCTCGGACGCACGAGCCCTGTCTCAGGTTTGAACGGACTGGGCCCGTGATAAGCAACGGGCTCGCGTTCCGCCGGTCGATAACCCTTTCCTTTCTTCGTCACCACGTGGATGACGTGCGGCCGGTTGCGTGTCTTCGCGTCCCGCAGCGCGGCGAGTAGTTTCGCCATATCGTGGCCATCGACGGGACCGACGTAATCCAGACCCAGTGTTTCGAACAGGTTGGCTAGAGGGACCTTCGCTTCGTCGCGCCAACGCGTAACCAGCGACTCGAGATGATCATTCAGTCCGCCCACTGCCGGTGAAATCGACATGCGGTTGTCATTCAGAACAATCGTCAGCGGCAGCGCTTCGCAGGACCCCGCGTGATTCAGCGCTTCATAGGCCATGCCCGCGGACAATGAGCCATCGCCGATCACCGCAACGACGCGGGCGTCTCGACCGCGCAGGCCCAAGGCCATGCCGACTGCCGCCGAAATGGACGTGCCGGCGTGCCCGACACCGAACGCGTCGTAGGGAGACTCGTCACGCGCCGGGAAACCGGCCATCCCACCCACTTTCCGCACGCTTGCCATGCCCGCTTTTCTGCCGGTCAATATCTTGTGCGGATAGCATTGATGTCCCACGTCCCACACCAGGCGATCGCGCGGCGTGTCGAATACATAGTGAAGCGCAACGGACAACTCCACCACACCGAGGTTCGATGCCAGGTGGCCGCCGGTACTCGACACACTTTCGATCACGAATTCCCGAACCTCGTCCACGAGGCGCTGAAGCTCACGCTCCTCCAGATCGCGCAGATTGTTCGGGAAATCGATCATGTCAAGCAGGTTCATGACGTTGCTGTCCTTGATGTATGAAATTCAACCGGCCTTCAGGTCGTCCGTGGTCCAGCCGCCGCCGAGCGCGTGAATGAGGTCGACATTCGCATCGAGTTGCCGCGTGCGTAGCGCGATTACGCTGCGTTGCGCCTCAAGCTGGGCGGATTGCGCCTCGACCACGTCCAGATAGCTCACCGCGCCGCGCTGATAGCGCGCGAGCGCCAGGTTGAGCGCGGTTTGGGCGGCACTGGCAGCGTCCTGCTGCTGATTCGTCGCGGTGCCCAGATCGTCGAGCAACGTGAGGTTGTCCTCCACCTGCCTGAACGAACCCAGCACCACGCTGCGATAGCGTGCGCCCGCCTCGGCCGTGGCCTCCTTCGCGGAATCCAGCTGCGCGTGGCGCTTGCCGCCGTCCAGCAGATACACCGCCAGCGACGGTCCGATCGCCCAGTACGAACTGGACAGGCTGAGCAGATTCCCGAGCACCGAGCTTTGCACGCCGCCTTGTGCGCTGAGCGTGAGCGTCGGGAAATACGCCGCGCGTGCCACGCCAATTTTTGAATTGGCCGCCGCGATGCGCCGCTCGGCTGCGGCGACATCAGGCCGCCTTTGCAGCAAGGTCGACGGCACCCCGACCGGAATGACGGGCAGCGTGATGGATTCGGTACTCGGCGCGAGCTGGAATTCCGAAGGCGACGCGCCGACCAGCACCGCCACCGCGTGTTCCAGCAATGCGCGCCTGGCCCTGACCTGGGTGAGTTCGGACTGGACCGACGACAACTGGTTGCTGGCGCGCGCCACGTCGAGACCCGACACGATGCCCGCGCCATGGCGGTTGCGGGTCAAGTCGAGCGCCTTCTGGTACGCGTCCTGGGTCCCCTCGATCAGCTGAATCTGCTGATCGAGACCGCGCAGGTCGATATAGCTTCGGGCCAGCTCGATTTCGAGGCTCAGCTGCGTCGACGCGAGATCCGCTTTCGACGCCTGCCCTTCGTCCTTGCTTGCGGCAACGGAGTCGCGCACGCGTCCCCAAAGGTCCACTTCGTAGTCGACTTCGACGCCCAGCGTGGCCGAGTTGTAATCGGTCGGCCCAGTCGGGCTGCGCAACGGCCGCGTGTCCGACTCGCGCTCGCGCTGGACATTGCCGGCAGCAGAAACCTGCGGGTACATCTGCGACTTGACCTGCCTGATGTACGCCTGCGACTGCTCATAGTGAAACAGCGCCGCGCTCAGGTCGGGGTTATTCGCGATCAGCCGTTGCTCGAGGTCGTCGAGTTCGGGCTCCTTGTACAGCTTCCACCATCCCGCGCGGTCTAGCTGGTCAGCGGGGCTCGCCACGGTCCACGGCCCCTGGGTCTGGTACTGCGCCGCGACGGGCGTTTCGGGCACCTCGTAATGCGGCGCGAGCGAGCACGCAGCGAGCGCCACGGCACTCACCAGCGCGGCCAGTTTTAGATACTTAGTCATGCTTGCCACCTTTGGCCGTAGGCGCGATCACCTGAACATGGTCGCCTTCGACGAGTCCATCGGGCGGCGCATCGATCACGCGGTCGCTTTGCGCCAGCCCCGAGCCGATATCGACCGCGTTGCCGAGGTCCTGCACGATCGAAACGGGTTTGAACCGAACGGTATCGCTGCGATCGACGGTGGCGAGCCGCAGCCCGCGGTTGTCGAATATCAGCGCACTGGCCGGCACCCGCAACGCGTCGGCGCGTGCCGGCAGCGCAAAGTGCAGATTGACGAAGTCACCCGGCAACAGCACATGACCGGGGTTATCGACCATCAACTGGACGAGCGACGTGCCCGATGCGGCGTTCACCGAGTCGGCCAGGCCCACGACCGTGGCGGTGAACGTCTTGCCGGGATACTCCGGCACGGTGAAAGTGCCGGTTCCCCCCGGCTTGACCGCCGGCACGTATTCCTGCGGCACGCGCACGTACACGCGCAGCTTGTCCACGCTCGATACGGAGAAAAGTTGCGGCCCCGTCCCGCCACCCGCATTGATCAACGCGCCAACGTCCGTGTTGCGCGCGGTGATCACGCCGTCGAACGGGGCGACGATCCGCGCGAAGCTCTTGGTCGCGACCAGCCGGTCCAGATTGGCCTGCGCCGCCGCTACGCGAGCCTGCTTCGCCACGTAGTCCTGCGTGCGGTCATCCACCTCCTGGCGCGACACTGAATCGGAGTCCAAAAGACTTTGCCAGCGTGCGGCGGTCGTTTTCGCAAGCGCGGCATCGGCTTGCGCGCTCGTGAGGTCGGCTTTCGCCTGAATCAACTGCTGATCGAGTTCGGGCGTCTCGATCTCGGCGAGCGTCTGGCCGGCCTTCACCGGTGTGCCGATGTCGACGCTCCACGATTTCAGGTATCCGCTCACGCGTGCGTAGATGGGCGCGCTTTCGAAGGCCTCCAGTCTGCCAGGCAAGTCCAGCGAGCCACCCGGCGCCTCCGGGGCGGGCACGACGACATTCACGGACGGCACGGCTTGCGCCTCGGTCCAGTCTTTGAGTTGATGCTCATGCTTCATGCGAAGCGAGACGCCGCCAACCACGATGAGGACGGCGAGCGCACCGCCGACAATGCCGGTAAAAGAGAGCTGACGTTGCGCGAGTGCGCCGCGCGTTGTGGGTTCAGAGGACATGGATCGAATCTCCGGTAAGCTGCGCGGCCGTCGAAGTGCGACCCCGACGCGAGTGGATCATGCAAAAAATAGCGGGCACGAGAAAAAGCGTCGCGGCAGTGGCGAACAGCAGCCCGCCAATCACCGCTCGGCCCAACGGCGCGTTTTGCTCTCCGCCCTCGCCAAGACTCAATGCCATCGGCGCCATGCCGATGATCATCGAGAGCGCCGTCATGAGGACCGGCCGAAACCGGGTCGCACCGGCTTCCAACGCCGCCTTGAACGCGTCGCCGTGCTCGGCCAGACGTTCGCGGCAGAAACTCACCACCAGAATGGAATTGGCCGTCGCCACGCCCATGCACATGATTGCGCCGGTCAGTGCGGGCACCGAAAGCGTGGTGTCCGTCGCAAACAACGTCCAGACGATGCCGGCCAACGCGCCAGGCAAGGCCGCCACGATCACGAGCGGATCGGACCACGACTGGAAATTGACGACGATGAGCAGGTAAATCAGCACTACGGCGCCCAGAATCCCGAACGACAGACCGCCGAACGCGTTGTTCATCGTCTGCGCCTGGCCGAGAAGCACGACCTTCGCCCCCTTGGGCGCGTCCTTGGCGTTGGCCGAAACGATGTGGCGAATGTCGGCGGCGACGGCGCCGAGATCGCGGCCCTGGGTCGTGGCGAACACCTCGACCATCGGCTGCACGTTGTAGTTGCTCACCACTTCGTTGCTCGCCGTGCGGTGAATGCTCGCCACCCCGCCGAGAATCTGGCCATCGTTGGCCTCGGCCCCGCCGCTCATCGGCAGATTCACGAGCGACGAGAGCGAATCGACGCTGTACTGCGGCGTCTGGAGCACGATCGAATACTCCACGCCGTTGGCCGCATTGAGCCAGTAGGTCGGGTCGATCTGGCTCGAACCCGCCATGTGCACCACGAGACTATTGGTCACGTCGCGTTCGGTCAGGCCCTGAAGCGACGCGCGGTCGCGATCGACGTCGATATTGAATTGCGGATTGGCCTGCGATTGCTCGATGCGCGCATCGACAACGCCGGGCACGTGGCGGATCTGACGCAGCAGCGAGTTGGCGTAGGCAAAGTCGGCCGGCAGATTGTTGCCGCGAATCTGCAAGTCGATCGGTGCGGGCGAGCCGAAGTTCAGGATCTGGCTCACGATGTCCGCCGGCGGGAACGAGAACGTCACGCCTGGAAACGCGCGCGGCAGCGTTTCGCGCAACTTGCGCACGTAGGCGGCCGTCGGCCCATGGCCTTCCTTCAGCGAGATCTGAATGTCGCCGTCCTGCGGGCCGATCGTGCCCGTGTTGTTGTAGGCCGTATTGATGGAGCTGGTGGAGAGTCCAATGTTGTCCACCACGGTGCCGAGTTCGGACGGCGGAATCGTGGCGCGAACCTGGGCTTGCACTTCGGCGAAAATCTCTGAGGTTCTCTCCACACGCGTACCCACGGGCGCACGCACATGCAGCAGGATCTGGCCGGCGTCGACGTCCGGGAAGAAGTTGCGCCCGAGCAGCGGCATCAACGCGAACGACACCACAACGAATGCAAAGAAGCCAACCACGAACGTGCGGCGACGTTCCAGCACCCGTTCGAGCATCGCGGCGTAGTTCGCGCGCACGCGCTCGAAGCGCTGCTCGAATCCGCGGTGAAAGCGCGCCCACACGCTGGAAGACTCGCGATGTCCCTGTTCATGCGTCTGGGTCTTCAGCAGGTATTTCGCCATCGTCGGCACGAGAGTGCGCGACAGAATGAACGATGAAATCATGGCGAAGATCACCGACTCGGCCATCGGCACGAACAGGAACCTCGCCACGCCATTCAGGAAGAACATCGGCACGAATACGATGCAGATGCAAAGCAGCGAGACGAACGCCGGGGTCACGATTTGTGCCGCGCCGTCGAGAATCGCGCTTTCGACCTCCTTGCCTTGCTCCAGGTGCCAGTTGATGTTCTCGATGGTCACTGTCGCGTCGTCCACGAGAATGCCCACCGCCAACGCGAGCCCGCCGAGCGTCATGATATTGAGCGTTTCGCCGAGCACCGAGAGCACGGAAATCGACCCCAGAATCGCGAGCGGAATCGAGGTCGCAATGATGACCGTCGAGCGCCAGCTACCCAGGAACAGCAGGATCATCACGCTCGTTAGCAAGGCGGCAATCAAGCCCTCGCGCGCCACGCCCTTGATCGCAGACCGAACGAAGATCGACTGGTCGCCAATCGCATCGATTTGAAGCGCGTCGGGCAAGGAGCCCTTTGCATCGGCAACCTTCTGACGAATGCCGCCGATAATCGACAATGTCGATGCCGAACCGTTCTTGAACACGGTGAGCAGCACCGAACGCTTGCCTTCCACGTGAACGATATTGGGCTGCGGCGGGCTGCCGTCGGTCACGTCGGCGACGTCGTGCATATGCACGACGGTGCCATTGGCCGACTTGATCGGCAGGTTCGCAATGGCCGCGATCGTCGCCGGCGCATCGTTCAACTGCAGCGTGTACTCGTAGTTACCGATCTTTTCGGTGCCGACCGGCGTCACGAGATTCTGCGCAGTGAGCGCATTGAGCACATCCTCAGCCGACAAGGAGCGCGCTTCGAGTTCAGACGGCTTGATGTTGATCTGAACCTGCCGGTCCTTGCCACCGAACGGAAACGGAATCGCAGCGCCGTTCACCGTAGCGAGAATGGGCCGCAACTGGTTCTTGCCGAGGTCCGCCAGATTCTGTTCCGAGAGGCCCTTGCCCGAAAGCGCAAGCTGAATAATCGGAACGGTCGAAGCGTTGTAATTGATGATGAACGGCGGCGTTGCCGCAGGCGGCAACTGCTTCAAAATCTCCTGCGAAATGGCCGTCACCTGCGCATTCGCCGTACCGATATTGGTGCCCGGCTGAAAGAAGATTTTGACGATACCGTAGCCGGTAAGCGAGGTGCCCTCGATGTGTTGAACGCCGTTCACGGTGGTCGTCAACACCCGCTCGTACGGAGCCATCACGCGACCTTCCATCTGGTCGGGCGAAAGCCCCGTGTACTGCCACACCACGCTAATCACCGGGATATTGATCGGAGGAAAAATATCCGTAGGGGTACGAAACGCCGACAGAACGCCAACGATCAGGATAAACACGGCCAGAACGACGAATGTATAAGGCCGTTTCAGCGCCACGCGCACGATGCCAATCATAATAATTCCAGTATTCGAAGCTGGCATCGACCTGAGCGCGGCGGATTCCAGCAAGCAGATTCGCGATGCCCTGAATCAATCTGCGTTTGATGGGACCTGGCCCGCGGACTCGCGAGGCGCACCGATCCAGTGGATGGCGGAAGCAACGATCCCGAGCACGACACCAAAGACGACGATGCCCGACCAGCCGAAGCGGCTCATGAGCCAGCCGCTGACCGTCGCACCGAAGGCGCCGCCGAAAAAGGTGGCCGTCATATAGAGGCTGTTGATTCGGCCTTGCGCTTTCGGATCGACCGAAAAAGCGCGAGTCTGGTTAGAAACGAGACCGGACTGCACGCCGATGTCGAGCACGATCACGCCCACGATCAGCAGCGTGAGCGACGTGGCCGCGCCGGAAAGAAGCAGGTAGGCAAGCGTTGCAATGCCGATACTCGCGCCGATGACCTTGCGAAATCCCACCCGGTCGGTGGCATTACCACCCAACGATGCGGCGAACGCGCCAGCTGCGCCGATGATGCCGAAGCCGCCCGCCCAGGCGCTGCCGAGGTGCCACGGCCCGCTTTTGAGCAGCGCCGCGAGATTGACCCAGAAGGCGTTGAAACAGGCCCAAAGCAACGCCTGGATAATCATCGATTCACGAATCGGACGATTGTCGCGTACGAGCGGCCACAACGAAGCGAGCAGACGCCCATACGAAAGATTCGTGGACGGCACGCCCTTCGGCAGAAGCGTCGCGGCGGCGATAAAGACCGGCACCATGAACGCGGCTTCCGCGCCGTAGACCGCACGCCAACCCCACGCCGCGCCGATCACACCGGCGATCGTGCGGCCGACCAGGATGCCGACCATGATGCCGCTCACGACGGTGCCGACGTTACGCCCCCGCTCGCTCGGCAACGACATGACGGCGGCAAAGGGCACGAGCTGCTGTGGCACGCAGCTCACGATACCAAGCGCAAACGAAGCCGCGATCAGTGCCCAGATGCCGGGCGCAACCGCCGCCGTCGCCGCAAAAACGAGTGCGAGGGCGATCTGGGTGAGCACGAGCTTGCGCCGGTCGAAGCGGTCGCCAAGCGGCAACAGCAGCGCGAGGCCGGTCGAGAAGCCGAGCAGCGCCGCTCCCGCGACGAAATCGACTGTTGTGATGTTGACCCGCAGGCCCGCGGCGATCAGCGGCAGGATCGGCTGCGTGCAATAGATGTTGGTGATCACTGCTCCTGCGATGATCGCCATCATGACGATCTTGCCGCGCGATGCGACGGCGGGCGTAGCTGCACTTTCTGGGGTGCTGGGTAAGCCGCTCACGACAACCTCCTTGTTCGTTGAATTTCTCCGGTCTTTGCAGCGGTTTGCCGCAATCCAGATTGAGGTCGAACGTTACGCGCTTGCATTTCCGAAGAGAATCCCTCACGATCAAGATTCATCCTTCCACTATTTGATAGGGTCCATGAATCGCCTCGAAGCCATGGCCATCCTCGTTTCGGTCGCCGACGCGGGCAGTCTCTCGGCTGCCGCACGGCGCCTCGACATGCCGCTCGCCACGGTCAGCCGCAAGGTTGGGGAACTGGAAGCGCACCTGAAGACGCGTCTCTTTCACCGCACGACGCGCAAGCTTTCATTGACGGAAGCCGGCAGCGCCTACGTGGCCGCCTGCCGGCGCATTCTCGAAGACATCGGCGAAGCCGAGCGCGCCGCAACGGGGGAATACGCCGCGCCCAAAGGCGAACTCGTGGTCACCGCGCCCGTTGCGTTTGGCCGCTTGCACGTGGTGCCGGTGGTGGCGGAATTCCTCGCGCACTATCCGGAGATCGACATCAATCTCCTGCTGACGGATCGCGTAGTTCATCTGATGGATGAACACGCGGACGTCGCGGTCCGTATTGGCGAGTTGCCCGATAGCACCTTGATCGCGACCCGAGTGGGCATGGTGCGACGGGTCATTTGCGCCAGCCCCGCCTATCTCGCGAAGCATGGCGTGCCTGCTGAGCCCGCGGACCTCGCCGGCCATCAATGCATTACCTTCGAGGCGCTCGCGTCGCTGCGCGCCTGGGCTTTCGGCTCCGGCAAGTCGGAGCAGTCCGTGCCCGTTCATTCGCGGCTTGCCGTGAATACGGCGGACGCCGCTATCGAAGCCGCGATCCTCGGCGTGGGGCTGATACGCGTGCTGTCCTACCAGGTTGCACGCGCCGTTCGCGCCAACGAGCTTCGCGTCGTGCTCGACGCGTTTGAAGCCGCGCCGCTGCCCGTCAATCTCGTGCATGCGGGGCAAGCACCCCTGCCGCTGAAGCTGCGCGCGTTCCTCGACTTCGCGTCGCCGCGCCTGCGCGAGCGCACGTCGGGCGAACTCGCAAACGCTGTGACCGCGTGAGCACCTGAGCCACCCGCGTAAAGGCGCTCCGCGCTCGCACCGGGAGCGAATCCGTTAGCATCGGGAATCTCCCTTCCAGTTATCGAGAAGATCATGGACCGTCTCGAAGGGATGTCCATCCTGATCGCAGTCGTCGATGCAGGCAGTTTGTCAGCCGCGGCCCGGCAGCTCGGCCAGCCGCTGGCGACCGTCAGCCGCAAGGTCGGCGACCTCGAAGCGCACCTGAAGACCCGCCTGCTCCATCGCACCACGCGGCACCTCTCGCTCACCGAGGCCGGCGAGTCCTATGTCGCTTCGTGCCGGCGCATTCTCGAGGACATCGGCGAAATCGAACGCGCCGTGACCGGCGAGTATGCGGCCCCGAAAGGCTCTCTCGTGGCCACGGCACCCGTGGTCTTTGGGCGGCTGCACGTCGTCCCTGTCATGGCGGCATTTCTCGCGCACTATCCGGAGATTGACGCCCGCCTCGTGCTGACCGATCGCAACGTCAATTTTCTCGAAGACCACGTGGACGTTGCGGTGCGTATCGGCCAATTGCCGGACAGCAGCCTCGTTGCGATACGCCTGGGCGAAACGCGCCCCGTGGTGTGCGCGAGCCCCGCGTATCTCGCCGAGCGTGGCACGCCGCACGACCCGGCCGATCTCGCCAATCATGCGTGCATCGGTTTCGAGGGAATCAATTCGTCGCGCGCGTGGACGTTTTCCGGCGGGAAATCGGAACAGAACGTGCCGATCCACGCGCGGCTCGTAACGAACACGGCGGAATCGGCCATCGACGCCGCAACGCTCGGGACCGGCTTGACGCGGGTTCTGTCTTATCAGGTCTCGAGCGCCGTGCAGGAAGGCCGCTTGCAGCTGGTTCTGGAAACCTTCGAGCTGGCGCCCATGCCGATCCATCTCGTCCATGCCGGCCAAACGCCGCTGCCGCTCAAGCTGCGCGCGTTTCTCGACTTCATGTCGCCGCGCCTCAAGACGCGCATGTCCGCCGTCTGAATTTGCCGCGTTATTGACCGCGAGTATCAACTGTTGTTCATCTCAGGTGGTTTTTGCCAGCGTCGATCGTGCGTAACCTTGCTTGGTAATAGGGGAAACGCAATGGATATGTCAGCAATCAATGCAATGAAGGCTTCCGCGCCCGTCGAACACGCGCTTTCGGAGCAGCCCGCGTGGCGCCGCGTGTTTCGCGAGGACGCGCTCACGGTCGGCCTGATCCTGCCGCTCGAAACGCATCCGGACTCGCCCGTCCCGACCATGCGCGATCATGTCGCCATGGCGCAGCGCGCCGAGGCGATGGGCGTGGCCGCATTGTGGATGCGCGACATCCCGTTCTACGACCCTGCGTACGGCGATGCGGGCCAGATCTTCGAACCGCTGGTGTATATCGCGAGCCTCGCGGCAGTGACGAGCGAGATCGCCCTCGGCACGACCGGCATCGTCTTGCCGATGCGCGAGCCGCTTTTGCTGGCCAAGCAGGTGAATTCGCTCGACCAGTTGACGAATGGAAGGCTGCTGTTAGGGATGTCTTCGGGAGATCGACCTTCCGAGTATCCTGTCTTCGGCATCGACTTCGATACGCGTGGCGAGCGGTTTCGCGACGCGTTCGAGACTTACCGCACGGTCAGCGAGCAGCCTTTTCCGGTGTTCTCCTCGCCGCGCTTCGGCAAATCGGGCGGCACGCTCGACATGCTGCCCAAGCCGCCTTATGGACGTACCCCGGCCATTGCCGTCGGCCGGGCACAGCAGAGTCTCGAATGGATTGCCGCGCACATGGACGGTTACCTCGGCTTCGTGCCCGGCCCCGCCGCGCTCGACGCGTTCGTGCAGAGCTGGAAAGACCAGGTCGCCCAGTCGATGGGCCGCCAAGCCTTCAGGCCGATTGCCTTTGGCGGCTACCTCTATCTGCACCCGCGGCCCGATTACCCGTTCCGCGCCATCAAGGGCGGCTTCGCTATCGGCAGCCGCTCGCTCAGGCATTTCCTCGAGCAGGCACGCGAAGCGGGTGTCAGCCACGTCGCGCTGAATCCGAAAGTCACGCCGCGCCCGTATGCCGACGTACTCGACGAGTTGCACAGCGAAGTGCTGCCGTACTTTATCCCGGAGGTTTTTCATGCAACACGCGAACATACGTGACGCGCTGAATGCGCACTGGCAGGCGTCGGCGGCCGGCGACCTCGAAGCCGAACACGACATCTACGCCGACGACGCCATCTGCGACTACCCTCAGTCGGGCGAACGCATTCTCGGGCGCAGGAATCTGCAGGCCCTGCGGGGACATCATCCCGGCAAGCCGTCCAGTTTCGAAATCAGACGCATGCAGGGCGAAGGCAATCTCTGGGTGACCGAATACACCATCGCTTACCAGGGGCGATCCGCTTTCACCGTGAGCATCATGGAATTCCGTGACGGCAAGGTCGTTCACGAGACCCAATACTTTTCGGAATCCTTTGAAGCGCCCGGCTGGCGCAGCCAATGGGTTCAGAAGATCACGACCAGCTAACATCCGCATCGAAAGATCGATTGCGCAAGCTGAAAAGCGACTGATAGCCGGCCATACCCGCGCCGGCTATCTTCAAACGCGCGGCGTTTTCACGCCGCGCTTACCTTATTTCGACGCGGGCATGGCGAATTCCGCGCCCTTCTCGATGCTGTCGGGCCAGCGCTGCGTCACGCTCTTGTAGCGCGTGTAGAAGCGCACGGCTTCCTCGCCGTAAGCGTGATGATCGCCGAACAGCGAGCGCTTCCAGCCCCCGAACGAATGCCACGCCGACGGCACCGGACTCGGCACGTTGATGCCCACCATGCCGATCTGAATCTGCCGTGTAAACGTGCGTGCCGCGGCGCCATCGGCCGTGAACAGGGTGACGCAATTGCCGAGTTCGTGCGCGTTGACAAGCTCGATTGCGCTGGCGAGATCGGGCAGGCGCACCACCGAAAGCACCGGCCCGAAAATCTCTTCCCGATAGATCTTCATATCGGGTTGCACGTCGTCGAAGAGCGAGCCGCCGAGGAAGAAGCCCTCTTCGTGCCCGGCCACGGTATGGCCGCGCCCGTCCACCACGAGCTTCGCGCCAGCGGCGACGCCCGCATCGATATAACCCAGCACCTTGGTGCGGTGCGCGGCGCTGATGAGCGGCCCCATGTCCAGATCGGGCTCCATGCCCGCGCCGATGCGCAGCGCACGCACGCGCGGCGCGAGACGCTCGATCAGTTCGTCGCCAATGCTGCCTACCGCCACCGCGACCGAGGTCGCCATGCAGCGCTCGCCCGCCGAGCCATACGCCGAATTGATCAGCGCATCGACGGCTTGATCGAGATTCGCGTCGGGCATGACGACGAGATGATTCTTCGCACTGCCCAACGCCTGCACGCGCTTGCCGCGTTTGGCGCCCTCTGCATAGATATATTCGGCCACCGGCGTGGAGGCGACGACGGACATCGCGGCCACGTCGGGATGCTGAATCAGCGCATCGACGGTGCCCTTGTCTCCGTTCACCACGTTGAACACACCTTTGGGAAAGCCTGCCTCGATAAAGAGTTCCGCCAGCCGGATCGACGACGACGGCGTGCGCTCCGAAGGCTTGAGGATGAATGTGTTGCCGGTCGCGGCGGCCATGACGAACATCCAGCACGGCACCACCACCGGAAAATTGAACGGTGTGACGCCTGCAATCACGCCCACGGGCTGACGCAAATTCCAGCTGTCGACGCCGCTGCTGCTTTGGTCGGTAAAATCGGTCTTGAGCAGGTTCGGAATGCCGCACGCGAATTCGACGATTTCGATGCCGCGCATCACCTCGCCCTTAGCGTCCGAGAAGAGCTTGCCGTGGTCGCGTGTAATGAGTTCGGCAACCTCGTCCTGGTGCGCCTCGAGCAGTTCCTTGAACTTGAACATCAAACGCGCGCGCTTGAGCGGCGGGGTTTCGCTCCAGGCTGCAAACGCGGTTTTCGCGGCCGCGACGGCGGCGGCAACCTCAGTGGGATTCGCAACCGGCACGCGCGCCGTAACGCGGCCCTGCGCGGGATCGTAGACGTCGTTGAACCGGCCGCTCACGCCAGCCGTGTTTTGACCGTCGATGAAATGTTTCAGTTGGCGCACCGCGCCCTGGTTTGCTTCGCTCATACGTCCTTCCTTTAGGGGGTTTGGGCGCTGCGCGCGGATCGAAGAGAGCCCGCGTTGTAGCGCGCGTCAAGTCAAGTGGCCGGGTATCTCCACGACTCCCCGCCAGGACCGGCAGTCATTGACCGCCGACCAGAACAGTCTACGTTTTGCGGCTCCTGGCCGAGGGGCTAGCTGCGACGGTTTGGGGACATTCCCGGCGCGTTTCCGGCCATGGCGACAACGCGGAAATCGTGGCGATCTGAAGGGTCGTATGACTTGGCGGGGCGGCGCTAACTACGCGCTGGCAGCGAGGCGTTGCCTTGTGCGGGAAGCGTGAAATGGAAGCTTGCGCCACCGGGGACGTTCGGCGTCACCCATAAGCGGCCGCCGTGGCTCTGCACGATCGAGCGACAGATGGGCAGGCCCATGCCGAGACCGTCGGGCTTGGTCGTGAAAAAGGCCTCGAATACGCCCTCGAGATTGCCGGCGGCGAGTCCCGGTCCGGAATCCTGCACGGTAATGCAAAGTTCGTTTTCGTCGGCCCTGCCGGTTCGGATCAGTAGCGAGCGCTCGCCGGCTTTCAGTTCGCTCATCGCTTCGAGGGCGTTGATCATCAGATTGAGCATGACCTGCTGCAATTGCACCCGGTCGCCCTGAACGCGTGGCAACCCCTCGGCGAGTTGCACCGTGAGTTCGACCCCGGACTTGCTGGCTTCGCCGCGCACGAGCGCGATCAGTTCCCGAATCATGTCGTTGACATCGAGCCCGTCGGTGCGCAGCGGCTCTTTCTTGAAGTAGGCACGGGTCCTGTCGACAATGCCGTTGGCGCGGTCGCTGTCCGCGACGATGCGGGTGAGCGCGAGACGCGCTTCGTCGAAATTCGGCGGGCGGGCCGCGAGCCAGCGCAAGGCCGCACTCGCGTACGCCGCGATGGCGGTGATCGGCTGCTTCACTTCATGCGCGATCGACGCCGATAGCTGCCCCATCGTCGCCACGCGGTTCGAATGCGCCAGCACCGTCTGGAGTTCGCGGTAGCGTCGTTCGCTGTCTTGCACGTCCTGTTGCGCGCGCTTCTGGTCGGTCAGGTCGAGTATGAACGCGACGCCCTGCCCCGCGCGGTCGCCAAACGCCGCTGCACCAACCATCACGGAAACCCGGCTGCCGTCCTTGCGAAAGTATTCCTTCTCGAACGGTTTGGCGCTACCCGTGGCCTGCAATTCCGCCTTCACCCGTTCGTCGCGCTCATGCCATTCGGGCGGAGTCAGATCGGGCCAGCGAATCTGCCCGGATCGCAGATCTGCCGCGGTGTAGCCCACAATGCGCAGAAATGCGTCGTTGGCCTCGACGACATTGCCTTCGAAGTCCCAGATGTGGATGCCGATGATATTGGAGTCCACCAGGCGCCGGACCTTTGCTTCGCGTTCCTGAAGATCGGCATACAGGCGCGTATTCTCCAGTGAAATGGCGGCCTGCGAGGCGAGCAAGTCGAGCAGTGCCGAGCGGCGTGCGGTGAACACATGCGAGGTCTCGGTGTTCTCCAGATACAGCAACCCACTGAGTTTTCCCTGCCTGACCAGCGGCAGGCAGAATACGGACCGCGTGGCGCCGCTCGCCAGATACGCGTCTTCGGGAAAGAGACTGGACGTCACGGCATCGTCGATGATGACGCGCTTGCCCGTGTGCATGACGTAACGCAGCAGCGCCGCGGGCGTGGCCGCGCCGGTGTCCGGCGAGCGCTTCACCTCGATCCCGTTGCCGTCGACACACGCTTCCGCCTCGATGCGGTAGCCGTCCGGCTGCTCGGGCACGATCAGCAGACCACGGTCCGCGCCTGCGGTTTCCAGCGCGATCGTCATCAGGCGCTCGACCAGGCGCTTCAGTTCGATCTCACTGGAAAGCGCGTGAGAGGCCTTGAGCAGCGTTGCTGCGTCGAACTGACGCCAGTCGAAGCTGAGCGTCGACGTCAGCGTGCTCCCTTCCAGATCGGCCAGGCGCGGGAATTCGCTGTCGAGCTGCACGACCTTGCTTTGCGCGCCCCAGGCGCCGAAACACCGGCGCGCATTGCGCAAATGACCTTCGGCGCTCGTCGCGAGGCCCATGCGCAAATAGAAACGGCCAGCCAGTTCGCTGGCCATGCCTTCGTGATGCGCAAAGCCATTCTCGCGAGCGCAGCGAATGGCCTCCTCGTACAGGCGCATGGCGTCGAGTTCGCGCCTCTCCAGACGCGCGAGTTCCGCGCTGAGCAACGCATGGCGGTTCTGATAGTTTTCCGGACAATGTCCGGCCCACGTTTCAAACTTCTCGAGTGTCTCTGCGAGCAGGCGTTTGTCAATTTCCTGCTGCTCGGGAGAGGACTCGGGATAAAGCGCCGTCAAGGTGAGCATATGAAAAAAGTGAAAGGTCGGTTCGATCGCCAGCGCCATCACCGAACTCAGCACGGCTTGCGCCTGCTGCACTGCCTCCAGCGCGTCGACATAGCGGCCATCGAGAAACGCGAGCATGACCTTGATGATTCGATAGACGCCAATGGCGCAACCGAAATTCGACTTGACGATCGCCTCGGAACAGGCGGCTTCGTCGAACGTCTCGTCATTCAGATCGAACGGTTTGGCCGTCCTGCCTCGCAGGCTAATGACGCATTGCCGTTCGACCCGAATCAGTTCGTAGACCGCGTCGTTGTGGCTCTGCCGCATGAGCGCCGCGTACTTTTCGGCAATCGCCTGCACGTCTTCGAGCGCGGCCCCGCTCTCGAGCGACTGCCAGACGGCATTGAACGCCACGTTGCCGGCAAAAACGAAATCGCCCACTTCCATGCACTCGGCTGTCGCCCGTTCCAGCACCGGGAGATTCGCGGCGATGTGGCGGCGCCAGAAATTGACGTGGGCGCCATACAGATGAAGCAGCTTTCCATTCAGGTGCCGATTGCCGAATCTCTCGTTCAGTTTCAGTGACATCTCCGACACCTGAACCGCCGTGGGAATATCGCCGATCAGCGAGACCAGCATGAGCGCGTAGTTGCCGAACGCAAAACTCGAGTTATCGGTCATGCCGTGCTGCAAGGAGAGATTGACCGCCTCGAGCGTGACGAGCGGATAAAACGCGGGCCGCGCGGCAAACGCGCAGTTCATCGCCTGCAGGAGCAGATTGACGATCGCGTGGATCGCGGGGTCCGTCGCCACCGGCGACTCGACGAGTTCGCCGATGGAACGGCCTGCCTGATTGACGCGAACGTCGTGCAGGGCGGCATGGAACGCCGCCTGAATCGCCTCATCGGTTTCAGGAAAGTGGATATCGAAACCGCGCAGCGCAACGAGCGCGACCGCGAAGCTTTCGTCGTATCTTCCGGCAAGCTGATACAACTCGATGCGCAAGCTGTAGACCTTGGCGCGATCGAGACTGGAGCGCGCCGTGGCTAGCATCATGTCCGCCAGGGCATCTGCTTTTGCAAAGTCGCCCACCAGATATTCGCACTCCGAAAACGCGAGATAGAGTTCAAACGTGCTCTCGTAGCGCAGCGTCCACGCAGCGGGCGACAGCAAGGCCACGCCTTGCGCGAGATAGCCGCGCGCGGCCACGTAGGCCGTCGAACGCATGGCCCGCCTGCCCGCGACGAGATTCACGGCAACCGCCTGCTCACGTTCCGTTTCGTCCACGATCAGCGCCGCGCCGCGATTGAGATGGTTCACGATGTCGAAGATCGCCTCTTCGAGAGCGTCCGGCGGCGTGCGCGACGCCAGCGCCCGGCCGATGCGCAGGTGCGCGGCAGCCCGTTCGTTGGCCGGAATGAGCGCGTACGCGGCCTCCTGCACGCGATCGTGTGCGAATTCATAGACATCGGCCTCGCGAAAGACCAGGCCCGTTCGCACGGCTTCCCACAGGTCCGCGTGCATCTTCTCTTCGGAGCCGCCCTGAACCCAGGTCAGCGCGGCGACTTCGGCAACGTTGCCAAGGCACGCCAACTGGCCTAGTGCGTCGCGTGCCGCGGGCGGCAGCCGGCTCAACTTCGCCGCCATCAGATCGGCGACGTTCTCGGTGTAGCCCTTCGCGCGAATGCGCGGCAGTTCCCAGCCCCACTTCGCGACGCGCGGGTCGAAGGTGAGCAGGTCTTCATCGGCGAGCGCGGTCAGAAACTGGATCGTGAAGAACGGATTGCCGCCGCTTTTCTCATGCGCCAGTTGCGCCAGCGGGCCGGCGCTCGCGCGGTCACAGTGCAGCGCATCCGCCACGAGTTGCGTCACGTTGTCTCTCGTGAGCGGCGCAAGCTCGATTTGCTGCACTTTGCCTTCGGCGCGGGCAATCGACTCGAGCGTGCGCGCGAATGGGTGGGTAGCGTCGACCTCGTTGTCCCGATAGGCGCCCACCAGCAGAACGTGCCGCACGTCCGGATGCGTGGCGAGATGCGCGAGCAGATCGAGCGTCGCCGTATCGACCCACTGCAGATCGTCGATAAACAAGGCGAGCGGGTGCTTCGGCCGCGCAAATACACCGAGAAAGCGTCGAAATACGATCTGGAAGCGATTTTGCGCGTCTTGCGGCGGCAGCGTCGGCGCAGCCGGCTGCTCGCCGATGATGAGCGCAAGCTCAGGGATCAGATTCACGATCAGTTGCCCGTTGGGCCCGAGTGCGTCCATCAGTGCGCGCCGCCACGGCTCGACCTCGGCCTCCCGCATGCTCAGCAGGTTGCGCACGAGGGTCTGGAAGGCTTGCGCGAAAGGCACGTACGGAATGCCGCGCCGGTACTGGTCGAACTTGCCGGAAGCGAAGAGACCGCGCGGCGGGACCAGCACCCGGTGCAACTCGTTCACGACCGACGACTTGCCGATGCCCGGATAGCCCGAGATCAGCACCAGTTCGACCGACCCGTTGCCGACCACGCGATCGAACGCGCTGGTCAGTGCTTCGATTTGCGCCTCGCGCCCGTACAGCTTCTCGGGGATCAGCAACTGGTCGGACGCGTCGTGCTCCCCCAGCGGGAATAGCTCGATGCGATGGTGCGCTTCCCACCCCGCGAGGCACGAGCGCAGATCGGCCTCGAGTCCCGCAGCAGTCTGATAGCGGTCCTCGGCGGCCTTCGCGAGCAGCTTCAGCACGATGCCCTCGAGCGCCTGCGGAATCGCGTCGCGGTGCGCCCGGGGCGGCGTGGGCTTGCGCGCGATATGGCAATGAATCCACTCCATTGCGTCCGAGGCCTTGAACGGCAGCGACCCGGTGAGCATCTCATACAGCGTGACGCCGAACGAATAGAGATCGCTGCGCGTGTCGATCGACCGG
This sequence comes from Paraburkholderia sp. CNPSo 3281, assembly GCF_024206515.1. Lineage (NCBI taxonomy): Bacteria > Pseudomonadati > Pseudomonadota > Betaproteobacteria > Burkholderiales > Burkholderiaceae > Paraburkholderia > Paraburkholderia sp. CNPSo 3281. Next base: position 143,535 of record NZ_JAMBPS010000007.1, on the reverse strand, counting down.
TTCATGCGGCCGGTCTGCTCGGGCGCCATATACGCAAAGCTGCCGGCCACGATCTCGGGCGGCGCGGGCGGCTGATGTTCGTGCGGCAGTTGCGAAGCGATGCCGAAACCGGTGAGCCGCACGTTGCCGCTGCTGTCGACGAGCACATTCGCTGGCTTGATGTCTTTGTGAACGAGGCCGCATCGATGCACGTGGCCGACCACCTTCGCCAGATTGACGGCAATGCGCAACAGGCGCGCGAGTTCGAACGGGCCGGCAAGCGAGCGATCGAGGGGTTCGCCGCCGTCGTCGTCGAGCACGAGCATGGGCGGCTCTCTGTGCCGGTAGAGCGCAAGCGGCCGCGCCGCCCAGCTGGAATCGAGCAGCGCGGCGAGTCCGTATTCGCGCTCGAGGCGCTTCATGCCCACCGGGTCCGCTCGCGTGGCCACCAGCGCGAGCACCGAGACGGGATGGCTGCGTTTGCGGGCGCGATACAGTGAAAAATCGCCGTCGTCGCGCAGCGGCTCCAGCTCATATCCAGCGAGATCCATGACGGACGCTCCTGTCATGATGCGATCTTCATCCGGAAATGATTTTGCACGCGCGCCTGTCTTTGCGCCATGGCGAGCGCCGCACCGTCATCGATTGTCCTGAACAATGATGATGCGCGAGACTAGCGGGCATTCTGGCTATGGCTTACCCGCCGTATGTCGACTCCCATCCCCCGCCCAGCGCCTTACAAAGCGTAATGAGATTCGTAGCGGCCGTGGCTCTGCTTTGCTCGAGATTGCTTTGTGCTTCGAGCAACTGCTTCTGCACGTTCAACACGTCGAGATAATCGAGCGCCCCCGCCTTGTACCGCTCCCTCGCGACCGAGAGCGCGCGCTCGTTCATGGTCACGGCCTGGGCCAGCCGGTCGCGGCGGCGCTGTTCGGCGTCGTAGGTGACGAGCGCGTCGTCCACCTCCTGCCACGCGCGCAGCACCGTCTCCTTGTAGGCAATCGCGGCCTCCTGCTGTTGCGCCTCACGCAGCTGGAGCGTGCCTTTCAGGCGGCCGCCTTCGAAGATGGGAAACGTAATGGAAGGGCCAACGACAAACTGTCCGGACGCCCAACTGGCCAGACTCGAAAGCTGAAGACTCTGAAAGCCCGCGCTTCCATTGAGCATGATGCGCGGATAAAAATCGGCCTTCGCCACGCCGATCGACGCCGTCGCCGCGTGCAGGTCCGCTTCTGCCTTGCGGATATCGGGCCGGCGCTGCACGAGTTCGGAAGGAAAGCCGATCGGGACCTGCGCCGGCAGCACGGGTACCTCCTGCGTTGCAGCGAGCGTCTCGCGCAGCGCGCCTGGCTCCTCGCCGAGCAGCAGGCCGATTGCATTGATCGTCGTTTCGGAGTGCGATTCGAGCGTGGGAATCAGGCTTTCGATATTCTCCACCTGCGCCGAAGCGTTCGAGACATCCAGGTCCGTGGTCACGCCTTCATGCGCGCGCACCTGCGTGAGCTTCAGCGCGTCGTTGGCGATGTCCAGGTTTTGATGCGCGATCTGCAGGAGTTCCTGCGTGTCGCGCAGTTCGATATAGTCGCGCGCAAGCTCCGCGCGCGCGCTCAGCAAGACGGCGTTGCGGTCCTCATACGAGGCTTGGGACAGCGCCGTCGCCGCTTCCACGCTGCGTCGCACGCGACCCCAGATATCGACCTCCCATGAAGCATCGAAGCCGGCCTGATACAGGTTATAGGCGGGCGAACCCTTGGACCCCGGCATCGCCGCCACGCCGAGAGGCGCGCTGCCGGAGGCCGACTGCGGCTGACTTTGCGTCGGCGTCACGCCAAGCAGCGAGAGGATGCCGTTTTCGCTGCCGCGTTCGCGGTTATACGATGCGGCGCCGTCGAGCGTCGGATATTCGGCTGCGCCCGCCACGCGGCGCTCGGCGCGGCTCTGCAGCAGGCGCGCGGAGGCCGCCGCCACGTCCAGGTTTGCGTCGGCGAGCTGCTTTTCCAGGCCGTTCAATACCGGATCGTTGAACAGTGTCCACCATTCCGGACCAAACTGGCCTTCCACGGCTTTGCTCGGCGCCTGCGCCGTCTGCGTGCGGTTGAAGACCTCGGGCGTCGGCGACTTTGGCGGTTCGAAGTTGGGACCCACCGTGCAACCGGCTATTGTCAGGAACGCCAGGCATGCGAGAACCGCGAGAAAGATCGCGCGGATAGCATAGTTGCTCGTGTTCATTTGCTTTCCGCTCCCTCGGCCGACGCTTGTTCGCCCCGGCCAACGGCCACTTCGGCTTCCACCGAGAGCCCAACGCTCAATGCCGCTGCAGCAGGCTGCCCGCGATCGATCGTGATCTTGACGGGCACGCGCTGCACCACCTTCGTAAAGTTCCCGGTTGCGTTGTCGGGTGCGATCGGCGCGAAGCTCACGCCGGTCGCCGGCGCAAGGCTGTCGATGCGGCCACGGATCACTACGCCGGGAAGGCTGTCGACCGTCACCCGCACGCTTTCGCCGGGCCGCATATGCGTGATCTGGCTCTCCTGGAAGTTGGCGACGACATACGCATCCGAAAGCGGCACGATGGCCAGCACAGGGGCGCCGGGCGTCACGAATGCGCCGACCCGCGCCGAGCGGCGTCCCACCTTGCCGTCGACCGGCGCGCGAATCTCCGTATAGGAGAGGTTGAGCTTCGCCTGTTCGCGCACCGCTTCGGCGTGTTGAAGTGCACCGGCTGCCTTGTCGCGCTCGGTGCGCAGGACGTCCAGGTTCTGCTGGGTGGCCGTGAGCACCGCCTGATCGTGCGACTGCTGCGCGAGCTGCTCGGCGAGCGTGCTCGAAGCCTGTTGCTGCTCCTGCGCGGTCCCCGCACCCGCCGTGGAAAGATTCTGGTAGCGCGCCGCGTTGGCCCGCGCGAAGCCGATCGACGCATCGTCGGCGCGCAGCGTGGCGCGCGCCTGATCGACGAGCGAGGGCTGGCGCGCGATCTCCGCTTCGAAGTTCGCCACCGACGCCTTCGCGCCCACCACCTCCGCCTCGGCGCTCATCAACGCGGCGTGATAGTCGCGGTCGTCGATGCGCACCAGCAGCTGACCGGCCTTCACGTCCTCGTTATCGTTCACCAGTACGTCCGTGATCTGCCCCGCGACTCGCGGCGCGACGAGCGTGAAATCCGCGGTGACGTAGGCGTCGTTCGTGGATTCCGAACTGGAGTGAGACAGGAGCTTCGTGCCGCCCCACGCAGCAACGCCGACAATGGCGACGACTGCCGCAATACGAAGCCATTTCAGCCTGGACGGTGTGGGGGTGGGTTTAGTCGATGACATGGAAAACGGACCTCATTTCGAAGCGGGCGGCGTAGTGCTCCACGGCGGATAGATCCGCACCGGCAGCACCGGAACAAGAAGAAGCAGAACGAGCGCAACGCACGCCATCACCCGGTAGAGATCGGCGGAAGTCAGCACGACGGCCTGCTCGTGAATACGGTGCGCGAGTTGCCCCAGCGCGTAGGGGGTATCGAGGCCGGGGCCTGCCACCAGCGCGCGGTTGCCCAGCTGGTCGACGAGCATGCTCGAATGGAAATGTTCGCGCGCGGTGCCCACCCCCTCGATCAGACCCGTCGCGATGGCGGCGGCGAACGTCTTGACCGTATTGAACATGGCCGAAGCAAACGGGCCTTCCGCGGGCGGCAGACCCGTCGTGACGCCCATGAGGATCGACATGATCACCATGGGCTGCGCGATGATCTGCAGCGCCTGCAGCACATAGAAGTTGTCGCGAATCCACTCGGACGTCATGAAACTGCCGAGTGCGCACGTCGTGAACATCAGCGACAGACCGATAGCGATCACCCAGCGATGATCGGCGCGCCGCGTGTTCAATAGCGCCGCCGTCAAAGGGAGCGTAATCAGCAGCGGAACGGCAAGCAACAGCGAGAGCGGCGCCGTCTGCAGCGGCCGGTACGCGTGAACTTTCGCGAGAAACTGCCCAGGTATCGCCGCGACGCCGACCAGCAGGATCACGGTGCCGAGCAAGGTCGAGAGTCCATGCGTGAAATTTCTGCGCTCGAGTAACTGGAGCTTGAAGAAGGGCACGGGCTGAAACCACTCGTTGACGAGGAAGACCACGAGCAGCAGCGCGCCGCCGCCAAGCATCACGCGGATAAAGTCCGATTCGAACCAGTCGAGCCGGTCACCTTGCAAGAACCCGGTCACGAGCATGGCAAACGCGGGGAAGCCCGTCATCAACCCGATCCAGTTGAACGTACGAAAGCGCTCGAGCTTGACTGGATCGTCGGGCAGCCCCTGCTGAATCGCGATACAGCACAGCACGCCGAGCGGAATGATTTGCCAGAACGCCATGCGCCAGCTCACGAACTCCGTCCACAACGCGGCGAGCGGTGTGCCGAGCGCCGGTCCGAAGGTCGCAGTGAGCGCGTAGCCTGCGAGCCCATACAGCTTGAATTTGGGCGGCAGATAACGCAGCGCCACGATGATCAGCATGGGGGGCAGACAGCCGCCCGCGATTCCCTGGAAGATACGCAAGACGTAGAGCGTCGCCAGATTCGGCGCAAACGGGCACAGCAATCCAAACAACATCGTGGCGAGCACAGCGCCGATCGTGAAGCGCTTGAGCGTAAAGGTGATGCCGAACCAGGGTGCGAATACCATCGTCGCGACGTTGGCGGCTTCGAAGAGCGAGGTCAGCCACGTCCCGTCGTCATGCCCGATCAGGAACGCGCCCTGGATATCGGCCATCGCTGCCGCGGTAACCTGTTCGTTGAGGATAGCCAGCAACGAAGCGAACAACATGCCGAGCAGGCCCACGACAATGCGCCCCGTAAACGCCATTTGCGCGGGGGCAGGCTGCGTCGGCGCCACGGCTTCGCGTACGGGGCCTGGCTCCTGCGCCTGCGGGGCCGTTGCCGCTTCCGGTCCAGTCGTCAAAGGGTTAGCAGTTGTCATGAGGATCGGCAACTTCTCTGGTTTCGTTAGCTGTGCTGTTTGATGTAGCTATTTCACTGCGAGGCAATTCAGCTTCCTGCGTCCGCACGCGATGCGATGACCACACCGTCGGTGCGCCGCGCATTGTTGCTGTTCACTGAGTGCTTTATTGTCAGAGATGAACCCAATTTCTTAAAGTCTCGCCTGGTCTGATTTTGGGCCATCTAGTACGAGAATTTTGCCAGGCCCTCCGGTCATGATCCGGCAGCGCGTGTGCGCTGCGGCAACGCAAACCTGACTGATTACGCACGGGTCATTTCTGCACGCTTTTGAGCCAATCCAGGTTGCGAGGCGCTACCAGGCGGCACACGATGCTTAGAATCGCGACGTATGCATCCAGGCCGCGGGTTAATCGCGGTAGACACGATTAACGAAGGTTTGAAAACGAACCAGCAACGGTAGGCGCCGAAAGGCTTTTACTTTTGTTATCCGTTTGCAAGAGACTCAGATTGGGAAGTCAAGATGGACAGATTACGCGAGATGGAGGTTTTTGTAGCCATCGTCGAACGCGGCAGCTTCAGCGCCGCATCCGAAAAATTCGGCTTGTCGCGAGCGGCGGTCTCGCGGGCGGTCAACTCGCTCGAAACGCGCCTGGGCGCCCAGTTGCTCGCGCGCACGACACGCTCGGTCCGGCCCACGGACGCGGGCGCCACTTACCTCGAGGCCTGCCGCAAGCTGCTCGATGGCATCACCGACGCGGAGTCGCATATTGCCGTGGATCCCGCCAACCCGGTGGGCACGCTCACGATTACCGCGCCGGTCCAACTCGGCCAGCGCTTCATCGCCCCGCTCGTCAACGCCTACACGCTGCGCTACCCCGACGTCAGCGTGAACGCCGTTTACCTCGATCGTCCCACGCGCCTGCTCGAAGAAGGCGTGGATATCGCCATACGTATTGGCCATCTCGAAGATTCGTCGACTTTCGCGGTGCGCCTGGGATCCGTGCGGCGGCAAACTTTTGCGTCACCCGCTTATCTCGCCGGGCATGGAGAGCCCATGCATCCGCGAGACCTGGTCGGCCACCACTGCGTTTCCTTTACCGGCGTTTCCCAACCGTTCGAGTGGATGTTTTACGAAAATAACTCGAAGATTCCTGTACGGCTGCAGCCGAGATTGATCGTCAATCTGGCGGCCGCCGCGATTTCGGCCGCGGAAGACGGCGTGGGTATCACGCAGTTGCTGTCTTACCAGGCCGCAACCGAAGTGTCCTCCGGAAATCTGGTGCCCATTTTGCGCGCGTACGAGCCCGAATCGGCGCCGGTCAACCTGCTTCATGTCGAACGGCGCGGAACGAGCGGAAAGATTCGGTCCTTCGTCGAGTTCGTGACCGAAACGCTGCGAAACAATGCGTATCTTCAATGCGCGAGCGGCTTGACGACCGAAGGCGAAAGGGTACGCCCGGTCCAGGCAAGCGCGAACTCGCAAGGCATCCCGCTGCGCCTGCACAATATCCGCAGTCGCTGATTCATTCAATCGACAACTGAGGAAATCTGAGCCGCTATGCGAAGTTCGCGGTAGGCGCTCACGAGCGCGTCGAGGCTGAATGCGCGATTCAAGCCGCTCGGGTTCGGCAAAACCCATGCACACGCGCCGCCGCACTGGCTGGACTGCAAACCCCACTGGATATCTCGCTTGCCCGACATTTCGGCAAGCGCCATCTTGCCAAGAAAGGCGATAAACCGTGGCGCGTAGTGTTGAACCTTCCGTTCGAATTGCGCCGCAGCAGCCTGAATCTCCGCTCTCGACAATTCGTCCGCGCGTGCCGTCGCGCGCGAGACCGCCGTAGTCAGACCAAAGCCATGCTGCAGCAACTCACGGTCGTTCTCGGGGCGAAATTCTTCCGGCGTAAAGCCGGCGCGATGGAGCACTCGCCAGAACCGGTTCCCTCTGCCATCGAAGTGGTGCCCCGTGGCGACCGCACGCATGCCCGGATTGATCCCGCAAAACAGTATCGACAGACCGGGCTCGATGATATCGGGAAGACACGGCGCACAATCGGCGCGCGCCGGCTCCGCCAGGCAATCGTCGCTACGCACTCGCCTCCCCGCGGAATCGCAGGCGATATTGTTTTGGCGTGACGTTCAGGCGCCGCGAGAACGTCGTGCGCATATGCGTGGCGCTATGAAAGCCGCATTTGAATGCAACCGTCTTGAGCGGTGCATCCGTGTCCTCCAGCAGCTTTCTCGCCGTGTCGACGCGAACCTGCTCGACGAATACGGAGGGCGTGACCTTTGCGTTCTTGGCGAATATGCGCGACAAGGTGCGTCGGCTCACGGCAGCCGCGCTCGCCAGCGCCTCGATCGAAAGCGTATCGGTGATATGTTCGCTCACGTAGCGATACACCTTGCTGAGTATGGGGTCCTCGTCCTTACCGGCGCCGATATACGGGCTGTACTGAGACTGCCCGCCTTCGCGCTGGATATACACCACCAGCCGCTTCGCAACCCGCACCGCCAGTTCGTGTCCCCAGTCTTCCGCCACCAGCGCCAGGCACAGATCGATGCCCGCGGTCACGCCCGCCGACGTGAACAGCCGCCCGTCGCGAACGAAAATCCGGTCCGGCTGCACATTGGCGTGCGGGAATTCATTGGAGAGACGGCCGGCATCCGACCAGTGAGTCGTCACGTCCTTGCCATCGAGCAGCCCTGCATGAGCGAGTACGAATGCGCCGTTGCACACCGAACCAAATCGGCTTGCACTGCGCGCCTGATTTTGCAGCCAGGCCAGAAACGCATTCGACGGATGCAGGTCGGGCAACTGCGGCCCACCGGCTACGAGGAGCAAGTTCCATTGCACGTCGCTGTCGGCATAGCCAAGCGAGACCGCCAGTTGCATGCCGTTCGAGCAGGTCACGGCGCCCGCCTCGCGCCCGACGAGTGTCACCTCGTAGCGCTGATGCTCGGAGAGGAATGTGTTCGCCTCGGCGAACACATCGAGTGGGCCTGCAACATCTAGCGCCTGCACACCATCGAATACAACAATGGCGACTTTCATGCCGTGACCTTCAGAGGTGGTGTCCCAACCAGGACCGTGGCGCAGCTTAACGCATCGTCATTAGCTGGTGCAGTCTGTCCCCGGAAAAAGTATTTTGCGTCGGTGTAACAAATCGGCAGCGTGGCCCAAAACATCCACTAGTTGGCAGGCGGCGGCACCACGCGCGCATTTCGCCCGCTGCCCCGCATAACTAGACTCTATTCACGACTGCGGCAGGGCAAACAACCCGGGCGGACCGGAAGGCGTTATCGCCATCACTCCACGTGTTGCGCCCGACATTGGACCGCACACCGACCAAAGGCAGATTCATCATGTTGAAAGAACGTCAGAGCTCTTTCCTCTTCGGGGGCAACGCCCCTTACGTCGAAGAGCAATATGAAACTTACCTGGCTGACCCGGATGCGGTCACCAGTGAATGGCGGGTGTGGTTCGATGCACTGCGCGAAACGCCCGCTATCGACGGCAGCGATCGCGATGACGAGCCGCACGCCCCCGTCATTTCCAGCTTTGTGGAGCTTGCCAAGCGGCCGCCGCGCATGATCGTCCAGGCCGATACCACCGTCGCAAACGACTCCGGCCTTGGCCTTGCGCGCAAGCAGGTCGCGGTACAGTCGCTGATCGCCGCGTTCCGCATGATCGGCACGCGCACGGCCGATCTCGATCCGCTGATGTGGACGCCGCCACGCGCCTACGCTGAGTTGACGCCAGCCTATTACGGCCTGACGGCCGCGGACATGGCGACGACATTCAGCACCGCCGACACGTTCCTGTTCGACGACGACGCCACGCTGCAAGCGCTCGTCGCGGCGCTGGAGCAAACCTACACGGGCACGCTCGGCGCCGAATTCATGCATCTTACCGACGCCGGACAGCGGCGCTGGTGGCAGATGCAGCTCGAATCCACGCGAGCCAGACCGTCGCTGCAGGCCGAGGAACAACGCCGGCTGCTGGAACGCCTGAGCGCGGCAGAAGGCCTCGAGAAATACCTTAACGCACGCTACGTCGGGCAGACGCGCTTCTCGCTCGAAGGCGCGGAGTCGCTGATTCCGATGCTCGACGAAGTCGTCCGCTACGGGGCTTCGAAAAAGTTGCGCGCGGTGGTGATGGGCATGGCGCACCGCGGACGCCTGAACGTTCTGGCGAATATCGTCGGCAAGCCGTTGCGTGCGCTGTTCGACGAGTTCGATGGCAAGGATCCCGACCGACTTGCCGCAGGCGACGTGAAGTATCACAAGGGCTTTACGAGTTCGGTCGATACGCCCGAGGGACCGGTCGAAGTGATGCTCGCGTTCAACCCGTCACATCTGGAAATCGTCAATCCGGTCGTGCAAGGCATGGCGCGCGCCAAGGGCGAGGTCCTGGGCAGCGCCGACGGGGTCGAGGTTCTGCCGGTCGAGATACACGGCGACGCGGCGATGTCCGGCCAGGGTGTCGTGATGGAAACCATGAGCCTCTCCTATACGCGCGGCCACGGCACGGGCGGCACCCTTCATATCGTCGTCAACAATCAGATCGGCTTCACGACGTCCGATCCGCGCGACACGCGCTCGTCGTTCTACACCACCGACATCGCGAAGATGATCGAGGCGCCCATCCTGCATGTGAACGGCGACGACCCCGAAGCCGTCGCGATGGCGGTGCGCCTTGCCCTCGACTATCGCACCGCGTTCAGACGGAGCGTGGTCATCGATCTCGTGTGCTTCCGCAAATTCGGGCACCAGGAGCAGGACACGCCGGGCATCACGCAGCCGCTGATGTATCGCGCGATCGCCAGCCATCCCGGTGTAAGAACCCGCTACGCGCAGAAGCTGATCCAGCAAGGCGTGTTGACGGCCGAAGAAGCAGAGGGCTACGTCAGCGCGCGGCGTGAACTGCTCAAGCGTGCGAACGAAACCGACGGCTCCGACGCGGCCTCTTCACGCGAGGAAGCGGTGAGCCCGGCTTCTCACCCCACCCCTTCGAGTGAAACGCTGCGCCGTCTCGCGCATCAGATTTCGACCGTTCCTGAGGGCCTTGCGCTCCATCCGCTGGTCAAGAAGATGATGACCGGGCGCCAGGAAATGGCCTCGGGAACACGGCCGCTCGACTGGGGCATGGGCGAGCATCTGGCATTCGCTTCGCTGCTCGGCGCGGGGGTTAGCGTTCGACTGAGCGGGCAGGATAGCGCGCGCGGGACGTTCAATCATCGTCACGCCGTGTTGCACGATCAAACGCGCATGAACCGGCCAGATGGCGTTTATATTCCGCTCGATCATCTCGGTGTTGCGAGTGACAAAGCGCAGGGCCGCTTCAATGTGACGAACTCCATCCTCTCCGAAGCGGCGGTGCTCGCGTTCGAGTACGGCTACACGACGGTGAACCGCGATGCGCTGGTGATCTGGGAGGCGCAATTCGGTGACTTCGCCAACGGCGCGCAAGTGGTGATCGACCAGTTCATCGCGGCGGCCGCCGCCAAGTGGGGGCAACGCAGCGGCCTGACGCTGTTCCTTCCTCACGGGCAGGAAGGCGCGGGACCCGAGCATGCATCGGCGAGGCTCGAACGCTATCTGCAGTTGAGCGCGCAGGACAACATGCGTGTCGCCCAGCCAACCACGCCGGCGCAACTATTCCATCTGCTGCGCATGCAGGCGCTCGCCTCCGATCGCCGCCCGCTTGTCGTCATGACGCCCAAGTCGCTGTTGCGGCATCCGGAAGCGGTCAGCACGTTCGAGGAGTTGAGCGAGGGCGCATTCCGCGAGGTTCTGCCGGATACGCAGGTCGAGGCGTCGCGGGCATCCAGCGTCGAGCGCGTGATCGTGGCCACAGGCAAGGTGTACTTCGAATTGCTCGAGCATCGCCGCGCGAACGCGGCCGACACGCCGATCATCCGTGTCGAACAGCTATATCCGTTTCCAGCAAAACAGTTGGCCGCCGAACTCGCGCGCTATCCCAACCTGAAGACCGTCGTCTGGTGTCAGGAGGAGTCGCGCAACCAGGGCGCATGGAGTTTCGTCGAACCGCAGTTGCGCGACCTGCTGCCAACGGGTGCGAAGCTGGCCTACGCCGGTCCTGACGCCGGCGCATCGACCGCGCCGGGCTACCATTCGGCGCACGTCGCGCGGCAATCCGCGCTGGTCGAGCAGGCGTTCATGGGGTAACCGCGCATGCGTGTCGCGATGATGCTTTATGCGGGGTTTCAACTGCTCGAGGTGAGCGGCCCGATGGATGTGTTTCATGCAGCGAATCGCCTGTATGGCGGCGCGTTTTATGAACCGCACCTCGTCGGGACCTCGCCTGGGCCCGTGCTGTCTTCCAACGGCACGGCGGTGGGCACCACGGAATGCCTGTTCGAAACGAGCACGCCGTTCGATGTCGTCGTGGTGCCCGGGTCTCCCGTGGTCAGTTCGGCGCGTGAGCATCGCGAACTCGTGACGTGGCTCGGCGACGCCGGGGCCGCCACGCGCAGGCTGGCCTGCATTTCCACTGGCGCGTTCCTGCTGGCGCGCGCCGGCGTTGCCGACCGCCGCTGGCTGACCACGCATTGGCGCGACGCTCACCGCCTCGCGGCCGAATATCCACGGGTGCACGTCATGTCCAATCCCGGCTGCCTGAAGGATGGCAACCTCTATTCATCGGGCGGCGCAAGCGCCGGCATTCACCTGGCGCTGTCGATCGTGCGGGAAGACCTTGGGGAAGGTGCCGCGGGAACCATCGCCAGAACGCTGTTGATGCAGCCGCATTGAAGCACGGCTTGCACGCGCAAGGAACGCCATGATAGACGCGAACCGGATTCACAAAGCACTCGCCAATCCCCTGCGGCGCGACATCCTCGCGTGGCTGAAGGTCCCCGCCGATGCCTTTCCAGAGGGCCATGTCGATCTGGGTCGCGGCGTGCCCGCACACGCCATCCAGGCACGCAGCGGACTCTCGCAGTCCACTATGTCAGCGCATCTTGCCGTACTGGTCGAAGCGCGACTGCTCGTTTCGACGCGAGTCGGACAATGGATGTTTCTGTCACGTAACGAAGAAGTGATACGGACATTCGCCGAACAGATTTCCCTGCATTTATAGGAGAATCTGGCGTGGCGCGAGTTTGCGTCGTAGCTGCGTGCGAGACAGATCTATCCGTGGAAGACGCGTAATGGACAAGCTGGACATGATGCGGATTTTCGTCCGCATAGCGGAAGAAGGAAGCTTTACGGGCGCGGCCTCGCGTCTGGATATTCAAACCGCCAATGCGTCGCGGGCGGTCTCGCAACTCGAGTCGCAATTGCGCACGCGCCTGCTGCATCGGAGTACGCGGCGGCTCTCGCTAACCGAGGCGGGTCAGCGCTATCTGGAGCGATGCGAGCGCATCCTCGCGTGTGTCGACGAGGCAGAGGCAGAGGCGGCCAATGCGCAGGTCAATCCCTCCGGACGGCTGCGTATTCATGCGTCACCGAGCTTCGGCCAGGCCTATGTGGTCCCGGCGCTCGTGCGCTATCGCGAGCGGCATCCCGCGGTATCGATCGAATTGACGTTGTCGCAGCACACGCCCGATATCATCGAGGCCGGCTACGACGTGATGTTTCAATTGAGTACGACGGAGTTGCCGGACTCGCGGCTCGTGTCGCACCGGCTCGGCGATGTCCATAACGTGCTGTGTGCGGCACCCGCCTATCTGGATACCCACGGCGTGCCGCGCACGGTGCACGACCTGGAGGCTCACACGTGCCTGCAGTTCGTCACGACGTTCTTTCCGCGCGATCGCTGGCATCTGCACGGCCCCAACGGCCGGGAGACGGTGGCGTTCCCGAAGGCGCCCGTCGAAATCAATCTTCCCGATGCGCTAAGCGTCGCCCTTCGCGAAGGCGTGGGCATCGGCGCGCTGCCGATGTCGACGGCGCTCGCCATGCTCGATAGCGGCGCGCTGGTGCGTGTATTGCCGCAATATCGTCTGCAGCGGCTCACCGCCTACGCGGTGCATGCCTCGCGCAAGTACCTCGACGCCAAGATCAAGACGTTCATGGATGACCTGCGCGAGGCGGTGCCCAAAGCGCTTGCTGCGGATGCGCAAGCGCTTTGCCGGGGCGCCGCCAGACTCGCTTAGCCCGCGGTTCCCTTATGAGCGCGCGCCGCCACACGTTGCGGCGTGGGTTGTGATGCAGTCGCAGGCGCCGCCATTTCGTTCTGCTTGATGATCTTTTCGATCTCGCCGTCGGCTTGCGCGTCGTACTGTGCGAAGACATCGGTGCGATAGCGCGTATTTTGCGCCGCGCCGAGCTGCGAGCCCGAGTCGTCGCGCGTATCGGCATCCACCGTCATCGAGAGGCCGATGCGCAACGGACGCGCCGCGAGTTCGCGTGGATCGAGCGCGATGCGCACCGGCAGGCGCTGCACGATCTTGATCCAGTTGCCCGTGGCGTTCTGCGCCGGCAGTGTCGCGAAGGCGCTGCCCGTGCCCGCCGAAAAGCCTTCGATGCGACCGTGATACTTCGCGCTCGAGCCGTAGACATCGGCAGTGAGCGTCACCGGCTGGCCAATGCGCATGTGCTTGAGCTGCACTTCCTTGAAGTTCGCGTCCACCCACACGCCGTCGAGCGGCACGATCGCCATGAGCGGCGTGCCGGGCGACACGCGCTCGCCCACCTGCACCTGGCGCTGCGCCACATAACCCGTCACCGGCGCGGGCAAGGTATCGCGCGCATACGCGAGCCAGGCCGCGCGCACTTTCGAGGCGGCCGCCTGCACGTCCGGATGCTGTTCGACCGACGTGCGATCGGTCAGCGCGTGATTCGCCGCCCCCTGCTGGCGTGCGGCGTCGAGCGCGGCCTGTGCGGCCTGCACGGCGTCGCGCGCGTGGGCAATGTCTTCGGCGGAAACGGCGCCCGAGTCCGCCACCGCGGCGCGGCGGCGCAGATCGTCGTTGGCGCGCGCCAGGTCCGATTCGCGTTGCGCCACGTTCGCCGCATAAAAGTCGTTGTTGACATAGAGGCCGCTCACGCGTCGCACGGTTTGGCCGAGCGACGCTTCGGCATCGGCCAGCGCGATTCTTGCGTCGGCCGGATCGAGCGTCACGACCGGGTCGCCCGCCTTCACGATCTGCGTGTCGTCGGTGTTGACGGCGACCACCGTACCCGTGACCTGCGGCGTGAGCTGCACAAGATTGCCGCTCACGTAGGCGTCGTCGGTCGATTCGTGAAAGCGGCCTTCCGTGAAGTAGTACGCGCCATAGGCCGCGCCCGCGATCAAGGTGAAGGCGCCGAGCAGCGCGATCAGGCGCTTGCGGCGGCCCGGGGGCGTGGCTTGCTGGTCATTGTTGGCCGGGGCCGCTTGCGCGCCGTTTTTTTTCTCGTCGCGTTGATCCACCGGCTCGCGGTCGGTCGTGATCGTTTCGCTCATTTCAGTTCTCCTGACGGGTTTGCAAACATGCCGTTCAACGCGCGGCGGCAATGACGGAATTGGCTTGAGGGTTGGGTTGGGCGGCAGCGTCCGCGTGGTGGCCGGTATCGGCCGAGGTGTCGACATAGCCGCCACCCAGGTCCGAAGCCAGCGCGATCTGCTCGTCGCGGCGATCCATCTTCAGGTTGGCGATGGCTTCGTCGGCGTTCAGTGCCGTGACGTCGGCGTTGAGCACCGTGAGCTGATTGGTCAGGCCGCCCTTGTATTGCGTGATCGCGAGCTGGTCGGCGTCGCGTGCCGCCTGCTGCGCGGTTTGGGCATCGACGAGCTGCGCATCACTCGAATGGATCTGCGCGAGCTGCGTGGCCACGCCGCTGAGCGCACCAATGAGCGTCTGGTCGTAAGCGGCCACCGCGTAGTCGAACTCGGCGTAGCGACCCTTCAACTGCGCACGCAGCTCGCCGCCGTCGAAGATCGGCAGGTGGACCGCGGGGCCCACCGAGGCCGTGCGGCTCGCGGCGGTCAGGAAGCGGCCGAAGCCGAACGCGTCGAGACCGAGCGCGGCGCTCAGGTTGATGTCCGGATAGAACTCGGCCTTCGCTTCCTTCACCTCATGCGTAATCGCGTCCACGCGCCAGCGGGCCGCAACGATATCCGGGCGCCGGCTCACGAGGTCGGCGGGCAGGTTGTCCGGCAAACGCACCTCGTCGCCCACGCCCAGCGTCGGCCGCGTGATCGCGAGCCCGCGGTCGGGGCCCTTGCCCATCAGCGCGGCCAACTGGTAGCGCGTCGTGAGAATGCTGCCGTCGAGCGCGCTCACCCGCGAGCGGCTGGTCGCCAGGTTCGCCTGCGCGGTCTTGCGCTCCACCTGCGTGTCGAGGCCCGTGGCAATGCGGCCCGCCGTGATGCGGTCGATCTGCTCGCGGCGCGTGACTTCTTCCTGCGCGATGTCGCGCAATGCATAGAGCCGCGCCAGCTGGTTGTAGGTGCGTGCGATCGAGGTATCCAGCGTGAGCTTGACGACTTCCTCGTCGGCCTCGCTCGCGGCCGTCTCCGAAACGGCTGCCCGCAGCGCCTCGCGATTCTTGCCCCACAGGTCGAGATCGTAGGAAGCGGTCAGCAAGCCCTTGTTTTCGGTCTGCCACGAGCCGGCGTACGGCGGCGGAATCAGCGCCGTGCTGCTGTACTGCTGGCGCGTGAGCGTATAGCTGGCGTCCACGCGCGGCAGCGTGCCCGCCTTCGCGGTTTCGCTATAGGCCTGCGCCTGGGCCACGCGCGCCTTGGCCTGCTCGACGCTCGGGCTGCCCTGCAGCGCTTCGGCAATCAGCGCCTTCAGCTGCGCGTCGCCGAACTGGTCGACCCAATCGGCGGACGGCCAGTGCCCCTGTTCTTGCGGCAGGCTCTGCGCCGTCTCGTACTGTTGCGGCTGGGCCATCTGCTTGTCGCTGTGGATGCCCGCGTAGTTGGCGCAAGCCGCCAGCGTGGCCATTGCAATCGCCGACACGCCCAGCTTCAGCGTACGGGTACCGATGCTTGCTTTAGAAGTCTGAGATTTCATTTTCTGACATATCAGATTAATGGTCGAAAAAAAGCGCGGCACCACGGCCGCACCGTTCAGTCGTCTGTGAACTTGCGAAGCAGGCGGTTCAGTTCGGCAAACTCCGCCTTGGTGAACTTGCGCAGGCGTGCGTTCAACACGTGCGGCGCGACGTCCGGAATCTGGTCCGCCGTTTCCAGCCCCTTTGCGGTGAGGTTCAGATTGACCACACGACGGTCGTCTGCGTCGCGCGAACGCTCGAGCAGACCCTTGGTTTCCAGCTTGTCCAGCATCCGCGTCATGAGGCCCGTATCGATGCCGAGCAGCTTCGACAGTTCGAACGGCGTGGTCGCCACACCCTGCTTCACCGAAAGCAGAATGCCCATTTGCTGGCCCGTGATGTCGAGGTCCTTGAGCGCCGCGTCCATCTCCGCGACGACCAGATTGCGCGCCTTGACGATTCTGAAGCCGACACTTTCCGTGAGCATGAAATTTCTCGTCGTGTAGTGGTCCATCGCGACATCCTCCGTGTTGAACAGCACAATATCTGCAGTGTCAGATACTGTCAAGAAAAACACGCGAGCTTTGCCATCAGGTTTGCCGTCTGAACCGGGTTCAACTGCTGAATTCAGTGTCCGCCAGCGCCTGCCGCGCCCGCGCCACCGCCCTTGACCGGCCGCGTCACCCAGATCAGCGGGATGATGACGACGAAGATCACCGCCGATATCCAGAAGATGTCGTTCAACCCCAGCATGGTGGCTTGCGCGTTGAGCGAGGCTTCGTAAAAGGCCGTGGCCTTGGGAATGCCGCCACCCAGCGTCGCATGCAGGTGCGCGATGGCGCCGGTGAACGCCGGATTCTCCACGCTCGTCTGCTCCGCGAGCCGGGCGTGATGGAGGATCGTGCGGTCGTTCCAGGCGTTGCTCATGAGCGACGTGCCCACGGCGCCGGCGAAAATGCGCGCGAAGTTGGACAGGCCCGCGGCCGCCGGAATCTCGTCGGGCCGCAGACCCGACAGGATGATGCCGGTGAGCGGCGTGAAGAACAGCGCCGTGGGAATGCCTTGCAGCAGCGTCGGCAAAATCAGCGTCCACGCGTCCACGCCGGTCGTGTAGTTCGAGCGCATGAAAAACACGGCGGCGAAGCCAACGAACGCGAGGGTGGCGAGCACCCGCAGGTCGGAGCGCGGCATGAGCTTGCCCATCACCGGGGCGAGGATCACGGCGAAGATCCCCAGCGGCGCTGTGACGAGCCCCGCATCCACCGCGCGGTAGCCGAGAAAGCCCTGGATCCACTGCGGCAGGATCACGAGGTTTGCAAAGAAGATCGCATACGCGACCGAAATCGCAATCGTGCCGCCGAGGAAGTTGCGTTTGGCGAACAGCCGCAGGTTGACGATCGGCTTTTCCTCAGTCAATTCCCAGATCAGGAAGAACACGAAGCTGACCGCGGCGACGATGGTGAGCACCCAGATGACCGGCGAGCTGAACCAGTCGAGGTCCTTGCCCTTGTCGAGCATGATCTGCAGCGGCGCGACCCACGCGATGAGCGAAATCAGCCCGACCTTGTCGATGGGCAGTTTGCGTGCCGGCGTCTCGCGGTCGCGGTAGATCGCCCAGATCACGCCGGCCGCGAACAGGCCGACCGGCACGTTGATATAGAAGATCCATGACCAGCTGTAGCTGTCGGTGATCCAGCCGCCGAGCGCCGGACCCGCGATTGGTCCGACGGTTGCGGTCATCGCCCACAGCGCCAGCGCATTCGAACTCTTTTCCTTGGGGAAGGAGGCGAGCAGCAACGCTTGCGACAACGGCACCAGCGGCCCCGCTACGGCGCCCTGAACGATACGGGCCACCAGCAGCGTCAGCAGGTTCGGCGCCAGACCGCAGGCTGCCGACGAGAGCACGAACAGCAGGATCGCCCAGACGAACAGCTTGACCTGGCCCACGCGCTGCGTCAGCCACCCGGTCAACGGAATGGACACCGCATTGGCCGCGGCAAACAGCGTGATGACCCACGTGCCTTCGTCGATCGACACGCCGAGGTTGCCGGAGAGCGTGGGAATCGCGACGTTTGCAATCGACGAATCCAGCACGTTCATAAAAGTAGCGAGCGCCACGGCGAAGGTGCCGAGCGCGAACTTCGCGCCCGTCAGCTGGGGTAGCCCGCCTGGGTTGGTCGATGGATTCATGTTAGGTTCTCTCGTCTGGATGCGAATGTCCCGTCAAGCACGGGCCGTTATCTGACATGTCTGATAATTGGGCAAAAAAAAGGCCGCCCTAGCCATGCAGCAGTCTGGAAAGCAGCGTGCTCAAGGCGTCGAAGTCGGACCTCGAGAAGTGCGAGAGCCGCTCGCTCCAGGCGCCAGGCGCTACGTCTGCGTTGCGGGCCGCGACCGAGTGGCCCTCGCGTGTCAGCGAGACGTCCACGAGGCGCCGGTCCGTGCCATTGCGCGCGCGCTCCACGAGCCCACTGGTTTCGAGCTTGTCCAGCACCCGGGTCATCCGGGCGGGGTGGACGCCAAGGAGCTTCGCCAATGCCGCCGGCGTTTTCGCGCTCCCACCGGCCAACGTCAGCAGAATGCCGCGCTCCTGCAGGTTCAGCCCGGCGTCCTTGAGCCCTGCCCTGAGTTCAGTGGCCATCAGGTGGTGCGCCTGACCGAGCACGAACACCAGCTTCTGCGTGCGCTCGAAATCTTCATTGACGGGATCGTTCATCGATTGCCCTCCTCGATATCTGATGCGGAATATATCTGACATTGCAGATGTGTGCAAGGAAGTTTCCGCGGCCACAGAAAGACGCGCCGGCGCCTCGATCCAGCACCCGAGCGCCCTTCAGCAGGCGACGCGATACATCATGTAAAAAGTGATGTGAACGGCAAGCGATAATCGACGTCGTTCCTGGCCGCTATATTGTTTCGGCAGAGATTGGATCCGTGAGGTGCGGAAGTCCGGATCGGCGCACTCTTTTTTCAGGAGAATCGAAACATGACTGACAAATCGCTTACGCTGGGCATCGATCATGTCGGGCTGACCGTGCGCGACCTGAACCTCACACGTGACTTCTTCGTGAATTGTCTGGGCTGGAAACAGGTTGGCGAGCGACCCAGTTATCCGGCTGCGTTCGTTTCGGACGGACACGTCATGTTGACCCTCTGGCAAGTGACCGATCCGGGCCGCCTGGTCGAGTTCGACCGCAAGACCCATGTGGGCCTGCATCATCTTGCCTTGCGCGTAGGCAGCGAAGAAGCCCTCAACGATATCTTCTCGCGCGTGTCCGCCTGGCCGGGCGTGACAATCGAGTTCGCGCCGGAGAACCTGGGCCCGGGGCCGAAACGCCACACCATGGTGTACGAGCCGGGCGGGATCAGGCTCGAATTCGACCACGATCCGCGCACGCAGGCCTCCTGAGCCTCGCAGCAAGCCGCGCGTGAGCCCACACGCGGCCAGGCCGGTCCCATTTAGTCAGTTATCCAAAGTGAAACGGGCGTCATTGGCCTGGCCTGTTTCGCCGCGCGTCATCGCGCCCAACTCGCCCTCATTTGTTCCTGTGACTCACAACTGTTTGTCCGCGTCCTGTATTCAAACCGGGGGCATGGATGCGTAAATTGGTCGTCATCGGAGCAGCAAACCCGATCAAAAACAGAGTCCAACTTACTTCGAGGTTCATATGAGTCAATCCCCCAAAGTCGTCGTGATCACTGGCGCATCGCAAGGCATCGGCGCCGAAGCGGCCAGGGCATTCCGCGCACTCGGCCACAAGGTGGTCGCGACCTCGCGCAACATCAAACAGACTGACGATAGCGATCTCGTCGCAGTGGCCGGCGATATCGCCGACCCGGCCACGGCTCGCCGTGTCATCGAAACGGCCGTCTCGCGCTTTGGCCGCGTCGATACGCTCGTCAACAACGCGGGCATTTTCGTGGCGAAGCCGTTCACGCAGTACACCGCGGAAGACTACGCGGCGATCAAGGGCACCAACCTCGACGGTTTCTTCCATATCACGCAGCTCGCGATTGCGGAGATGGAAAAGCACGAGAGCGGCCACGTCGTCACGATCACGACGACGCTCGTCGATCACGCGATCGACGGCGTGCCGTCGGTGCTGGCCTCGCTGAGCAAGGGCGGTCTCGCCGCCGCCACGCGCTCGCTGGCGATCGAGTATGCCAAGCGCGGCATTCGCGCCAACGCGGTATCGCCTGGCATCATCAAGTCGCCGATGCACGCGCCCGAAACCCACGCCGCGCTCGGCGCGCTGCATCCGATGGGCCATATGGGCGAGATGAGCGACATCGTGAACGCCATCCTTTATCTCGACTCGGCGCCCTTCGTGACGGGCGAAATCCTCCACGTCGACGGCGGCCAGGTCGCCGGCCACTAAGGCGCGCTGCGCACTACCGGGCCCCACCGGGCCGACGAGGAGCGCCGCTCGCCGGCGCTCCTTGCAACGATCACCATCAAGGAAAGCGCAATGCCGATCGTCACAATTCAGGTTACACGCGAGGGCACACGGCCCGGCGCGGATTCCGTCACGGCGGAAGAAAAGGCCCAGCTCATCAAGGGCGTGAGCCAGCTCATGCTCGACGTGCTGAACAAGCCGCTGGAGGCGACTTTCGTCGTCATCGAAGAAGTGCCAACGGAAAACTGGGGATGGGGCGGCCTGCCTACCGATGTCTATCGAAGACAGAAGGGACTCATCAAGTGAACGCGCGCGGCCCGCTCGAGAGCGGGCTTTTGCGCGCAATTGCACCGGTTGCATCGTGGCGCCATCAATCTTCATCTGAGGCCTCGCATGAACACGGACGAAGGACTTCGAACACGCTCGCGCAACCGCGGCGCGAACGCGGGCGCAGCGGCGGGCAACAAACACGCCTCGCGCCCGGACCCATGGGAGCAGACACTCCTGCTGCTCGACAGGCTGTGCGCGACGGAACCCCACGCACAGACCCCGAGCCCCGCTGATCTCGCACCCGGCCCGCGCATCGCCGAGCCGCACCGCTACGACGGAAGGTGCCGCAAAAGCCGCAACATCCGCAACGGGCGCGATGCGACGGGCGAGGCGCCCTGCGCGGCCGTCGTCACGCTGCTCGACCGCCTCTCCCCCCGAACCGTTGCGTTGCGCTGGTGCTCCGCCTCATGCCACTACGGCTATCAGATCTGGGTCTGCGCAAAGGCACGCCGGGCGGGCGTGTGCGCAGTGAGCGGCAAAACGATCCGTCGCGGCGATATCATCTACCGGCCCTATACCCGCACGCCTGTCCTTCCCGTGAACGTGAACGCCATGATTCATCTTGCTGCTTTGCCTTGATGGCAGTTCGCTAGTCGGATTCGGCACGCCAGGGGCGTTGACCGGAATTCTCTGCAACCTGAAGTTGTGTAAACGCATTCAAGGAGAACGTCATGAAGATTCTGATGGTTTTGACTTCGCACGACGAACTGGGCAATACGGGACGCAAGACCGGGTTCTGGCTCGAGGAACTCGCCGCGCCGTACTACGTGTTCAAGGACGCCGGCGTGCAGATCGTGCTCGCGTCGCCCAAGGGCGGCAAACCTCCGCTAGATCCCAAGAGCAACGAGCCGGACTTTCAGACCGACCTGACACGTCGCTTCGAAGGCGACCCGGCCGCGTTGGCGGATCTGGGCAACACGGCGAAGCTCAAGGACGTCGCCCATGACGAATTCGACGCCGTCTTCTACCCCGGCGGCCACGGTCCGATGTGGGATCTCGCAGAAGACCCGGACTCCATCGGCCTGATCGAGCGCACGATCGCAGCCGGCAAGCCTGTCGATCTCGTCTGCCACGCGCCCGGGGTTCTGCGGCACGTGAAGGGTCCCGATGGCAAGCCGCTCGTCAACGGCAAGTCGGTCACGGGCTTTACGAATAGCGAAGAAGAAGCGGTCGGCCTGACCAAGGTGGTCCCGTTCCTCGTTGAAGACGAACTCAAGGCGAAGGGCGGCAACTATTCGAAGGGCCCCGACTGGCAGCCGTATGTGCTCGAAGACGGGCTGCTGCTCACCGGCCAGAATCCCGCGTCGTCGGGGCCGGCCGCCAAGGCATTGCTGGAGATGTTGAGCAAGCGTCACTGAGTTCTGCCCTCGCGCCGGAAAATGGCGGCTGCCAGGCGTGGGCGCCGCCCCAACTCGTCACGGCAAATCGTCATCGCCGGAGCGTTGCAATACCGGGTCGTGAAATGCCCGGTAGACCACGAATGCCATCCACAACGCCAGCACGCCGAAGCTCCACCAGCGCAGAAATATTCCCCAGCCCCAGATGAGCGTGCCGAACGCGGAAAGCGTCAGTCCGCGCCTGGCCGCGAGTACCTCGCTCAATGCGTGATGCGGCTTGAATCCGGCAGCCTGGTTTGCGTGGGCCACCACCAGATCCGTCACGGTATGCTCGAGATAGCGGCGCGACGCCAACAAAAGGCCCGTGATGGTGATGACCGATCCGGACCGCTCGAACAGGTCCCACCGTGTTGAAGCCTGTGCGAGGTAGGCGCATATAATCGCCGGCGAAACCGCCAGCGCGATCATGGCGATGCCGCGAAAAATATAGCCCCACGGCGTCCGCAGGGTTTCCTCGCACAGGCAGCGCACCGCGCACCGAAACAGCTCCTTACTCACGATACGCCCTCTCCAGCCGGTTCGCGGGCTTCGATCGCCAGCTCGCCGTCGGCGATTTTCCGCACTTCCGCGAGCGGCGGGATGAGCGCGTCACGATCATCCTGCGGCACGGAACCGGGCAAGCGATGCACGTCGTGCGTCACGAAACCCCGCTCGCGGCTCGGCACGTCGAACCACTCGCGATGAGAAAACGAATCGCGAATATCTTCAAGACCGCTGTCCCAATGCTCCCGCATCGTGTCGATGCTGAACTCGTAGTCCTTATAGTGACCTTCATAGGGCTTGTTCTTGTAGATGAGGTGCACCACATTGATCGCGCTGCCGTCGGCCGCCTCTTCGGCGAGGCGAAACAGCGGATCGGTCCTGCGCACTTCGGCGGGAATGTGCGCGAGCAACTCCTTGATGAATCGGGCGTGCTTCTGACGATCTGCCAGCATACTGGTCACCGCGCGCGTGCGGCTCGAATACTGGATGTCCTTGGCACGCGCGGAGATGTCGAAGAAGTCGCCAGGCGCATTGCCGCGCGCGCTCCAGAGATCGACCTGAAACACCAGCGCATCCTTATGGTCCGCATCGCGCAGCACCTCGGTCAACGGCGTATTCGACACGAGCCCGCCGTCCCAGTAATACTCGCCGTCGATCTCGACCGCCGGGAAGCCGGGCGGCAACGCCCCGGATGCCATGAAATGCTCGGGCTTCAAACGCATTTTCGTGTTGTCGAAGTACACCAGGTTGCCGGTCCGCACGTTCACCGCGCCCACCGAAACACGGACGTCGCCGTCGTTGATGCGGTCAAAGTCGGCGAACTCACGCAGCGTCTCCTTCAACGCGGCCGTATCGTAGTAGCTCACCACGTTGGGGTTTTGCTTGCCGAGCCCGGCGACCGGCAACGGCACGCGCGGCGAGAAAAACCCCGGCTGGCCCTCGGTCAGGGCGCGTGCGGCCGCCCACCCACTCGCCCACTTGCGCGTGAAATCGTGCATGCCGAACATGGGCGGCATCCAGGCACCCAGACCACCGACCCAGTCGCGTGGGTGGCAGATCCGGTTCCAGAATCCATGCAACGCCGCCACGCGGTTTTCCGGCGCATTGCCGGCGATGATGGCGGTATTGAGCGCGCCGATCGAAATGCCGGAGATCGTGCCCGGATGCACACCCATCTCGGCCAGGCCTTCGTACACGCCGGCCTGGTACGAGCCGAGCGCGCCGCCGCCCTGAAGCACCAGAGCGACTTCGTCGTAGTGCGGCAGCACGAACGCCACTTTGTTGTGCAAAGACATGTTGCTTCCCTTCGCGTAAATCCACGCAAACTTATTCGTTGACCGCGAGCTTCACGGTTTCGCTTTGAGCCAGATAGTCGAGCGCAACCTCGCCGATATCCAGCGTGAGATTAGCAATCAGATGCCGCGCGCCGACCACCCGTTTCACCGGCAGATCGGCCACAGGCGCCAGCGCATGCGGATGAAATTCGAGCGCCGCCGGACCGGTCCACGCACCGAGCACGCTCACGTCGCGCAAGTAGAAACGCACGAGTTCGCAGACGCGCGGCGAACCGTCAACGTGCGGGATGACCTTGAGCAGATAGTTCGGCGTCTCTGCAAGCTTCCTGCGTTCGGCCTCGATATCGAGCGGCACATGCTTGTAGCCCATCGTGCCGGTTGCAACGCGTTGGGTGCCGTAGTCGAGCGTGCCGAGCAGCGTGTCGTTGCCATCGATGCTCAAGGTCGGTCTCGCCAGCTTCTTCGGAAAACCCCAGATTTCCCGGCCACCGGCAATCGGGCCTTCGTCGTCGAGGTACATCGAATGCGTGTAGTTGCCGAGGCGCCCTTCCTGATCGCGCACCGTAATGACCTGACCGGTTTCCGTGTAGTCACCGAAGCCCGACGAATCCGGCATGCGAATAAATTCGTAGTGCACAAGATTGTTTTCCGGGCGCAAGGGCTCCGGCACGATGGCTTTCAGCGCATCGAAATCGGTCTCGTAGGTAATGATGAAATATTCCCGGTTGATGAAACGGTACGGCGGCCGGGGATAGGCGGGATTGTGGACAGGCATCGCAAAGGCGTCTTTGCGAATCGAAGCCAGATTCAGGCGGGTCATGACGTTCTCTCTTTAAGATTGAGTTGCACCGCAGCAGATGCTACGCACTCACGAATCACGAGAGAATCCGTCGATATCAGGAATCTATCTTCCACATATCGGGAAGGTATTGCGGTGAGGGAAACGGAGAAGAGGCCGCCGGCAAGCCTCTTGCCATTTCATTGCCATTCGCGAACGCCAGGCGCGCCGCTTAGCTTTCGCACTCCGTAATCGCGCTGTAAACGAGCGTGCGCAACTGCCGGCGAATCGGGTACGCGGTCGAAGGCAACAGCTGGGTGAGAAACAGCACGACCATGTCCTCGCGAGGATCGGCCCAGAAGAAGGTGCTGGCCGCGCCGCCCCAGAAGAAGTCGCCCGCGCTGCCCGGAATCAGCGTGGATGCGGGCGCAATCGTCGTGGCGAAGCCGAGCCCGAAGCCCACGCCTTCGTAAGCCGCTTCGGTGAACATCGAGCGCGAGAGGCGCGGCAGGTCGACGCCGCCCGGCAGATGGTTGGCGGTCATCAGCGCGATGGTCTTCGGCCCCAGCAGCCGCACGCCGTCCAGTTCGCCGCCCCGCAGCAGCATGCGCGCGAACCGCATGTAGTCGGCCGCTGTGGATACGAGGCCGCCGCCGCCCGAAACGAACGACGGCGGCTCGCGATACGGGCTCGTGTGAGGATCGTCCTGCAGCTCAGGACCTTGTTCGGAAACGACCTTCGAGCCGAGCGCGCCGATGGCATAGCAGGCGCAGAAGCGCGACACCTTCTCCTGCGGCACGTAAAAGGCCGTGTCGACCATGCCGAGCGGCTCGAAGATCCGCGTTTTCAGAAAGTCCTCGAAGGCCATGCTGCTGACCTTGCCGACGAGATAGCCGAGCACGTCCGTGGAAACCGAATAGTTCCAGGCCTCGCCCGGCGAAAATTCCAGCGGCAGCGTGGCCAGTTTCTCGATCATTTCGTCGAGCGTGCCCGCGGTCGCAAGCTCGCCCACCTTCAGTTTGCGATACGCCGCATCGACATTGGTGTTCTGCTGAAAGCCGTAGGTCAGGCCCGAGGTATGCCGCAACAGGTCGACCACGCGCATCGGGCGTGCGCTCGCGCGCGTCTGGAAGCTCTCCATGAAACCGCCCGCGTACACGCCGAGCTTCTCCCACGACGGGATGTACTTGCTGACGGGGTCGTCGAGCGCGATCTTGCACTCCTCGACCAGCATCATGATCGCCACCGACGTAATAGGTTTGGTCATCGAGTAGATGCGGAAGATCGAGTCCTCGGCCATCGGCGTGCGCCGTTCGCGGTCCGCGAGACCCAGCACCGAGTTCAGCGCGAGTTCGCCGCGCCGCCACACCTGGGTGACGGCGCCCGCGAGCGTGCCGGTCGAGACGTAGTTCTCTTCGAGAAAACGTTCGATGCGCGCGAGCCGCTCACACGACATGCCCTGCTTTTCCAGACCTTCCCTACCCATGACGCCTCCTTGAATGGATTGATCGAGCGTATTCGGAACCGATGGATTGCACGCGATGCGCGTCACAGTATCGGTCATCCGGCGCGAAGTTGCCTTGCATTGCGTATCGGCACCATGCGCGTTGAAATTTCGTTTTTTTCGCGCCTCGACACGCAATACGTGTGGGGTACACTACCGGGCGACAAAATACAGAATGAGAGCGGGGGTGGCAGCCATGGGCGAAATGGAAACACATTCCTGGCCCGGGAAGGCGTTGTTTCGCGCATTTCCGAAGGACCCAGAAAAAGAGCAGGCCGTACTGCGCATCACGCTCGGTTCCGTCGTGCTTCTCGCCTACCTCGTTGCCTGCTCGATCTATCGCTCGACCCACGTCTACGCCACGCTGCTGGCGGTCACCGCTTATGTGGCGTTCGGCGTCATCACGTATGTGGCGGTCACCGTCGCGCCAACGCGCTCGCTCTTGCGCCTCACGCTCTCCACGTTCGCCGATCAGGCCATCGTCACCGCCGCGCTGGCCGTGGGCGGAACGGCCGCGCTGCCGCTCCTGTGGGTGGCCTTCTGGTTTCTGGTCGGCGCGGGCTGCCGCTATGGCCAGCGCATGCTGGGCCTTTCCTGTGTGGTGGCGCTCGTCGGCATCATGGGACTGATGCATTGGCAACCATGGTGGCGCGCCAATATCACGGCCGCGCTCGGCATTGCGCTGAGCATCGTGGCGACGTCCGTCTATCTGGCGGTGCTCGTCTACCGGCTGGAACGCCAGGCGTCGACCGATCCGCTCACCGGGCTCTACAACCGCGTGCGGCTCGAGCAAGCCATTGGACGCACGCTCTTTACGCGCGCCGGTGAGGGCGAGCGCACCGCCATGCTGCTCGTCGACCTCGACGGCTTCAAGGAAGTGAACGACTCCTTCGGGCACGCGGTGGGCGACGAACTGCTGCGCAGCTTCGCCGCCGCACTGGTGCGCCGCATGCGGCGAGGCGACACGCTCGCACGCCTGGGCGGCGACGAGTTCGTGGTGCTGGCGCGTCACGTCTACGACAAGAACGACGCGCTTACCGTCGCCAACAGCATCCACGCGATTCTCGCCAACATGCGCACCGTGGGCGGCTATCCGGTGACCGTGTCGTGCAGCATCGGCGTGTGCCTGCTCACGCAAGGCAGCGGCAGCCGCTCGCTCGATGCGCGAACCTTGATGCGCGCCGTCGACAGCGCCATGTACCGGGCCAAGTCGCGCGGCATGGGCAAGACCGAGTTCGTCGAAACGGTCGGCGTCGAGCCCAGCATGGTCTGACCCCACTCGCTGCTGCCGTCGCGTTCGGGGAATCCTCGGCTTGCGCCACGCTTATGCCCGGATTGTTCTCCTGGCGGAAACAGTGAATTCGGATATTAGGTATTTACCCTAATCTCCGACCCTCCTACACTGACTTCACCGCTGCTTACAACCCTGTAGGCAGCTAAAGAAGAACGTAAATCTGGAGGTTAGTCATGAAATCGCTCGTCCAAGCCGTCGTTATCGCTGCCGCCCTCGCCGCTCCCGTTGCCGTGTTCGCCCAGTCGAACCAGCCCGTGACCCGCGCGCAAGTCCGCGCAGACATGATCCAGGTCGAAAAGGCCGGCTTCAATCCGGCACGTTCGAACCCCAATGAATATCCGGCGAACATTCAAGCTGCCGAAGCTCGCGTCGCTGCGCAAAACAGCGCAGTGGGCGGCGTGAACAACGGTTCGTCGCAAGCCGGTCAGGCAGCGCAGTA
This sequence comes from Paraburkholderia sp. CNPSo 3281, assembly GCF_024206515.1. Classification (NCBI taxonomy): domain Bacteria; kingdom Pseudomonadati; phylum Pseudomonadota; class Betaproteobacteria; order Burkholderiales; family Burkholderiaceae; genus Paraburkholderia; species Paraburkholderia sp. CNPSo 3281. The sequence goes on along the minus strand of NZ_JAMBPS010000007.1, from coordinate 115,756 downwards.
AGCTGCCCGGCTGAATAGCCGCGCTTTGTCGTTGTTGCCTTCTGGCCCGCCATCGCAGTGTGTTGCGATGGCGGGCCAGTTGCGTATCTGGCGCTCGCAACGCCTCGCGTTGCCCCTTGTTAAGGCTGAACGCGCAACACGACCTCTCCGTCGCCCGCCGGCAACTGCACCTCCACGCCCAGTTCCCCAGCTTGCGAATTCAACCCGCCGGCGTCGCGCAGTTCGGGCCATTGCCGCAGCGTGAGCGGAAGCGATCCCTTCACGCCGTCGTAGCGCACGTTGAGCGTATCGCCGCGCCGGGTCACGCTCACGTGGGTCACGCGCGCGCCGCGCTGGTCGCGCAGCGTCGCGGCGGCGCTCGCGCCGTCGGCCAGTTCGAACAGATGCAGCTCGCTGCGCGATACGTAGTCGTAATCGGGGCGCTGGTCCTCGGCGCCGATCGCGAGCAGCGTATTCGGCCGCACGTAGACCGGCAGGCTCAGAAACCCGTGCCGCTCGCGCAGCCACCTGCCGCCCTCGACTGGCCGGCCGGTGAACAGATGCGTCCAGCGCCCCCCAGGCAGCCAGAAATCCACGTCGCCCGCGGCGTTGAACACCGGCGCCACCAGCAGCGAATCTCCGAGCAGATACTGACGGTCCAGATGATCGCAGGTCGGGTCGCCGGGAAACTCCAGCAGCATGGCGCGCAGCATCGGCGTACCGCGATCGACCGCCTGCTGCGCGGCGTCGAACAGGTACGGCATGAGGCGTGACTTCCATTCGGTGAAATGGCGCACCACCTCCACGGCTTCGTCGTCGAACAGCCATGGAACGCGATACGACTTGCTGCCGTGCAGGCGGCTGTGGCTCGACAGCAGCCCGAACGCGCACCAGCGCTTGTAGACGTCGGCGGGCGCGGTGTGCTCGAATCCGCCGATGTCATGGCTCCAGAAACCGAAACCGCTCAGGCCCAGCGAGAGACCGCCACGCAACGTCTCGGCCATCGATTCGTAGGTCGCGCTGCAGTCGCCGCCCCAATGCACGGGCAACTGCTGGCTGCCCACGGTGCCGGAGCGCGCGAACACCACCGCCTCGCCCTCGCCGCGGACTTCGCGCAGCACGTCGAACACCACCTTGTTGTAGAGGTAGCTGTAGTAGTTGTGCATCTTCTGCGGATCGGAGCCGTCGTGGTAGATCACGTCGGTCGGAATGCGCTCGCCGAAATCCGTCTTGAAGCAGTCCACGCCCATTTCCAGCAAACGCCGCAAATGTCCCGCATACCACTGTGCCGCGGCGGGATTCGTGAAGTCGACGATGCCCTGACCGGGCTGCCAGCGGTCCCACTGCCAAACGTCGCCGTTGGGCTTGCGCAGGAGGTAGCCTTTCGCCATGCCTTCGGCGAACAGCGGCGAAGGTTGCGCGATATACGGATTGATCCACACGCAGATCTTCAGCCCGCGCGCCTTGAGCCGCGCGAGCATGCCCTGCGGATCGGGAAAGGTCTCACGGTTCCACTCGAAGTCGCACCAGTGGAAAGCCTTCATCCAGAAGCAGTCGAAGTGAAACACGTGCAGCGGGATGCCGCGCTGTGCCATGCCGTCGATGAAGTGATTCACCGTGGCTTCGTCATAGTTCGTGGTGAACGAGGTGGTGAGCCACAGGCCGAACGACCACGCGGGCGGCAGCGCCGGGCGCCCGGTGAGCTGCGTGAAGCGCTCCAGCACGGCTTTGGGCGTGGGGCCGTCGATCACGTAGTATTCGAGCCGCTCGCCTGCCACGCTGAACTGCACCTTCGCCACCTTCTCGCTGGCCACCTCGAACGACACGTTTTCCGGATGATTCACCAGCACGCCATAGCCGCGGTTGGTTAGATAGAACGGCACGTTCTTGTACGCCTGCTCGGTGCCCGTGCCGCCGTCGCGGTTCCAGCTTTCGACCACCTGCCCGTTCTTCACGAACGCGGTAAAGCGCTCGCCGAGCCCATAAACGTTCTCGCCAACGCCCAGGTCGAGCCGCTCGAACATGAACGCGGCGCCTTGCTGGCTGGCGTCGTGGACCTGGCCGCTCGCGCGAAAGCCGCTGCCGGTGATGCGCTTGCCGTCGCGCAGGAAATCCACCGACCAGTCGCCCGACTTGACGATGCGCACCGTCAGCGACCCGCTGGTGAGGCCCGCCTCGGCCTCGGTGTTGTGCGTGACGACTTCCGTGCCCGTGCGCTGCAGGGTGAAATGCGGGCCGCGATCGCGCGCGCCGGCAAAATGCTCGACGCGCACGCCAATCACGCCGCTTTGCGGCGAAAAGAAGCGCCACGTGAAGAGGCCCGTGTCGAGCTGCCGTTCGCGGTTCGATACGTCGCGGGGCGCCACATGCACCAGCAGTTCGTCGCCGACGATCTCCACGCTGTGCGGCGACGCCGAGTACGAGACGTTCAGGCCGTCCCGGATCAACCAGTTGCCATCGCTGATTTTCATTTAGATGTACTCATAGCTCATTGAACAGCCAATCCAGATCCACCTGCGGCGTGGCTAGAGCGCCTGCTCGGTCTTCCTGTCGAACACGTGGATGTGCTCGCTCGCCATGTCGAGTCCGATCGCCTCGCCGCTGCGCATGGCGCACATGCCGGCTTGCGCGATCATCACGGGTGCCGGGACGCCATCGAGCTTCACCGCGATGAAGTTCATGGACCCAGTGGTCTCCACGGTATCGATCATGCCGCGCAGGCCATGCGCTTCGCGGTGCAACTGCAGATGCTCGGGACGCAGGCCGATCCAGACCTCGGAGCCCGCCGGCAGCGCGCGGCCCAGGTCGAGCGTGTGCGCGCCCGCGCCTGGTGTGCCGCCGAACCGCGCGCTGCGCCCGTCCGGCCCGATCACGGCTTCGATGAAGTTCATCGACGGTGAGCCGATGAAGCCCGCGACAAAGCGGTTGGCAGGCCGGTGATACAGCGCGAGCGGCGCGCCCTGCTGCTCGACTTCGCCCGCGCGCATCACGACCACGTGATCGGCCATCGTCATCGCCTCGATCTGGTCGTGCGTGACGTACACCGAAGTCGCGGCAAGTCGCTGATGCAGCTTGCGGATTTCCGTGCGCATATGCACGCGCAGGGCGGCATCGAGATTCGAGAGCGGTTCGTCGAACAGAAATACCTTCGGATTGCGTACGATGGCGCGACCCATCGCCACGCGCTGGCGCTGGCCACCCGAAAGCTGGCGCGGCATGCGCGCGAGCAGAGGGTCGAGGCCCAGCGTGCGCGCCACGCCGTCGATGCTCTCGCGAATGATCTTCGGCGCAGCGCGACGCAACCGTAGCGAGTACGACATGTTTTTTTCGATATTCATGTGCGGATAGAGCGCGTAGCTCTGGAACACCATCGCCACGTCGCGCTTGCGCGGCGGCACGTCGTTGACGACCTGGCCGTCGATGCGCAGCGTGCCGCCCGTGATCGGTTCGAGCCCGGCAATGGTGCGCAGCAAGGTGGACTTGCCGCATCCCGACGGTCCGACCAGCGCGACGAAGCACCCTTCCGGCACGCTGATATCGATGTCCTTCAAAACCTGCACGGTTCCATAGCTCTTGCTCAGGCGCTCGATCTGTATGCGATCCACAGCGATTCTCCGTATGCGTTACTTGAGCGCGCCGGCCGTCAGCCCGGCGACGATCTTGCGTTGCAGCAGCATGAACGCCACGAGGATGGGCGTGACGAAAATGGCCGAGTAGGTCATGATGCCGATCCAGTCGACCTTGGTCGCGCCGACGAATGCCGAGAGACCCACCGTAGCGGTCTGATACTGGTCGTCGAGAATCAGCGAGCGGGCGTAGACGTACTCGCCGAACGATTGCAGGAACACGAGGATCGCCGAAACGAGAATGCCGTTCACCGCGAGCGGCAAGATCACGCCGAAAAACGCGCGTGCCGGCGTGGCGCCGTCCACGAGCGCCGCGTCGCGCAGTTCGCGCGGCACCTGCACGAAGCTCGGGCGGCACAGCACGATATAGAACGGCAGCGTCTTGGTGATCTGCGCGAGCACCACGGCGAGGCGGGGCGTGTCGAGGAGGCCGAGCATCTTGAACGCCGTGAAGATCGGCGTAACCATGAGGCTCGATGGCAGCGCCTGCAGCACCAGCACCGCGAAGATTGCGACACTGGTCCAGCGGTTTTGCACGAACGCGAGCGCATAAGCGGCGCCCGTGCCGACGAAGACGGTCACCGCCACCGTGCCGCATGCGGTCACGAACGAGTTCCACAGGAAGTTGCCCATGCCGCTGCTGCTGAACACCTGCCATAGGTGCGATTGCAAATGCTGCGGCCAGAACGTAGGGGGATACTGGAACATCTCGCTCGCGCTCTTGAATGCGGTGATATACATCCAGTACAGCGGGAACAGATAAACCGCCGTGACGCACAGCGCGATGACGAGCAGCACATAGCGCTTCATCTCAGCCTCCCGCGTGGGGGTCGCTTCATCTCAGACCATCCTTTCGTTGCGCGTGGAGCGCACGTAGATCACCGCGACGATCAGCACGAGCACCAGCATGACCGTGGCCACCGCCGAGCCCGCCGACACCTCGAAGGTCTGCAGGGAAAGCTGCCACGACCAGTACTGCGCGACCAGCGACGAGTTGGCCGGACCGCCTTGCGTGAGCGCTGCGATCAGATCGAACTGCTGCATCGTCAGAATCGCGCCCAGCGCGATCACGGCGCCGAGCGTGGCCTTCATCATCGGCAGCGTGATGCCGATGAAACGCTGCAGCGCATTCGCCCCATCGAGTTCGGCGGCTTCGTAGAGATCGGCCGGAATCGCCGCGAGCCCGACCGAAAGCAGCAGCATATTGAACGGCACGCCAAGCCACACGTTCGCGGCAATCACGGCATAGAGCGACCAGTGCGGATCGGAGAGCCAGAAGATCTTCTCTTGCAGGATGTGCGTTTGCATCAGCACATGATTGAGCACGCCATAATCGCCTGCGAAAATCAGCTTCCAGATCACGCCGGCCACGAGCCCCGGCATGATCCAGCCCGCGAGAAACAGGCCGCGCATGAGGCTCGCGAACGGGAAGTCCTGCGCGAACAGCAGCGCCAGCAGAAAACCGATCACCACCTGGAAGACGAGCGAGAGCCCGACGAACAGCACCGTGTTCACGATCACCTGGTGCATCTCGGGACGGCTGAACACATCGCGATAGTTCGCCAGCCCGACGAACGGCCGCAACAAAGTGGCGGGGGCCATCAAATCGACCTGCTGAAACGACAGGACGATGTTGTAGATGAGCGGCAGGCCCGCAAACACCAGCAGATACAGCAGCGCGAACACCGCCAGCGAGATCTCGAAGGCGTGCGCGCGCGGCAAGCGGCCCAGGCGCCCCGCAGCCGGGTCGCGAGGAGCGCGGCGCGAAAGTGTGTTCATGGCGTTCTTCGCTCAAAGGCGGGACGGCGCCCGAAGAACCGGGGTTCTACGGGCGGCAACAACCTCAATGCCATACTTGGGAATGCTTACTTCGCTGCGGCCTGCACGGTCTGTGCGTCGGCCGCCATGGCCTGTTGCGGCGTGGCCTGGTGCGTCAGCACTGACTGGATCGCGTCGGAGATCGACTTCGAGATTTTCGGCCAGTTCGGGTTCGGACCACGCGCACGGGCGTACTGCATCTGCTCGTTGAAGACCTTGTACGCCTGCGGCCACTTCGGGTTCGGCGTCACGGTGTCTTTGGACGGCGGCAGCATGCCGAATTCGTTCCAGTCGCGGCCGCGCTGCGCATACATGTATTCGAGGAACTGGAAGGCCACATCCGGGTTCTTCGCGCCACGCAGGATCGCGTGATTCTGCTCGCCGAGCGCGGAGGCGCGCGGGCCGCCCGCCTTCTCGACCGGCAGGAGCGCGACGCCCCACGTGAACTTCGCGCCCTTTTCCACGGCGCCCAGTTCCCACGGACCGTCGATGTCCATCGCGGCATTGCCGTTGATGAACGTGGCCGCCGCCTCCGACTGGCTATGCGTGAGCGTGTCCGGCGACGCCACCTTGCTGTCCAGCAGCTTCTGCCAGAACGCGGCCGCGCGCACGGCGCCCGGGTCGCTCATGCGGTCCCAGTCCGCGCCCGCGGCCTGCACGAACGGCAGGAACTGGAACACGCCCTCTTCCGTATTGATGGCGGAAAACGCGAGACCGTACACGCCCTTCCTGGCGTCGGTGAGCTTTTGCGCGTCCGTATAGAGTTCGTCCCAGGTCTGCGGCGCGTGCTCGGGGTCGAGCCCGGCTGCCTTGAACATGTCCTTGTTGTAGTACAGCGCGAGCGTGTTCGTGCCGCGCGGAATCGCATACACCTTGCCGTTCCAGGTGGCGTTTTTCAGCGGGCCGGGGAAGATCTGCTTCGCGTCGATGACCTTCGACTTCGCGAGGTACGGGTCGAGATCGAGCAGCGCGTTCTTCGAAGCGAACATCGCCGTGTTCGGGTTGTCGATCGGCACGACGTCGGGCATGTTGCCGGACATCACGGCGCGCATGGTTTCGTCGTTGAGCGCCGCAAAGCCCACCTTGCGAATCTGCACATGGACATCGGGATGCAGCTTGCCGAATTCCTGCGCCATTTTCGCGGTGTAGTCGTCGGGCTCGTCCACGGCCCAGACCGAGAGCGTCGCGGCATGCAGCGACGCGCAGGAAAGCGAGAATGCCAAACCAATGGCCGCGGATGCGGCAAGTAGCCTCTTCATGCTGTCTCCGTTTTCGCGCGTTGTGAATCGCGCTTTGTTTCAGGCTCTTTTCTGGGACCTGGCGGGAGCCGTGCCGCTGCGACCGCGTTTTCCGGAAACGTTTCCGGAAACAGGCAAATAGTTGCTTCTGCAGGCAGCGCTGTCAAGCTGGCTGCGAAAATCGCAATGCCGATTCGCGGAAACCGCAATGCCGACGGCGGCGGCCGCGGACTAGCGCTGGACGGCCTCGGACGTCACCGTGTCGTCGTCGCGCTCGCGCAGCGTCAGTGGCCACAACAGCGGCTCGCGCGCGGCGCGGTAGGTGTCGCCAAGATCCGGGAATTGCGCGAGCAGCGCCTGCGCGAGGCGCTGCCCCAGCCCATAAGCGTCGAGCGTGAAGCCGGATAGGCGCGGCGCGAGGTATTCCGACACTTCGCCCGCCAGCACGCCGCCCGAAATCGCCAGATCGCGGCCAGGCGCCCGGCCGGTTTCGTGCAGCTTGCGGTACGCGCCGATCGCCATGCAGTCGCTCTGGAACATGAGCGCATCGGGCGGCACGCCAAGCTTGAGCAGCGCCTCGGTCGCGAGATAGCCGCCGCGTTCGGAGAGTTCGTTGCGCTGCACGAACCCTTCGGGCACGGGCAGCCCGTGCTTCTTCATCGCCTTCTTCCACGCGTGCAGGTAGATATGCGCCTGCATCGCGTCGCCGCCGGGAATGGCGAGCGCAATACGGCGATGCCCTTGCGCCACGAGCCGCTCGACACCCTCCGTAGCGGCCGCCTCGAAGTCCAGATCGACCCATGCGTGCTTGCCGCCCGACTCGCTGCGGCCCAGCGCCACGAACGGGAAATGGCGGCTCGCGACGTAATCGAGCCGCTCGTCGTGCCGCCGCGTCCCCGCGAGAATCACGCCGTCCACATGACGGCGATCGACAATGCGCCGCAGCCGCGCGAACTCGTCGTCCCACGACTCGCTCGAGTACATGACGAGGTCCATGCCGTGCCGCGACAGGACCGACTGGAGACCGTCCGCCAGCTTCATGAAAATGCCGAGCGTGTAGGTCTCTTCTTCGCGCCGCACCGGCAGCATCAGCCCGACGATGTCGAGCCGCCCCCGGCGCAGGCTCGCGGCCGACTTGCTTGGCGCATAGCCATGCTCGAGCGCGGCGGCGCGCACGCGCTCACGCGTTTCGGCGCTCACCTCGTCGCTGTCGTTCAAGGCGCGCGACACGGTCGAAACGGACAGCTTCAGTACTTTGGCGAGTTCCCGAATACCCATGCGCTGGTTGAATGATGTTGGAATGTGCCCGGGCTCGCGGAGCCCGCACGGTGCGAAACATCATAACCGTAAGGGAGCGTTGGGCCGAAGTGGCCGAAGCAACAAAACAGCCAGCGGACGATTTTCACGTCCACTGGCTGTTTGCTGTGGCGCCTCGCGCCGGTTTGCCGGTGCGGGCTATCAAAGCCTCAAAGCGGCACGTCCTCGATCAAGCGCGCTTTCACCGCGCGGATGCGCTGGTCGACGAAATAGCCGCCGCCTTCCGTATACCGAAGGTAAAGGCGTTCGCACAACGTGCATTTCCACACGCCGCAACGGTTATACGGAAAGTACCGGGGCGCGATCGGCGCATTCTCCGACCAGTAGCCGGCCCCTCCCGGCAGATGTTCGGCGAAGGTCGATTCGGCTTCGTCCGCGCTAACGAGCGTGCCGATCTGTTCCAGTTGCCGCTCGTCGAGCGAGAGCGGCTGCGATTGCCAGCCATCCAGCGGCGTTTTCGTGCAGGTGCACGGCGGCGGGTCGGTTTGCTCCGCGTGTTCGGCGAGTTCGCGCAACGCGGCAGCGTCAAGGTATCGGGTCATGGAGCAAGAGTGGATCTGCGGTTGAGCGAGGGAGCACAGGCTCCAGCGGGCATCTTAACGCCTGACGCCGCCTGGGTTTCATCAGGCGCCGCTTCTCATGCGCTCGACGTGCGGCACGACCCACGCACGGTCGAAGCGCCCTTCGGCGATTGCCTGCAACGCGGCGGCCTCCTTTTCGCCTTGCGTGCGCGCGCCCGCGATGACGGTCTCCACATCAACAGGCGCGATGGCGAGCAAGCCGTCCTCGTCGCCCACGATGATATCGCCGGGATTGACGACCATCCTCCCAATGGTCACCGGCACGTTGATTTCGCCTGGCCCGTTCTTGTAGGGTCCGCGGTGCGTCACGCCGCGCGCATACACGGGAAAGTCGCGCTGGCGAATCGCGCCGACGTCGCGGATCGCGCCGTCGATCACGAGCCCCTGCACGCCGAGGCTTTCCGAGTAGCTCGACATGATGTCGCCCATCAGGGCCTGGGTCACCTCGCCCGCGCCATCGATCACGAGCACGTCGCCCGGCCGGCAGAAGTCGAAGGCGCGATGGATGGCGAGATTGTCGCCGGGACGCGTGCGCACCGTCACGGCCGTGCCCGCCATCGGCCTGGGCTTGTGGAACGGCTGCAGGCCGAGAATGCCGCTCGAGCGCGCCATGTTGTCGCTCAGGAGCGACACTTGCAGTTTGCGCAACGCGGCGAGCGTCGCTGCGCTGGCCTGCGGAGCAGACTCGTATTCACGCCAGCCAATCGGGTTCATTTCGCTATCCCTTCCAGTGCGGTTTGTCGTTCGATCTGCGCGGAAAGACGGCTGTACACCGCACGCGCGTTGCCTTCGTAGATGCGTTGTCGATCGGCGTCGCTGAGCCATTCGATCGCGTCGATATAGCGGCGCGTGTCGTCGTAGTAGTGGCCGGTTTCCGGGTCGATGCCCTGCACCGCGCCGATCGTCTCCGAGGCGAACAGAATGTTCTCCACCGGAATCACCCTGGCGAGCAGGTCGGAGCCTGGCTGGTGGTAAACGCAGGTATCGAAGAACACGTTCTTGAGCAGGTAGTCCTTCAGGAGCGGGCGCTTCATGTCCTGCGCCAGGCCGCGATAGCGTCCCCAGTGATACGGAACCGCGCCGCCGCCATGCGGAATGACGAAGCGCAAGGTCGGGAAGTCGGCGAACAGGTCGCCCTGCAGCAACTGCATGAATACTGAGGTGTCGCCGTTGAGGTAGTGCGCGCCCGTCGCATGAAAGTTAGGATTGCATGACGACGAAACGTGGATCATCGCAGGCACATCGAGTTCCACCATGGCCTCGTAAAGCGGATACCACGAGCGGTCCGTGACCGGCGGCCCCGACCAGTGGCCGCCCGAGGGGTCCGGGTTGAGGTTGCAGCCCACGAAGCCTAGTTCCTCCACGCAGCGGCGCAACTCGGGAATGCAGTTTTCCGGCGTCACGCCCGGCGCCTGAGGCAATTGGCAAACGCCCACGAAATGCTGCGGGAAAAGCGAGCACACGCGATGCACGAGATCGTTGCATTCGCTGGACCAAAGCGCATTCGCCGCTTCGCCCGCCTCGTGGTGGCCCATGCCCGCGGCGCGCGGGGAAAAAATCGTCAGGTCCGTGCCGCGCTCGCGCTGAATGCGGCGCTGGCCATTTTCGATGCTTTCGCGAATCTCGTCGTCGGTAATCGGCGGGCGCGGCGGAACCGGCGTGCCGTCCTTGAGCGCGGCGATCTGCTTGGCGCGCCAGGCTTCGTGCTGGGGCGGCGAGGTCGTGTAGTGACCGTGGCAATCAATGATCATGTAGCAATTCCATCAGGTGTACGGACAATAAAATCAGCTTTCCGTCGCTTCGTCGTGGCCAACGAGCGCCCGGTTCGAGGTGCCGCTCCCGGCAGGCTTCACGCGCATGACGATGGCGATGAGCGTGGCGACCACGAGGAAAGCGGCGATAGTGAGCAACGCGAGCTTGAAGTTGCCGGTGGCGTGACGCACGAGACCGATGCTCCACGGCCCCACCACGCCGCCGAACTGCGCGATCGTATTGATGAGCGCGATCGTCGCCGCGCCCGCCGCACCGGTTCTGAACGAAGCGGCAAGGCTCCAGAACAGCGGGTTGCCCGCATAGATGAAGAGGCCCGTCACACAAAGCAGCGCATACGCCAGCAGCGGATTCGGCGCATACGCGCTGCCCGCAATCGCCAGTGCGCTCATGCCGTAGACGAATGCGAGGTGGTACTTGCGGTCGCCGGTGCGGTCCGAGCTGCGGCTCACGAGGTACGTGCCCAGCACGCCCAGGAGCGGCGGCGCGGCGGAGAGGAAGCCCACTTCGATGTTGCTGAGGTGACCCAGGCTTTTCACGATCTGCGGCAGCCACAGGAAGAGCCCATAAATGCCGACCAGCGCGCAGCCGAACAGACATGCGAGGCTCCAAACGCGAATGTCGCTCGCCACCTTCAGCAGCGGAAAATGACGATGGCCGCCCAGCGCCTCGCGCTCCGTGGCGAGCGTGGCTTCTAGCCATTGCTTCTCTTGCGCGGAAAGCCAGTCGGCGTCGGCGGGGCGCTCGGTCATGATGCGCAGCGTGACGAGGCCGAGCAGCATCGCAGGCACGCCTTCGATAATGAACATCCACTGCCAGCCGTGCATGCCAAGCACGCCGTTCGCATAAGTCATGACGGTGGTCGAGAGCGGGCCGCCCAGCACGGCCGAGAACGACCCCGCGATGATGTACCCGCCCACGGCGCGGGCGCGGTAGCGCTCCGGAAACCAGTAGGTCAGATACACGGCGATACCCGGCAAAAAGCCCGCTTCCATCACGCCGAGCAAAAAGCGCAGCACGTAGAAGCTCGACGCGTTGAACACGAAGGCCGTTGCGGCCGCAACGGCGCCCCACGTGAGCAGAATGCGTGCGATCCAGCGGCGCGCGCCCACGCGATGCAACAACAGATTGCTGGGCACTTCCAGCAGCATGTAGCCGACGAAGAAAATACTGCCCGCAAAGCCGAACACGGCTGGGTCGAAACCCATGTCCGAGTTCATGTCGAGTGCGGCGAAACCGATATTGATACGGTCCAGATAATTGAAAAACATCATGCAGAAAAGGAGCGGCACAAGCCGCTTGTAAACCTTTCGCATGGTTGCTGCTTCGTCGAAGTGACTCATGCTGTCTCCGCCTCATGGCGACGGGCGGTGCCGTCGCTGCATCGTTATCGGCCGGCAGCGGTGACCGCTGCCGGCGGCCCCCCGCGGGACGGGGCGCCTGAGTTTCGATAATAAGAAGCGGGAGGCGTCGAGTCCAAGACGCGATACTTATGCTTCTATAAGCGTGCGCTTATAGTGTGCTGACGAGCGGCGGCGGCAGGCATTCGAGAAAGGCGCGCAGATGCGGCGAGGCGTCGTCGCTGCGGAACGTCGCGGCCAGCACGGTGCGCTGCGACGCGCCGGGGCCGGAGAAGTGGCGCGCGACGACGTCGGCGCGGCCATGCCGCGCCACCGACTCGCCCACCACGGTCACGCCCAGCCCCGCCGCCACGAGCGCAATGGCAGTCTGGATCTCATAGGCCTGGTGCGCGACGAAAGGCGTCACGCCCGCGTCGCGGTAGAGCGCCTGAACCGTGCGCTTGAACTGCGCGTTCTGATGCTTCGGGTAGAGGATCAACGGCGTATCGGCGAGTTCGTCGATGCGCACCCTCTTTCGTTTGGCGAGCGGGTGATCCGACGCCATCAACACCACGAGCCGCTCGCGCAGCAGCGGCAAGGTCGTGTAACCGGGCACGGCGAGCGGCTGCCGCCCAATGCCGATATGGATGCGCATGTCGCGCAACGCGTCGGTCTGCTCGTCGGTCAGCATTTCGAACAGCTTGAGCTCGACCTGCGGATACGCCTGATGAAACGCCTTGAGCGCGGGCGGCAGGACGCTGTACATCGACGAGCGCGTGAAGCCGACACTGAGCCAGCCGCGCCGGCCCACCCCGATCTCCAGCGCGCCGTGCGTCACCTCGGCGAGCGAACCGAGAATCTGCCGCGCTTCGGTAGCCAGGTACTGGCCGGCTTCCGTCAGGCGCAGCGGGCGGCGCGTGCGATCGATCAGTTGCGTGCCCACACGGTCCTCGAGCGCCCGTATCTGCTGGCTCAAGGCCGGCTGCGCGACGTGCAGACGCTCCGCGGCGCGGCTGAAGTTCAGTTCCTCGGCGAGTGTCACGAAACACTGCAGGCCCCGAAGCTCATTCATCTCGTCATCTCCGTATCGATCTGCCCTGCATCGTAATACAGCGAACAACCCACGAATCAGGCACGTCATTTGCTCGCGATCGAACGACGCATGCCGATCGCCATGTTGAGCGATGGCCCTCTCGGCTCTGGAGGCTCGATGAAAGGCAGGCGGGTACGGATGGCGGGCGTGGCCGTTGTCCTTCTTGCTCTCGCTGCCGCCTATGGCGGCCACGTTGCGCGTGCCTGGGAGCGAGGGCTCGCACCGGTGGCCGCGCCCTCGCCGCCGGCGGGCGACGCCGAAGCCATCGCGCGCGGCGCGAAGCTCGCGGCCATCGGCAACTGCATGACGTGCCATACCGCGACGGGCGGTCAGCCGCTCGCGGGCGGCCTGCCGTTGCAAACACCGTTCGGCGTGATCTACTCGACCAACATCACCCCGGACAAGAACACCGGCATCGGCGACTGGTCGCTCGACGCGTTCACGCGCGCGATGCGGCAAGGCGCGTCGCGCGACGGGCATCTGCTCTATCCCGCGTTTCCGTATCCGCACTTCACGCAGATGAGCGACGCCGATATCGCCGCGCTCTATGCGTGGCTGATGAGCCGCGCGAGCGTCAACGCGCCGGCGCCGCACAATGCGCTGATTTTTCCGTTGGGGTTTCGGCCACTCATGGCCGTGTGGAATAAGCTCTATCTGCCGCCTGAGTCTGCTGCGTCCGCAACGTCTGCTGCGTCCGCTACCGCGACGGACGCACAAGCATCGGAGGTTGCGCGCGGCCGCTATCTCGTCGAAAGCCTCGGTCATTGCGGCGCGTGCCACACGCCGCTCAACCGTCTCGGCGCCGAGCGCCGCGACCATGCGTTGCAGGGCGGCACCCTCGAGGGCTGGGACGCGCCCGCACTGACCGACCTCACGGCACGCCCAACACCCTGGACGCAAGCACAACTGACGAACTATCTGCGTACGGGCTACGCCAGCGAGCACGGCGCGGCGGCCGGCCCGATGCGCACGGTGACCCGCTCGCTCAGCGACGGGTCTCCCGCAGACGTCGAGGCCATCGCCGCATATCTGCTGACACTGCAGTCCAAACCGAACGCCGCCGCGCCGCCTGCCGCAGCCAGCGTCCATGTCTCGACCGCGCCCGCCAACGGCGCTACCCTCTTTGCCGCGGCCTGCGCGTCGTGCCACAGCGCAGGCGCGGCGATGTCGATCGACGGCCATCGTCCGTCACTGTCGCTCTCCACCGCCGTCAACGCCGAAGGCCCGCGCAACATGGTGCGCATCCTGCTCGACGGCATCGCCTGGCACGAGAGCGAGGCTGCGTCCTTCATGCCGCCGTTCGCAGGCACCTTCACGGACGCGCAGATCGCGGAGCTTGCCAACTACACGCGCACGCGCTTCACCGCGCTCGGCCCGTGGTCCGCACTCGACGCTCAGGCGGTGGCGCGTCTTCGCAAGGAAAGCCCATCACGATGATTACGCTCAACATCAATGGCGTCAGCCATACCGTCGATGCCGATCCTTCCACGCCGCTGCTCTACGTGCTGCGCAACCAGTTGCAGCTCAATGGCGCGAAGTTCGGCTGCGGGCTCGGCCAATGCGGCGCGTGCACCGTGAGCGTGGGCGGCGAACCGGTGTTCTCGTGCCTGCTGCCGGTCGTGGCGGTGGGCGAGCGGCCCGTGCGCACCGTCGAAGGACTCGGCAGCGCGGATCATCCGGGGCCGCTGCAACAGGCCTTTATCGACCAGCAGGCCGCGCAATGCGGCTACTGCATCGCGGGCATGATCATGCGCGCGCAAACACTTCTGGAACGCACGCCGCACGCCACCGACGACGAGATTCGTCGCTATATGCAGCCGAATCTGTGCCGCTGCGGCACGCATATGCGTATCCTCGCGGCGATCCGGCAAGTGGCGACGGGCGTGCAGTCATGAGCCGCGCCCGCTCATCCCCTGCGTTCGACCCTGGCGGCCCCGACGATGCCGCGCGCCGCCGTTTCCTCGTGGGCGGCTCGCTGATGGTGAGCTTCGCCATCGTGCCCGGCATGGCCGCGCTCGCGCAAACCACCACCGAAGCCGGCACCTTCCATGCGAGCGCCCCGAAGCTGCCCGGCAGCCTCAAGACCACGCCATCGCTCGACGCGTGGATCAAGGTCGGCCCCGACGGCCACGTCAGCGTCTTCACGGGCAAGGTGGAGCTGGGCACCGGCGTTCGCACGGCGCTCCTGCAACTCGCCGCCGAAGAACTCGACCTCGCGCCTGACGCGATCGAACTGGTCACGGCCGATACGGCCGCCACGCCAAACGAGGGCTACACGGCAGGCAGCCACACGATGGCGGACAGCGGCACGGCCATCCTCAACGCAGCGGCCCAGGTGCGCACGTTGCTCGTCGCGAGCGCGGCGGCACAGTTGGGCGTCGATGCCGCCGCGCTCACCACGCGCGACGGCGCGATCCTCGCCGCCGACGGACGGCGCGTGGCCTACGGCGAAGCGGTACAGCACGCGAACCTGCACCAGGACGCGCAGCCCAACGCCGCGAAAAAGCCGCCCGCGCATTACGCCGTGATCGGGCACACGCTGCCGCGCGTGGATATTCCGGGCAAGGTCACGGGCGGCCCGAGCTATGTCCAGGACCTGCGGCCCGCCGGAATGCTGCACGCGCGCGTAGTGAGGCCGCCTTCGTATGGCGCGCGGCTCGTTGCCGTCGATAGCGCGCACGTGGCGGCGCTGCCTGGCGTCGTCAAGGTCGTGCGCAACGGCGATTACCTCGCCGTGGTCGCCGACGACGAATGGCGCGCCATCGTCGCGATGCGCGAACTCGCGCTCGCGGCGCAGTGGCAGCCGGGCCCGCCGCTGCCCGATCCGGACGGCATTCACGCGTTTCTCATGAACCTGCCCGCACAGGAAATCGTGGTGGCGGACCAGGGCGCACCCGCAAGCCCGACGATGGCGACGTTGAAAGCCCGCTATTCGAAGCCTTATTTGACACATGGGTCGATCGGGCCGTCGTGCGCGCTCGCGCAACTCGACAACGGCGTCATGACGGTCTGGACGCATACGCAAGGCGTCTACCCGCTGCGCGCCGGCATTGCCGGGATGCTCGGCATGCCGCGCGAGAAAGTGCGCTGCGTGCACGTGGAAGGTTCGGGCTGCTACGGACATAACGGTGCGGACGACGCCGCCGGCGACGCCGCGCTTATCGCCCGCGAGCTGCCCGGCCATGCGGTGCGCGTGCAGTTCATGCGCGAGCAGGAACATCTGTGGGAGCCGTTCGGTCCCGCGATGACCGTGGACGCGAGCGCATCGCTCGACGCCGGCGGATCGATCGTCGCCTGGCAATACGAACTATGGAGCAATACCCATAACAATCGCATCGAGAACGCGGGCCGGCTGTTGCCCGCGCAACTGCTCGCGCGACCCTTCACGCCCGCGCCGCCCAAGCCCATTCCCATGCCGGAGGGCGGCGGCGACCGCAACAGCATTCCGCTCTACCGCGTGCCGAGCCTGCACGTGCAGCATCACTTCCTGCCCGATATGCCGATACGCGTTTCGGCCATGCGCTCGCTCGGCGCGCATATGAACGTGTTCGCCATCGAGAGCTTTATCGACGAGCTTGCGAGTGCCGCGCAAGCGGACCCCGTCGCGTTCCGTCTCAAGCACCTCGACGATCCGCGCGCGCAAGCCGTCATCCACGCCGTGGCCGATCGATTCGGCTGGCGTGCGCATACCGCGCGCGCGACGCACCCGGACGTGCACGCGTCCGGCTCCGGCTTTGCATTTGCCCAATACAAGAACCTGATGGCCTACCTTGCCATTGCCATGGACGTGACCGTCTTGCGCGATACCGGCGAAGTGCGTATCGAGCGCGTGGTCGCTGCCATCGATTGCGGCCAGATCGTGAATCCGGATGGTGTGCGCAACCAGGTCGAAGGCGGCATTTTGCAGTCCACGAGCTGGACGCTCTTCGAAGAAACGCATTTCGACCGTGAACGTATTACGAGTTTTGACTGGAGCACTTACCCGATCATGCGCTTTGCGTCAGTGCCGAGACGCGTGGAGGTATTGTTGATCGATCGCCCCGGCCTGCCGTTCCTCGGCGTGGGCGAAGCGGCGCAGGGACCGGCCGCCGCGGCGCTCGCAAACGCGATTGCCGACGCGACCGGTGTGAGAATCCGCGACTTGCCGCTACTCGGGGCAAAGTCGCGGAATGCGCTCAAGGCGTAGTGAAACCGCCCCTTGTTTCGCTAGTGCTTTTTAGGCGGCAGAGGCTGGTCAAGGCCGGGCTCGACCGGGGTGGGCACCGCGTCGCCTAGCGGCCTGGAAATATCGTTCTGCGGCGCTCGCTCTGCCTCGCCTGGACCCTCGTCCGCCTCTTCGGTTGGCAAAGTCTTGGGCGGCAACGGCTGATCGAGACCCGGCTCGGTCGGCGCGGGCACAGCGTCCCCAATTGGCTTGGGCAGATCCGTGCCGCGCGGTTCCGGTGCATCTTCGGGCTGTTCGGACTCGTCGGACTGGTTGCTCATCGTATCGACCTCCCTTCGCGATGGATATCGCATGGTCCAACCAGAACATGCAGGGAACGTGCCAGCGGACGATGGGCGAACTTCAGTAGAATGAGGGACACTCCGCGCGCCGAATCCGGCGGCCGACGAAGGATCACGCCCGGAAAATCCTGGAACACGCCTGATGCCGCACGCCCTCGATCGCCGCACCGCCGTCGCATTCCTTGTGGCCGCAACGTTCTTCATGGAGAACCTCGACGCCACGGTCATCACCACCTCGCTGCCCATCATCGCGCGTGACTTTCACACCGCGCCCGCGTATCTCTCGATCGGCGTCTCCGCGTATCTCGTCGCGCTGACCATGTTCATCCCCGTGAGCGGCTGGTTCGCCGAGCGCTTCGGCGCGCGGCGCGTGTTCGCCACGGCCATCACCGTGTTCAGCGTGGCCTCGCTGCTGTGCGCGCTGAGCACGGGCCTGTTCGCCTTCACCGCCGCGCGCGTGCTGCAGGGCCTCGGCGGCGCGATGATGGTGCCGGTGGGCCGGCTCGTCGTGCTGCGCGACACGCCGAAGCACGAGATCGTGCGCGCCATTGCCATCCTGACCTGGCCCGCGCTGGTCGCACCGATTCTCGGGCCGCCGCTCGGCGGCTGGATCAGCACGCACTGGAGCTGGCACTGGATCTTCCTGCTCAACCTGCCGCTCGGCGTGGCCGCGCTCGTGGCCGCCCTGCTGCTCCTGCGCGACGAGCACACGCAACCGCGGCGCTTCGATACCTTCGGCTTCGTGCTGAGCGGCCTAGGCTTCGCGTTCGTCATGAGCGGCATCGAGATGGCGAGCCGCTCCGACGTCACCGCGCCCGTGTCGATCGGCACGTGCGTGGCGGGCGTCGCGCTATTGGCGGCGGCCGTCGTGCATTTGCGGCGCGTGCCGCATCCGCTGTTCGATCTCGCGCCCGTGAAGATCAACACGTTTCGCGTGACCGTGTTCGGCGGCTCGTTGTTTCGCACGGCCATCGGCACTGCGCCGTTTCTGCTGCCGCTCATGTTCCAGGTGGCGTTCGGGTGGAGCGCCGTGGCTTCGGGCGCGCTGCTGCTGTGGCTGTTCGCCGGCAATCTGTGCATGAAGCCGGGCACCACGTGGGTCATGAACCGCTTCGGCTTTCGCACCGTGCTGATCGGCAACGGCACGCTGGTGGCGCTCGGCTTCGCGGGCTTCACGCTGCTCGGGGCGGATACGCCGCGTGTCGTCGTGGCGGCGTTGCTGTTTTTCAGCGGCCTCGTGCGCTCGATGCAGTTCACCGCGCTGAACACCATTGGTTTCGCCGACGTGCCCCAGGCGCAGATGCGAGACGCGACGACACTGTTCTCCGTGCTGCAGCAAATGAACGCCGGCATGGGGATCGCCGTGGGCGCGCTGGCGCTTTCGGTTGCCGAGGCGCTGCGCGGCACCGGGACGGCAGGCGCCGCCGACTTCCATCTCGCGTTCTGGTTCATCACGGCGCTCGCGGCGCTGGGCGTGGTCGACAGCGTGCTGCTGCCGCGCAGCGCGGGCGCGCATATTCTCGCTCGACGCCAGCGCGCCTCCAATCCCTGACCCCGTTCTTCGTTCAACACGATGCTTACCGTTGCGCTTCTCGTCTTCCCGGGCGTCCAGGCACTCGACGTGTTCGGGCCCACCGACGTTTTCTCGGAGGCCAATCGCCTGCTGCCGCCCGAGGCGCAATACCAGCTCGAGCTGATCGCAACGGAACGCGATACCGTGCGCTGTTCCAGCGGTGTGCGGATCGGCGCGGACCGGTATTTCGGCGAAGCAAGCGGCCATTTCGATTTGCTGCTCGTTGCGGGCGGCCCGTCGCTCGTAGAGCAGCCGCTTGCCGATGCCGCGCACGCATGGCTGCGCGAAGCCAGCGCGCGCGCCCGGCGCTTCGGTTCCATCTGCAACGGCGCGCTGACGCTGGGGCGCGCAGGATTGCTCGACGCGCGCACCGTGACGACGCACTGGAACGACGCGGCCGCGCTCGCCGCGATGTGTCCGACCGCGAACGTCGAATTCGACCGGATCTTCATTCAGGACGGCAATCTCTATACTTCGGCGGGCGTGACGGCGGGAATCGATCTTTCGCTGTACCTGCTGGCTCAGGATCACGGCCCGGAAATCGCGCTGAACGTGGCGCGACGGCTCGTGGTGTTCGTGCAGCGCGCGGGCGGCCAGTCGCAGTTCAGCCCGTATCTCACGCCCTACGCGGAGGCGACGTCGCCGATTGCCCAGGTGCAGCAATACGTGCTCGGGCATCTGAATGAAGATCTGGGCGTGGAAGTGCTCGCCGACGTTGCCAGGATGAGCAAGCGAAACTTCGCGAGAATCTTCGTGCGCGACACCAACGTGACGCCCGCCGAATTCGTCGAGAGCGCGCGCATCGACGCGGCGCGCGTGATGCTGGAAAACAGCACGGCGCCGTTGAAAACGGTGGCCTTTCGCTGCGGCATGCGCGATGCCGACCATTTGCGTGTGGCCTTCAGGCGCAAGCTGGGCACCACGCCGCAGCAATATCGCGCGCACTTCGGCGCTGTGACGGCCAGGGCCAAACGCACCGCAAAAGCGGATTCGTAGCAGCGCCTTTGCGCCTACGCCCCGTCGCGCACCTCGCGCCGCACCGCCTGCGGCGGCACGCCAAAGCCGCGCACGAACGCCTCGCGCATATGCCGCCGGTCGCGAAAGCCGGTCTCGCGTGCGATGACGTCGAGCGGATGCGTGCTCTGCTCGATCATGAGCCGCGCCGCCTCCAGGCGCAGGCCCTCCACGGCGCGCGCGGGCGACTGTCCCGTTTCCGCCGTGAACACGCGGCTGAACTGGCGCGGGCTCAGGTGCACGGCCTCTGCAAGCTGCTCCACCGTGAGCGCGCTACTCAGGTTGCGGCGCGCGTAGTCGAGCGCGTTCTGAATGCGGTCCGATTTCGGCGCGAGCGCGAGCATTTCGGAATGCTGCGACTGGCCGCCCGAACGACGCTGATACATGACGAGCTTGTGCGCAACCGAGCGCGCCACTTCCGCGCCGAGGTCGCGTTCGACCATGGCGAGCGAGAGATCGAGCCCCGCCGTCATGCCCGCCGAAGTCCAGACCGGCCCGTCGACGATATAGATGCGGTCGTCTTCCACACGCACTTCCGGAAAGCGCTGCTGTAGATCGCGCGCGTAGTACCAGTGCATGGTGGCGCGGCGGCCGTCGAGCAGGCCCGCCTCGGCCAGCACGAAACCGCCCGTGCAGATGCCCGCCACCCGCCGCGCCCGGCCGCTCGCGCGGCGCAGGAACGCCAGCACCGCGGGCGCGGCGTCCACGGTACGCGGGTCGTTCACGCCCGCCACGATCCAGGTGTCCACGCGGCTGCGCGCGGGCGCGGGTGTGCGCAGCGTGTCCACGCTCATGCCGAGCGACGAACGAACCGCGCCACCCTCCACCGAATAGTTCTCGATCGCGTAGAACGGCGAGCCGGCCACCATGTTCGCGTATTCGAAAACGCTTTGGGTCGCGAGCGCCATGACCTGGAATTCGTCGCTCAAAAGGTAGCCGATGCGGTGCATGTCCTACTCCCGTCGCTGGATGTCCTGAATCACGACCTTATACGTCATTTGCGCCACGGTCAATCGCGGCCAGAATGCACTCACAGCAGCGCCACTTGCACGTTACCTAACCACTCGCGCCGCTACGCAAAGGAGCTTGATCATGAACCAGCAAACCCATCGCGGCACCGCGCTCGTCACCGGCGCATCCTCCGGCATCGGCGCCGTATACGCCGCGGAACTCGCGCGCCAGGGCTACGACCTCGTGCTCGTCGCGCGCAATCGCGAGCGGCTCGCCGCGCTCGCCGGGCGCATCACGAGCGAAACCCGGCGCGACGTGGAAGTGCTCGCCGCCGATCTCAACGACCGTGACGATCTCGCCGCCGTGGAAGCGCGCCTGCGCGACGACGCCAGCCTCACGCTGCTCGTGAACAACGCGGGCATCGGCACGCACACGCCGCTCGTGGAGAGCGACGTCGATTACATGACGCGCATGATCGAGCTGAACGTCACCGCGCTCACGCGGCTCACGTATGCGGCCGTGCCGGGTTTCGTCGCGCGCGGCCAGGGCGCGATCATCAACATCGCCTCCATCGTGAGCATCGCGCCCGAGATCCTCAACGGCGTGTATGGCGGCACCAAGGCCTTCGTGCTCGCGTTCAGCCAGTCGCTGCATCACGAACTGGCGGCCAAGGGCATCCGCGTGCAAGCGGTGCTGCCCGGCGCCACGGCCACGGATTTCTGGGAGACGGGCGGCCTGCCGCTCGAACATCTCGACAGCGCGATCGTGATGTCCGCCCAGGACATGGTGAGCGCCGCCCTCACCGGCTTCGAGCGCGGCGAAACCGTGACGATTCCTTCGCTGCACGACGTGGAGCAATGGAACGTGTTCGAGACGGCTCGTCGCGCGATGTCGACGCAACTGTCGAGCAACACGCCCGCGCCGCGCTATCGCACCGCGCAGTGACGTTCTGGTTCGATCGGGTGGATTGAGTGAAGCGGGGGCTCGCCCCCGCAGCCTACACTTCCCGCTTGCTACGCCCGTATAGCAGCAGCATCGCGGCGATCACCACGCCGTAGATGATCTGGCGTCCCGCCTCCGGCATCTGCGCGACCGAGAGAATGGACTGCAGCAACGTGATGAGGATCGCGCCGGCAACAGTGCCGAGGTACGAGCCGCGGCCGCCCAGAATGGACGTGCCGCCCAGCACCACCGCCGCGATCGCGGGCAGCAGGTAGGCGTCGCCCATCGACTGCGCCGCCTTCGACGCATAGCCCGCGAGCAGCACGCCGCCGAACGCGGCGAAGGCGCTGCACACGGCGAACGCGGCGACCGTCACGAGCCGCGTATCGATGCCGGAAAGATACGCCGCGCGCTCGGTGTTGCCGATCGCGTACAGCGTGCGGCCGAAGGTCGTGCGAGAGAGCAGGAACATCGTCGCGGCCCCGATCACGACCCACAGCGCCACGGCATTCGGCACGCCCGGCAAGAGCCAGCCCGCGGCGAGCCAGCGCATGACGTGCGGCGCGGAATCCTGCGGCGACGATCCGCCCGTATAGACGATCATGATGCCCTGCGCGACCGCGTTGGTCGCGAGCGTCGCGATCATCGAAGGAATGCGCAGGAGTGCGACGAGAATGCCGTTGACGATGCCGATCAGCACGCCGCAGCCAATGCCGACCGGGATCGCGAGAATCTGCCCGAGATCGCCATGCCCGGCGACGGCACAGGCCATCATCGCGCCTGTGGTGATCGTCCACGGCAACGAGAGGTCGATGTGGCCGAGCAGAATCACCATCATCAAGCCGGTGGCGATGATGCCGAGAAACGCGCCGACCTTCAGCTGCAGCAGGATATATTCCGGCGACGTGAAGTTGCGCGAATACATCCCGCCGACGAGCAGCAGCGCAACGATGCACCCGAACGAGATCAGGATCGGCTTGTCGATCCTGCGCGTGAGCCTCGACACGAAGGTGGTCCGGGTGCTTGCAGAAACGCCGCTCATTGGAACCACTCCAGACGGTTGCGCACGCTGAACAACCCGCATGCGCCAATCGCGACGGCGAGCAGGAGAATCACGCCCTGGAATAGCGGCTGCCAGAGCGCGTCGACGTTGAACACGAACAGCAGGTCGCCGATGGAACGGAATGCGAACGCGCCGAAGATCGCGCCGATCGCGCTGCCCTTGCCGCCGAGCAGCGACACGCCGCCGATCACGACGGCGGCAATCGAAAAGAGCGTGTACGAGTTCGCGCTGCCAAGGCTCGCTTCGCCGGTGTCGGTGAAGAAGGTCAGAAACAGACCGCCTATTGCGGCGAGCAGGCCCGCCAGCGTATAACTCGCGAACTTCGCGCGGCGGATCGGCATGCCGGAGAGGAAGGCCGCGGGTTCGGAGGAACCCGTCGCATACGCCGCGCGGCCCACCGCCGAGCGTTTGAAAGGAATCCAGACGATCGCCACGGTCGCGATCAGAATCAGCAGACTCGCCGGCACGATGCCCGCGACCTTGCCGGTCAGGGCGTCGGCGAGATCCTCGTTGATCGTGCCGCCGGGCACGGGGCGCAGCAGCAGCGCCAGCCCGTAAAACACGGCGCCGGTCGCAATCGTCGTCACGATCGGCTGCAGACGGCCGAAAATGATGATCACGCCGTTGAGCGCGCCGCACAACGCGCCCGCCGCGAGCACGCCGACGATGCCGAGCGCGCTGTGCAGCGCGTCGCCCGTGACGATCCACGAGCCGATGCAATTCGTCAGCACGAGCATCATGCCGATGGAGAGGTCGATGCCGGCCGTGAGCACGACGAGCGCCTGCCCCATCGACACCAGTGCGAGCAGCACCGCCTTGTTCGCCGCGGTCTGAAACACGTTCGCCGATAGACTCGACGGATAGTTGACGAGGTAAATCGCGAACATCAGCACGAACAGGCCGAACGCGAACGCCATACCACGATTTTCCGCATACCAGTAACGCAGCCCGCTCATGGCGCGACTCCCGAGGAAGGCGAAACCTGCGCAACCTGTCCGATTTGTCCCACCGGCAGGTCCAGTGCGCTGGCGATCAGGTTCTGTTCGGTGATCGCCGGCCCGACGAGTTCCTTCTTGATCCTGCCTTCGTACAGCACGAGCACGCGGTCGCAGCAGCCGATCAACTCGTCATAGTCGGTCGAATAGAAAAGGATCGCGGCGCCTTCGTCGGCCAGGCGCCTGAGCAGCTGATAAAGCTCCTGCTTGGTGCCCACGTCGATGCCGCGCGTCGGATCGCTGAGCAGCAAAATCCTGGGCTTGCGGATCAGCCACTTCGCGATAACCACCTTCTGCTGGTTGCCGCCCGACAGCGAGCCCACGGGCGCGTCGACGCCGTGCGACTTGATCGCGAGGAGTTCGATCATTCGGTCAACGAAGGACTGCTGGCGATTGCGATCGATCACGCCTGCGCTCGACATGCGATCGAGCGCGGCAAACGAGAGGTTCTCGCGCACCGACATCGGCAGCATCAGGCCTTCGGTCTTGCGGTCCTCCGGTATCAGCGCCATGCCGATTCCCTTTGCGCGCGCGGCAACGGGGCTGCCGATCGTCACCGCCTTGCCGTCGATCTCGATCTTGCCCGCGCAGCCGCGCAGCACGCCGAACAGCGCGAGCAGCAGTTCGCGCTGCCCCTGGCCGTCGAGACCGCCCAGCCCGAGAATTTCACCGGGCTTCAGCGAAAAGCTGATGCCCCGCAGCGTGTCGCTCCACGCCAGATCGTGACAGGCGAGCACCGGTTGGCGCTCGGCCTTTTCCGCGGGTTTGTCGGGGAAGACATGCTGGTACTTCCGCCCGATCATCATTTCGACGACCTCATTATCCGAACGCGTGCCCGCCTCGAAACTCATCACGTGACGGCCGTTGCGATACACCGTGCATTCGTCCGCGAGCGCCTTCACCTCGTGCATGCGATGCGAAATAAAGAGCAGGGCGAGCCCCTCTTCGCGCAGGCGCTTGAGCACCTCGATCACGCGCGCCACGTCGGCGGCGGTCAGCGCCGAGGTGGCCTCGTCGAGAATCAGGATGCGCGGTTCGTGCGCGAGCCCCTTGGCCAGTTCGACCATCTGCTGCCGCGACAGCGGCAGGTCGCGCACTTTCGCGAGCGGATTGATGTCGGCCGCGCCCGCGCGGGTCAGCGCTTCCTCGGCCTGGCGGCGCTGGGCCCGGCGGTCGATCATGCCGAAGCGGCGCGGCGGGTTCGAAGCGAAAATGTTGTCGGCCACGCTCAGGTCGGGGATCAGCGACAACTCCTGATACACGCAGACGATGCCGGCCGCGTTCGCCTCGGCGGGCGAGGCGAACGAGACTTCACGCCCATCGAGGTGCATCACGCCTTCGTCCGGCTGTACCACGCCGGACATCACCTTCAGCAGCGTCGACTTGCCCGCGCCGTTCTCGCCGAGGATCGCGTGAATGCGGCCCTTTCGCACCGCGAGTTCCGCGTGATCCAGCGCGACGGCGCCGCCGTAGCTCTTCGACACTCCAGACATCTGAAAGAACGGCTGCCCTGCACCCTGCTGCATGCTTCGCCTCCCGTCACGTCACGCGGCAATCACGCGGTCACTGGTTGCCCTGGCTCTGCTTCATGATTGCCTGAGCGGAGAAGTTGATGCCGCAAGTGGGAAACGAGTTGCCCACGAAGAAGTTGTCCGACTCGTTCGGGAAATAGTTGGTGCCCGCCTTCAGCATCGAATCGTCGGTGACGTCCAGCGGCAGCTTGATCGCCACGGGAATGGTCTGTCCATCGAGCGCCGCGAGCGCCGTCTTGATCGCCACGGCCACCTGCGCGGGACCGGTGCCCGCCGACGTGCACTTCAGACCTTGGGCGCCGTACTGCGCGCAGAACTTGCGAAAGCCGTTCTCCGTCTCGCCGCCGAACGGCACGAACGGATGTTTCGCATCGATCATCGCGCGCACCACCCCCGTGTCGCCGCCCTGCGCCGAAATGCCGTCGAAATGGCCCTGCACGGCGATGGCGTCGGCGGTGGCCTTCTGCGCGACCGCGTCATCCCACTTGCCGTAGACCTGCACGACGTTCCACTTCTTGCCGGTCTCGTCGAGGGTCTTCGTGAAGCCGTTGTGGCGGTCCGTGTCGACCGAGGTGCCGGCCACGCCGCGGACTTCCAGCACCTTGCCGCCGTTGGGCACATGAGTCGCGAGCCACTTGGCCCACAGCACGCCAAGCCCGTACTGGTCGACGTCCACGTTGATCGCGTCTTCGCTGTCGAGCGTATTGTCGAACGCGACCAGCACGACGCCGGCTTTCTTCGCGCGGCGGATCGCGGGTCCGAACGAGGCGGGATTCTGCGCGTCGACGATGATCGCGTCGTAGCCGGCGTCGATGAAGTTGTTGACGGCCGAGATCTGCGCGGGCACGTCCTCGCCCGTCGAGACGAGCTTGAACTCCTTGAGCTTGGCGGCGACGGCCGGTTCCGCCGTATAGGCCTTGGCCGTCTTGATCATCTGGATGCGCCAGGTGTTCGCGATATAGCCGTTCACGAGCGCGATGCGGTACGGCCCGCTCTTCTTCGGATACTTGATGAATTTCGTGTCGGCCTTCCAGGGGACCATGCAGGTGGGGTCGCTGGACGGACCGGAAACGATCGATGCCTGCGCGAATGCCGCGCTCGCGCACAAGGCCATTGCCGCGGTCGCCGCCGCTCGAAGCACGTGGATTCCTGAAAGCATGTTGTCTCCTTTTTGTCGGATAGAACTTACTGAAAGCCGGCGCAACGGGCTCGTCGGGAATGGCCGACACCGTGTGCGTGACGCAGGGAATCTTGCTGGATGTGCTGCAGCGGGACTGGACCGGACGCGCCGGACCAGCGGAATGACCTCTTCAAAGGCGTCCCCTCGAAGCAAAACGACGGGCATGCGTGAACGCCTCCCCGTCTGACAGTACTGGCATACCAATCGGCGCGCGATAGTGGTTTACCACTGGCCCCGGCGCAGACCCCACGCGGGCTGAAATCAGGCGGAAACCCACGCCGCCTCGACGCTTGGCGGCGCGGCAACTGGTGTACCATTCTGGCGAACTTCAGCCGCCTCCCGGCGGCTTCGACGCTTTCGAGAATCCTGGATGGCCGATCTTTCGCACACGCCAACCGGTCGCGCCGCCGATGCGGATGCAACCGACCGCTCCTACGTCGGCCTCGCGAAACAGATCTACGACCTGATCGCGGCAGGCGACATTGGGCGCGCGCCGGGCGCGCCTCGCACGCGCCTGCCTTCCGAGCGCACGCTCGCCGAGCGTTTCGGCGTGAGCCGCACGCAGGTCAGAGAGGCGATCATCGCGCTCGAAGTGCAAGGCGTGGTCGAGGTGCGCGTGGGGTCGGGCATCTATGTGGCCGACGCGCAGGACGCGCGCGCCGTCGCGTTCGAACTGCCGCGCGGGCCGGGCCCGATCGAGACGCTGCGCGCGCGCGAAGTGATCGAAAGCGGGATCGCGGCGCTCGCCGCGACCGAACGCAAGGATTCGGACCTCGACCGCCTCTTCGCCGCGTTGCGCACGATGCGCGAAAACATGGACGACAAGGCCGCGAACGAGGCCGCCGACCGCGAGTTCCATCTGGCGATCGCGGGTGCGACTGGAAACGACATGCTGCGCCAGGTGGTGAGCGCGATGTGGGACAACTCTCGCGCCGACCCGTTGTGGAAAAAGATCGAGGAGCACTTCCATACGCCCGCGTTGCGCGCGGCTTCGCAGGAAGACCATCAGCGCATTTTTTCGGCCATCATGGCGCGCGACGCGGATGCCGCGCGTGCGGCGATGCAGGCGCATCTCGCACGCGTGATCGGCGAGTTCACACAGGCCTGGCGTTAGCCCCTCATGCCGCCGCAGGCAGCGCGCTTTCCTCGTGCGCAACCGCCAGCGGCGTGACGGGCGGCGGCGCCGGCGGCGTGTCCGCCGTCTCGCTCACGCGGAACGTCGCCACGGCATCGGCCATCTGGCTCGCCTGCTGCTCGAGCGACTCGGCGGCAGCCGCCGCCTGTTCCACGAGCGCCGCGTTCTGCTGCGTGACCTGATCCATCTGGCTCACCGCGGTCTCGACCTGCTCGATGCCGGCGCTCTGCTCCACGGTGGCCGAGGCGATCTCCTTCATGAGGCCCGACACCTTGTCCACCGAAGCGACGATCTCGGCCATCGTCGCACCCGCCTCGCCCACGAGCGAGCGGCCGTTGCGCACGTCGTGCACCGAGGCGTCGATCAGCGACTTGATCTCGCGCGCCGCGGAGGCGCTGCGCTGCGCGAGCATGCGCACCTCGCGCGCGACGACGGCGAAACCGCGCCCCTGCTCGCCCGCGCGCGCGGCCTCGACCGATGCGTTGAGCGCGAGAATATTGGTCTGAAACGCAATGCCGTCGATGATGCCCGTGATGTCCGCGATCTTGCCCGAGCTGCGGCTGATCTCCTCCATCGTGTCGATCACCTGCTCGACTACGCGTCCGCCGCGCTGCGCGACATCGGCCGCCCCCGTGGCGAGCGCGCTCGCGGCGTTCGCATGCTGCGCGTTCTGACGCACGCTCGACGTGAGCTGCTCCATGCTCGACGCCGTCTGCTCGAGCGACGCAGATTGCTGTTCCGTGCGGCTCGACAGGTCGAGATTGCCCGCCGCGATTTCGCGTGCGCCCGTGTTGATAGCATCGCAGCTCGATCGCACGCTGCGCACCGTGTGGCTCAGGCCGCCCTGCATGCGCCGCATTGCGCCGAGCAACTGGCCGATTTCGTTGCGCCCGCCGCCTTCGATGTGGACCGAGAGATCGTTCGCGGCGATCTGGTTGAGCACTTCCACCGCCTCTTTGAGCGGCGCCGTCACGAGGCGCCGCAGCGCCAAATGCGTCGCAACGACGAGCGCCAGCGCACCCAGCAAACCCACCGCTACCATCGCCATCACCCATTCGTGCTCGCGCCCGGACTGGTCGAGCGTCGCGCGCGAGACGGCATCGGCGTTCGCGCGCAGTGCGGCCACGCTGGCCGAAAACTGCGTATTCGCACTGGCGACATCCCCGGCGGCCAGTGTGGCATAGGTTGCCGTGTCGCCCGATTCGAGCGCCGTGGCCGCGCGCTGCAGCGACTGCGCGAGCGCGCTCCACGCGCCGAGCAAGGCATCGCGCTGCTGGGCCGCATCAAGGTCGAACGGTGCGCTCTCGCGCAGCGCGGCGCTGTGCTTCGAGGCCTGCTCGAAGAGATCGCGTGCTTCCTGCTGCGCCCGCTGTTGGGCTTCGGCGGCGCCATTCTCCTTGCTGGCTTGATAAGCGCGCGCCAGCGCCGTTTGCGCAAGCGCCGCGTCCTCGCGCAAGGCGAGCGCGAGCGCATCCTGGCGCGCGACTTCATGGATGTAACGCGCCGAGTCGTCGGCGCGCCCGATCATCAGGAGACCTACCGCTGCACCCACCACCAGCATCGCCGCAAACGTGCAAAGCACGAGCAGCAGCCCTTTTCGAATCGTCAGATTACGCATTGCCTTATTTCCGCTTCAGGGCCTCAACGTGGTGGGGACGGCATCGCTGCCCAGCCGGGCCTGTTCGATCAGCGTGGCGCGGTATTCGCCGGGCAACAGCACGTCGTCGGCCACGGCCATCGCTTCGCCGAGTTGTGCGCGAAACGCGAGGATCGTGCGTTCGATCTGCGTCGCGGACAGTTGCGGCAGCACCGCTTCGACGAACTTCGTCATCACCACCACACTCGCGCCGAAGCGCGAGATAGCGTTGCCATGCGCGCTCACTAGCGCGGTCATCGAGTTCAACAGCATCTCGTCACTGGTGCTCACGGGATTCTCCAGATACGTCGGCTAAAGGGGAAAAAAAGGCGGTCTTCAGCCCGCCACACACGCTTCGAGCGCGCGCGGCATCAACTCGGCCGGGGCGGGACGCGCAAGCAGGAAACCTTGTGCGCGGTCGCAGCCGATCTCGCGCAGGAACTCGAGTTGCCGCGGCGTCTCGACGCCCTCGGCCACCACCGTGACGCCGAGCGTGCGCGCCATCGCGACGATCGCGCGCACGATCGAGCGGTCTCGCGCCGCGCTTTTCTTCACACGCGATGGCATTCCCGGCCCCCGCTCGGCCATGTCCGCGAGGAACGAGCGGTCTACCTTGAGCGTATCGACCGGTAAGGACTGCAGATACTTGAACGATGAATAGCCCGTGCCGAAGTCGTCGATCGCGAGGCTGATGCCGCGCGCGGCGAGCTCCTGGAGCAACGCTTCGATGCCGCCCCGGCCCGACGTCATGGCCATGCTCTCCACGAGTTCGAGCTGCAGCCGCGTGGCTGGCAGGCCCGTTTCGCTGAGTACGGTCGTGAGCTGATGCAGAAAGCCGTCGTGCAGACATTGCCGCGCCGAAAGATTCACGCTGATGCGGCCGAAATCGAAGCCCTCGTCCAGCCACTCGCGCGCCTGCCGGCAGGCCTCGCGCAACACCCACGCGCCGAGCGGAACAATCAATGAGGATTCCTCGGCAATCGGGATAAACTGGTCGGGCGGCACGAGGCCGCGGCGCGGGTGCTGCCAGCGCACGAGCGCCTCGATATTGACGAGTGACCCGCTCGCCACATCGAATTCGGGCTGATAGTGGAGCACGAGCTCGCCCGCCTCGAGCGCATGGTGCAGCTCGCCTTCGAGCACGATGCGCTCGATGGCCGACGATGTCATCGGCGTGGCGAAGAAGCGGAAATTGTTCTTGCCCGCGTCCTTGGCCTCGTACATCGCGCGGTCAGCTTGCATGAGCAGTTGCCGCGGATCGTGCGCGTCGTCCGGATACATGCTGATGCCGATGCTCGGCGTGACGAACAGCAGTTGCTCGCCGATGTGCATCGCGGCACCCACGCGCGCGAGCAGCCCCTGGGCGATCTGCCCGACGTGGCGAATGTCTTCGATATCCTCGATCAGCAGCGTGAACTCGTCGCCGCCGAGGCGCGCCACCGTATCGGTCTCGCGCACCGCGTCGCGCAGGCGCGTGGCGATCACGATGAGCGCCTCGTCGCCTACGCCGTGACCCATCGTGTCGTTGATGAGCTTGAAGCGGTCGAGGTCGAGGAACATCACCGCGACGCGCTTGCCCGAGCGGCGTGCGCGCGCGAGCGAAAGCGTGAGGCGCTCGGTGAAGAGCGTGCGATTGGGCAGGCCGGTCAGGGCGTCGTGCGTCGCGAGGTAGCTCAGACGCTCCTCGGTCTCGCGGCGCTGCGTGATGTCCGCGAAGATCGCGGCGTAATGCGTGCAGCGGCCGCTCGGGTCGCAGATGCTGGAAATCGTCAGGTATTCCAGGTAAAGCGCGCCGTCCTTGCGGCGGTTCCAGATTTCGCCCTTCCAGTGGCCATTTTGCTGCAGGTTGCGCCAGAGCGCGCTGTAGAACCCCGGGCCCTGGCGCCCCGAGTTGAGCAGGCTCGCATTGCGCCCTAGCGCCTCGTGCTCCGTATAGCCCGTGATCCGCGTAAAAGCGGGATTCACGCGTTCGATGGTGCCGTCGAGGTCGGTGATCATCACGCCATCGAGCGTCGACTCCACCACCTGGTCGGCGAGACGCAGATTCGCGCGCGAGGCGAGCAGCGCGTCGTCGCGCTCGCGCAGCGCCAGCTGCAGCTCGCGTACGAAGCCGTCTTCGATGTCATGCAGGATATGCGAGAGGTCGAGCAGGCCCGCGAGACTCCCATCTTCGCCGATCACCCCCACGTGGCGCATGCGGTGCTTGAGGAGATACTGACGCGCCGCATAAAGGCTTTGCGAATGCGCGAGCGAGCGCAGCGGCCGGCTCGCGCGCGCGCCGGCCGTGCCGTCGAGCGCGCCGTCGGCAGCGAGGCGCACCACGTCGCGCTCGGTCACGATGCCGAAGTCGCCTTCGGGATAGCTCACGACGAGCGCGCTCAGACGCCGCGCACGCATGCGCTGCATGGCGTCGTGCATGGACATGCGCGCGTCGACCACGAGCGGCATTGCCGCATTGAGCGAGCCGACCGTCTTCAGCCGCAGAAAGCACTCGAGCCCCTGGTTCATGACCAGGTCGGTTTGCGTGACGATGCCGAGCGAGCGGCCCGCCTGATCGACCACGAGACAATGGCGGATGCCTTCGCGCTTGAAGCGCAGGGCGGCGTCGCGCAGACGCGTGCTCGCAGGCAGCTCGCGCACCGGATGGCTCATTGCATGGCGGATGGGCAGCGCAAGCCCGGCGGCGTCTTCGCCCAGCGCGAGCGCGTCGTGCTCGGTCCAGATGCCGACGGGCCGCCCCATTTCGGTGATCACGATGGCGCTATAGCGCCGCTCGCTCATCATGCGCGCCGCTTCGCGAATCGGCACGTCGGGCCCGCAGGCAAGCGGCGGCCTTGAAAGTAGCTGCCCGATTTCCAGGTCCAGCGTGTGGTGTTGCATGTTGCGTCCCGAACCGCACGGCGATGTCATTATGAA
Source organism: Paraburkholderia sp. CNPSo 3281 (assembly GCF_024206515.1). NCBI lineage: Bacteria > Pseudomonadati > Pseudomonadota > Betaproteobacteria > Burkholderiales > Burkholderiaceae > Paraburkholderia > Paraburkholderia sp. CNPSo 3281. The sequence continues at coordinate 83,551 of NZ_JAMBPS010000007.1, read as the reverse complement.
ATAGCGGGAGACTAACAGCGGGCGGGAGGCCTTCAATTGACGAAAATCAAGGTTTTGACCGCCCGCGGCGGCGCGAACATTTGCGTGTCGACTAACCGGAATAACAGGGCGGCATCGTCTGTCGCACGCCTTGCGACAAACTTGATGCGCATAAAGATTTATACGCAAATTTACGAAATCCAGTTTACCGGATTCATAAATCCATTAAACTGGACGACATGGATATTCACACCAATATCGCCCGCCGCCTGCGCGAATTGCGCGACGCCAAAGGCTGGTCGCTCGAAGCGCTGGCCGAGCGCAGTTCGGTGAGCCGCTCGAACATCTCGCTCATCGAACGCGGGCAAAGCAGCCCCACGGCCGTCGTGCTCGACAAGCTCGCCACGGCGCTTGGCGTCTCGCTTGCGTCGCTCTTCGAGGCGCCGGGGGACGATGCGCGGCAGGCCCCCTCGCCCCACGCCGCGGCGCGCGATCAATCGGTTTGGACCGACCCCGAGTCGGGCTACGTGCGGCGCAATCTCTCGCCGCCCGCGTGGTCGCCGATCCAGCTCGTGGAAGTGCACTTTCCGCCCGGACAGCGCGTGGCCTACGACACGAGCCTGCGCGACGCGGAGATTTATCAACAGGTTTGGGTGATGGAAGGGGTGATGGAGATGACGGTTGGCGAGCACCGGTGGCGGCTCGAAACCGGCGACTGCCTCGCGATGCGCCTCGACTGCCCGATCGTCTATCGCAATCCCACGAACAAGCCGGCGCGCTATGTCGTCGCGCTCTGCAGGACCACTAACTGACCGGGTTCACATTCATATGAGTGAATCAATCAACGTACGCCGCCTCACGGCCGAACAGGCGCACGCCTGCGCGCCCGCGCTTGCGGACGTACTCATCGACTGCGTGGAGGGCGGTGCCTCGGTGAGCTTCATGCTGCCGATTGCGCGCGAGACGGCGCTCGCGTTCTGGCGCGCGGTGGCGCAAGACGTGGCGCGAGGCGAACGCATTCTGCTCGCGGCTGAAGACGCGCAGCAGCGCATGGTGGGCACGGCGCAGCTCGTGACGGCGCAACCGGAAAACCAGCCGCATCGCGCCGATGTCGCCAAGGTGCTGGTGCATCGCGCCGCGCGCGGGCGAGGTGTGGGGCTGCGCCTCATGCTCGCGATCGACGAGGCGGCCAGGGAGGCCGGAAAATCGGTGCTCGTGCTCGACACCGTGACGGACGGCGCGGCAGAACGGCTCTATGCGCGCGCGGGATGGGAGCGTGTGGGCGCCGTGCCGAATTACGCGCTGATGCCGGACGGCGCATTTTGTGGCACCACGTTCTATCACAAGCAACTGGTGAGCCACTAAACCGGCAGGCCGGTCTGCATTTTGAGTAAATTTTGAGCCCACTACCGAGCGCGCAATGCCTCGGAAGGCCGCATGCCGAACATGCGCCGATAGTCGGTGGCGAACTGGCTCAGATGCCAGAATCCCCAGGCAGCCGCAACGTCCTGCACCGAACCAGCCGCGCGAGCGCACAGGTCGCGCCGGGCGCCATTCAGGCGCAGCGCGCGCAGGTAGGTTGCAGGCGCCATGCCAAGCACGTCCTGGAAGCAGTACTGGAGCGTGCGCCGGCTCACGTGCAACTGCTCGCAAAGCTCCGGCACACCGACCGGCCTCGCGCGATGCGCGAGCACGTAGTCGCGCGCCTGCGCAACGATCCAGCGGCGCCGCGACCCGGGCTCGGCAACCGCATCCGCACTGCACACGCAGGCGTCGAATAGCGCGGCGAGCACTTCCGCCTGCAATGCAGTACGCTCGGCGTCCGAAAGCGGTGCGTTCGGCACGTATTCATGCGCGTGACCGCCATCGTCGAGACACCTCGCGAGCCGTGCGCAAAGCCGCTCGATGCACGCCGCTCCCGCCTGCACGACAGGCGCACTCGGAAGACGTTCTTCGAGCGCCGTGCGCTCGACCGAGGCCGCGTAGTGGCGCAGCACGTCGCCGCGCACGACCACGCCGTAGATCGAAAACTGTGCGGGCGTGAGCAGCTCGAACTCGACGTTGCCCGTGCGCAGCGCAAACGCCTGCGCACCAAAGGGCTGCGCGTCGATACGCGCCTCGCCTTCGCGCGCGACCGGTATGCCGAACCACCAGGCGTCGCCGCGCACCTCGCACGCCTGGCGCAGCGTGTGACTCGTGGTCTCGCGAAAGACCTTCATGGTGTCGAGCGGCAGCTCCGTGAGCGTGCCGACAAAGCGGCCCGCCGCGAGCTGGTCGTAGGTCTGCCGCCAGCCCACGAGGTTGCGCGCCTGTTCGTCGGCGTCGTGCGCCACGCTGACCACGGTGCGAGTGCCACGCGCGTTCCATTGCGCCTGTCCGGCCGTGGCCTCGGTTCGCTCTGCCGTTTCGTTCATGGCTGCCTCCCAGTACGCGCTTGCTTCGATCGATCGTCGATTGACGCAAGAGTCGGGCCAGCGAGAACGGTATGCCGTATGGCGATGCCGGACGCCGCGCTGCTCCACGGCGGCGCAATGGCGATGAGAGGAGTGCTCAATCCCTGCACAGGCGGCGGCCCCGCCGCGGTGCGTCGCCGGCTTCAATGCGTGTGGCCCCTCATGCAGACGTGATCTGCCCGGCCGCCCCGACGCCCGGCAGCGTCGCGTCGCTATCGTCCTTCAGTCCGACGCCGCTCAGCCCGAGCCGCCGCGCGTGCGTGAGGAGGTAATGGAGCTTGTGCGCGGCCGCTTCATACGGCAGCCCTTCGGGACGCACGTTCGAGATGCAGTTGCGCTGCGCGTCATGGCAGCCCACCTTCGGCGCATAGGTGAGATAGACGCCGAGGCTGTCTGGCGAGCTAAGCCCTGGCCGCTCGCCGATCAGCATCGCCACGAGTTTCGCACCCAGCAACTCACCAATCTCGTCGCCGAGCGCCACGCGTGCCTGACGCGCGACCACCACCGGGCCGATGCGCCAGTCCGCGAGGCGCGCGCGCACCGCGAGCAGCAGCGGCGCGGCCTGTTTCGCGGCGGCGATCGCCGAAAGGCCGTCGCCGATCACGAACACGACTTCGGGCGGCTCATCACGCGCAGCAGCGGCCAAACCCGCCACCTCGACCAACGCTGCCCGGCTCGCCTCCGACAAGCGCCGCCCCAGGTCCGGCCGGCGCAAATAATGTTGCCGGTCCGGCGCCGCGCTTTCCACGCCAAGCGTGGCGAACCCTTCGGCTTCGAGCGTGCGCCGCAAGGCTTCGGCGTCGAGCGGGTGATGGACGGCGTCGCGCGCCTGCGCGTGCGAGAGATTGAAGGCGAGCAGAGGCGCCGTGGGCAAACCGTTGCCCGCGCGCCCGAGCGCGATGCGCGCGTTCGTGAACGCCTTGAGACCGCTCCACGGGTTCTTTTCGACGGCGTCGCTCATGCGTCGATCCCCATCCATTCGTGCGCGCCCGCGAGCAGCGGCACGCGCGCGGAGCCTGGCAGGAGCGCGCCTTTCGCGTCGACGATCTCCATGGTCTCCAGCCACTCCTCGAACTCCGGCGCGCGGCGCAGGCCGAGCAGGTCGCGCACGTAGAGCGCGTCGTGAAACGAGGTGCTCTGGTAGTTGAGCATCACGTCGTCCGCGCCTGGAATGCCCATGATGAAGTTGATGCCGGCCGCGCCCAGCAGCGTGAGCAGCGTGTCCATGTCGTCCTGGTCGGCTTCGGCGTGGTTCGTATAGCAGATGTCGCAGCCCATGGGCACGCCCAGCAGCTTGCCGCAGAAGTGATCTTCGAGACCGGCGCGAATGATCTGCTTTCCGTCGTACAAATACTCGGGGCCGATGAAACCGACCACCGTATTGACGAGGAACGGCTCGAACTTGCGCGCGACTGCATAAGCGCGCACCTCGCAGGTTTGCTGGTCCACGCCGTAGTGCGCGTTCGCCGAGAGCGCGCTGCCCTGCCCCGTCTCGAAGTACATGAGGTTGTTGCCAACCGTGCCGCGCTTGAGCGAGAGCGCCGCCTCGCGCGCCTCCTGCAACAGCGACAACGATATGCCGAAGCTCGCATTCGCCTTTTCCGTGCCCGCGATCGACTGGAACACGAGATCGACAGGTGCGCCCTTTTCGATCGCCGCGATCGTGTTGGTGACGTGCGTGAGCACGCAGGACTGCGTGGGCACGCGGTAGCGCTCGCGAAACCCGTCGATCATCGCGAGCAGCTTCACGATGGCCGCGAGGCTGTCCGTGGCGGGATTGATGCCGATCATCGCGTCGCCGCAGCCATACATCAGCCCGTCGAGCATCGAGGCGGCGATGCCCTTCACATCGTCGGTGGGATGGTTCGGCTGCAGGCGCACCGACATTCGGCCGGGCAGCCCCACGGTGTTGCGAAAGCGCGTAACCACGGGGCGCTTCTTCGCCACGGCGATCAGGTCCTGATTGCGCATGAGCTTCGACACCGCCGCGACCATCTCGGGCGTGAGGCCTGGCGCCAGGCGTTCAAGCGCTTCGGTATCTGCCGCCCCGGAAAGGAGCCAGTCGCGAAAGTCGCCCACCGTGAGGTGCGCAACGGCCGCGAACGCGGTGGCGTCGTGATCGTCGACGATCAGGCGCGTGACCTCGTCGTCTTCATAAGGCACGAGCGCTTCCGCGAGAAACGCCTTGAGCGGCACCGCGGCGAGCGCCATTTTCGCGGCCACGCGCTCCTCTTCGCTCGCCGCCGCCACGCCCGCGAGCTGGTCGCCGGAGCGCAGCGGGCTGGCTTTGGCGAGCAGCGTCTTGAGGTCCGCGAAGCGGTAGGTGCGCGCGCCGATCGTCTCCGTATAGTTCATGCGTTGGACTCCTCCAAAGCCAGGGCCTGTGAACAGGCCCTGGAGGCTCACTCCTCGAGCAGCCCCTCGACGGACATTCCCTCGCGCTGCGTACGCGTGGCGAGGAAATACGCGTAGCCGAGCGCGAGGAACACCACGAACACCCCCGCGACCAGCGCATTGAAATACACCATCGTGCCGAGGCAAACGAGCGCGGCCACGAGCGCGAACGCCGGGAAAAACGGGTACAGCGGCGCGCGAAACGGCCGGTCCATGGCCGGCTGCACGCGGCGCAGCTTGAACAGCGCCGCCATGCTGACAATGTACATCACGATCGCGCCGAACACCGACATCGTGACGATGTTGGCCGTGAGCGTCTGCCCGCCGAACTGGATCAGCTCGTCGCTATAGATCGCGGCGATGCCCACCGCGCCGCCCGCGAGGATCGCGCGATACGGCGTCTTGAAGCGCGGATGGATTTTCGCGAGCCACGCGGGGAGATAGCCTTCGCGGGCCAGCGCGAAGATCTGCCGTGAATAGCCGAGGATGATGCCGTGAAACGAGGCCACGAGACCGAACAGCCCGAGCCAGACGAGCATGTGCATCCAGCCGCTGTGCTCGCCGACGATGAACTTCATGGCTTGCGGCAGCGGGTCGTTGATATTGGCGAGTTTGGTCCAGTCTCCCGCGCCGCCCGCGAACACCATCACGCCCACGGCGAGCGCGACGAGCGTGAGAATGCCGGCCACGTAGGCGATGGGAATCGAGCGGCGCGGGTTCTTCGCTTCCTCGGCGGCCATGGCGACACCTTCGATCGCGAGGAAGAACCAGATGGCGAACGGAATTGCGGCGAACATGCCATGGAACGAGCCCAGCGAAAAGTGATCGTTACCCGACCAGCCGCCCTTCGTGAAGTGGCTCCATGCGAAGCCCGGCGACACCACGCCCATGAACACGAGCAACTCGAAGATGGCGAGCAGCGTGACGATCAGTTCGAAGGTCGCGGCGATCTGCACGCCCACGATATTGAGTGCCATGAACACGAGATACGCGCCCATGGCCGCGTGTTTGGGCTCGAGCCCGGGGAACTGCACGTGCAGGTACGCGCCGATGGCGAGCGCGATGGCGGGCGGCGCGAATACGAATTCCACTAGCGTGGCCGCCCCCGCCAGATACCCGCCGGTCGGGCCGAACGCGCGGCGGGCATAGGCGAAAGGCCCACCCGCATGCGGAATGGAGGTGGTGAGTTCGGTGAAGCTGAAGATGAACGTGGTGTACATCGCCGCGACGAACAGCGCCGTGATGACGAAGCCGAGCGTGCCGGCGCTGGCCCAGCCGTAGCTCCAGCCGAAGTACTCGCCCGATATCACGAGGCCGACTGCGATGCCCCACAACTGCCACGTGCCGAGCGTCTGGTTGAGCGCGGGCGCGCCTGCGCCGCCTGCGTTGCCAACTACGGTGCCAGGTGTGGTGCCAACTGCAGCGGGGCGTGCGTTCGACTCGCTTTGCATGGTTTTCTCCCTCTGGGTGGCCCGGGCGGCCGGCCCTGGCCGCCACGGTTGAGTGGAACCATGCTATTGAGTCATTAATCGACGTGTTATCGAAAATCGGCAAATCGCTTCTGCGGCGCAGCACACGTCGTTGCGCGCTTCCTTGCGGCAGCCTTTCGCGCGTCGCGCCTAAAGCAGCGGATCCATGAGCGCGACCTGCTGCGCGAAGCGCTGCTTGTCCTCGCCCTGCAAGGGATCGCGATGCGGCAAGTCGACGGTCAGCGGATCGTGCGCGACCTGATCCACGTGCACCTCATAGTGCAGATGCGGCCCCGTCGCCCAACCCGTCGCGCCCACGTAGCCGATCACCTGCCCTTTGCTCACCGTCTGCCCGACCTTCACATGTTTCGCAAAGCGCGAAAGATGGGCGAAGGTCGTGGAGTAAGGGCCGAAGTTCTCGAGCTTCACGACCTTGCCGTAGCCCGTCTGCCAGCCGGCGAACGTCACGGTGCCGCGCGCGGTCGCGTGAACGGGCGTGCCGACGGGCGCCGCGAGATCCACACCTTCGTGCGGCTGCACGCGATGCGTGACCGGATCGAGCCGTCGCAGCGAGAAGTGTGACGACACGCGCGTGAACTTCACGGGATAGCGCAAGAACGACGGCGCGGCAGCATGACCGTCGGCCGAATAATAGAACGCGTTGCCCGCGAGGTTCCGGTAGAGAAAGAGATCGTGCGAGACGTCGCCGTTCGAGATGCGGATCGCGACCGGCGTGTCGTCTGAAGACGCTGTGTTCTGTGGCGCGCCGGCATTTGCAGCGCTCACGTCGTTTGCATCTTTTGCTTCGCTCGCGCCATTCGCGCCGCTCGTGTCATTGCGAAACACGAAGCGGATCTCGCTGCCGCGTTGAAGATCGCGCCGGAAATCGAGGCGGCCCGAGAACGCGCGCGCCAGCCTCGCCGTCGTCGCTGCATCCACGCCGAGACGCTGGGCCGCGTCGGAAAAGCTGTGCCCGACCACGGCGGTCTCCACGCGATACGCCGGCGCGCGTTCGCTCGCGGGCGCCGCGCTGGCCGCTGCCTGTGACGCTGCATCTTGCGCCGGCGCAGCAGCCGTCACCGTCGCCGCGTCGGCAAGCGGATCGTCGGTGGCAACGTTCGCGTGTCGATGGGCGAGCCACGCGGCGCTCGTCAAACCGATTGCTGACACAACGATGAGTTTCCCCGCGAGGCCCGGGGAGGCCGCTATTGCACGAAAAGCCATGAATCGAATGACGGATTGCAGAGCAGAGAAACGCGAGCGGGTGCCGCGCTTCTCAAGGTGAAATCGGAAGTGAGATCGATGGCCGCAACGTTGAATCGGCGAGCATCGATGATGCGAAGCGCTTCAAAATAAATGGCCTTTCTTAAACGAATCTTAAGAAGGCGAAAAGAGCGGAACATTCTGCCGCAGCGCCTCGATGCAGCACCGGGAACGTCGCTTGCTAAAGCCAACGACGCGAAAGTGCATACCTGTACGGCACTTTCTGTCACTTTTTATAAACGGGAAATGCTACCGAAAGATTTTTATCCGGATAACTGATTAATTTCCCAAAATGACATACCGCATGCAACCCTGCCTGTTATACGTCAACTCGCGATCGCTCCCCAAGGTAGACGCACCTAATCGAATGATCTATACTGATCTCGTTTCGATCACAACGAAGTCGTTCTCGTGCGCATTGAGATACCCGGTCCACGCTAAAGGGCCGCTGTGTCGCAAGCGACGTTCAAACGGGCCTCCGGCCCTCGCGTAGCGGTTCAAAGCCGTCGCATCCATGCCGTCATCAGGCGGTTTTCTGCTTCAGCGCGCATCGATCTGCTCGGTGCCGTTGAGCTGAACATGACAACCAGAAGAACGCGAGAAGCGCGTTCCCACCACTGCGGCCACGTAGCCATCGTGCGCGGGCGGACTGGTTTTTGTCCGCTTTTTTGTCCGCTTTTCTGTCCGTTGTTTTCGTCGGTTCCAATCGCGGCCATGCCGGGATCACGAACTTCCTTCGCGGCGCCTTGAGCATCCTCATGGGCGTCCCCGCCGCGCAGCGTTGCGCCGCGCGGCACAAAAACAAGGAGGCGTACCTTCATGACTCGACGCTCTGCCCTGCTCGCGGGCAGCCTGATCGCCCTTGCCGTCATCGCCTGGGCCCTCTCACGCGCCATCGGCGCCGATACGTGGCAAAGCCACGCAGGCGACCTCGCTTACTACACGGGGCGGCACCTGCTGCTCGTCGGCTATTCGATGGCGCTCGCCGTCGTGGTCGGCGTGCCCGCCGGCGTGCTGCTCAGCCGGCCGCGCTTCGCGCGCCAGGCCGAACGCTTCATGCAGATCTTCAACGTGGGCAACACGATTCCGTCGCTCGCGGTGCTCGCCATCGCGCTCGGCGTGTTCGGCATCGGCGACATTCCCGCCATCGTCGCGCTCTTTCTCGCGTCGCTGCTGCCCATCACGCGCAATACCTATGAGGGCGTGAAGAACGTGCCGGGTGCACTGCGCGAAGCCGCGCGCGGCATCGGCATGACGGGCTGGCAGTCGCTCACGCGCGTGGAATTGCCGGGCGCGCTGCCCATCATCGTGGGCGGCGTGCGCACCGCCCTCGCCATCAACGTGGGCACCGCGCCGCTCGCTTATCTGATCGGCGCCGACAGCCTGGGCTCGCTCATTTTCCCCGGCATCTATCTGAACGATCAGCCCTTGCTGCTGCTCGGCGCCGCGTTCACGGCCGCGCTCGCGCTCGTGCTGGACGGCGTGGTCGCCGCCGGCAGCCATCAGTGGCTCTCGCGTCACGGAGGGCTCGCATGATGTTCGCGTCACCCTTCAAATCCCTGCGCCGTTTCGTTCAGGCGTGCGTGATCGGCAGCGCGCTCGTTGCCGCCGCCACGCCCGCATTCGCGCAGCCCAAGCTTGTACTCGGCGCGAAGAACTTCACCGAGCAATACGTACTCGCCGAAGTCACCGCGCAATACCTGCGCTCGCGCGGCTATACCGTGGAGGTGCGCTCCGGCCTCGGCAGCACGCTCATGCGCAGCGCGCTCGAGAACGACCAGTTCGACCTCGTATGGGACTACACGGGCACGGCGGCACTCGTCTACGACAAGCTGACGGAAAAGCTTTCGCCCGAAGCGATGTACGAGCGCGTGAAGGCGCTCGATGCGCCGCGCGGTCTCGTCTGGCTCAACGCCTCGCCGCTCAACGACACGTATGCATTAGGTCTGCCAAGCAAATTCGCCGAGGAAACCGGCATCACCACGGTCTCGCAGCTTGCGCAAAGGTTGAAGACGGACCCTGACGCGAAGCGCTACGTGTTCGGCATGGACGCCGAGTTCGCGAATCGCCCGGATGGTCTCAAGCCGCTGCTCGCGACCTACGGCATGAGCTTTCACCGCTCGCAGATGAAGCAGATGGACCCCGGCCTCGTCTACACGGCGCTGCATAACAACCAGCTGAAGATCGGCCTCGTCTACACCACCGATGGCCGCGTGAAAGGCTTCGGCATCGTGCCGCTCGAAGACGACAAGCACTTCTTCCCGCCGTACAACGCCACGCCCGTGGTGCGCAAGGAAGTGCTCGAGCGCAATCCCAAACTGGCCGCGCAACTCAACGCGCTATCCGCCGCCCTCAACAACGACGTGATGCAAGACATGAACAAGGCCGTGGATCTGGACGGCAAGCCCGCCCAGCAAGTGGCGGCGGAGTTCCTGCGCACGCATTCGCTCCCCTGAAGGAGGCCAGGCCATATGAACGTATTCGACTATCTCGCTTCGAGCTGGCCCGAGCTGCTGCAGCTCACGCTCCAGCATCTCTACCTCGTGGGCATCGCCGTGGGCTGCGCGATCATCGCGGGCGTGCCGCTCGGCGTGCTCATCAGCCGCCACGACTGGCTCGCGGCGCCGCTGCTGGGCGTTGCGACCATCATCCTCACGCTGCCCTCCATCGCGCTGTTCGGCCTGATGATTCCGGTGTTCTCGCGCTTCGGCCTGGGCATTGGCGCGGTGCCCGCCATCACGGCCGTGTTTCTCTATTCGCTGCTGCCCATCATGCGCAACACCTACCTCGCGTTGCGCAACGTGGACGCGGGCATCAAGGAAGCCGGCACCGGCATCGGCATGACGTCGTGGCAGCGGCTGCGTCTCGTCGACTTGCCGCTGGCCGTGCCCGTGATTCTCGCGGGCGTGCGCACGGCGGTCGTGATGAACATCGGCGTGATGACCATTGCCGCCGTGATCGGCGCGGGCGGCCTCGGCACGCTGATCATTCGCGCCATTGGCCAGAGCAGCATGATGAAGCTGCTCGTGGGCGCCGTGCTCGTGAGCGTGCTCGCGATCGCCGCCGACCTGTTGTTGCAGATGCTGCAGCGCGCATTGACACCGAAAGGAGTACAGAAGACATGATCGAACTCGACCAACTGACGAAGACCTTCACGCAGAAAGACGGCCAGACCGTGCGCGCCGTCGACTCGGTGAGCCTTTCGGTGGCCGAAGGCGAGATCTGCGTGTTCCTCGGCCCGTCGGGCTGCGGCAAGACCACCACGCTCAAGATGATCAACCGGCTGATCGAGCCGACCTCGGGCCGCGTGCTCATCAACGGCGAGGACACCACGGGCCTGAACGAAGTGGATCTGCGCCGCCGCATCGGCTATGTGATCCAGCAGATCGGCCTGTTTCCGAACATGACGATCGCGGAGAACATCACGGTCGTGCCGCGCCTGCTCGGCTGGGACAAGAAGCGCTGCGCGGAGCGCGCGGCGGAGCTGATGTCGATGGTCGCGCTCGACCCGAAGCTGTATTTAAAGCGTTATCCGCGCGAGCTTTCGGGCGGCCAGCAGCAACGTATCGGCGTGATTCGCGCGCTGGCCGCCGACCCGCCCGTGCTGCTCATGGACGAGCCGTTCGGCGCGGTCGATCCGATCAATCGCGAAGCCATCCAGAACGAGTTCTTCCAGATGCAGCGGCAACTGAAGAAGACCGTCATCATGGTGAGCCACGATATCGACGAGGCGATCAAGCTGGGCGACCGCATCGCGGTGTTCCGGCGCGGCAGGCTCGTGCAGTACGACCATCCCGATACGCTGCTTGCGCGCCCGCATGACGACTTCGTCGCGCAGTTCGTGGGCCAGGACAGCACGCTCAAGCGCCTGTTGCTCGTAAAGGCCGGTGACGCCGCCACGCAGCCCGAAACGGCGCGCGCCGAAACGCCGCTCTCGCACGCGTTCGCCGCGATGGACGAAAGCGATTCGCGCTACCTCACCGTGCTCGACGAAGCCCAGCATGCGCTCGGTTTCGTGGCGCGCCGCGCCGCGCGTGGGGCCGAAGGCGTGTGCGGCGATCGCATCACGCCCTTCCCGGCCACCGTTTCCGTTGACGACAACCTGCGCATCGTGCTCTCGAAGATGTACCAGTTCCGCGCCTCGTGGATGCCGGTGCTCGACGCCGAGGGCGCCTATGTGGGCGAGATCACGCAGGATTCGATCGCCGACTATCTGAGCTCGGGCCGCTCGCGGCAGCAGACCGGACAGCCGCCGAGCGCGGCGGTGCGGCCGGTGGCTGCCACCGTGTGAGCGGCATGACGCGCTAGAACGTGGTGCGCAATCCGACCATGACACTGCGCCCGCCCTCGGGCGCGATGTCGCGCACCACGGAACTGGCATAGCGCACGTCCTGATTCGTGAGATTGTCGCCGCGCACGTACGCGAGCCAGTTCGTTGCGCCCACATGGAATTTGTAGGTGAGCGCCAGCGCGAGCGTGGTGTAGCCGGCGGTCGGCAAATCGTCTTCGGGCACGCGATTTTGCGCCCATGCGTGTACGAGTTCGGCGTGTGCGCCGAACGGGCCGTAGCCGTAATCGGCGTTCAGCGTCGCGCGCAGCGGCGCAATGCGCGGCAGCGGCGCGCCCGTATCCACGTTGCGCGCGTGCGTGTAGTCGGCGGCCAAGCCGATATCGAGCCGATGCGCGCCGCGCTCCAGCACGCGCCAGCGCCCTTCCAGTTCCACGCCATAGAATTCCGCGGGCACGCCGCGGTAGACGGCCTCGTTGAGCGCATCCGCGGTGCCGGCGGGCACGGGCGTGTCGCCGTCGTCCACGAGGCGGCCGGTGTTGTACTCCGTGAGGTAATTGCGAAAGCGGCTGTAGAACACGCCCGCGCTCGCCTTGTTGGGGCCGCTCGCGTAGCGCAGCGAAAGATCCGTGGAAACGGCCTTTTCCTTCTGTGCGTCGGGGTTGCCGATCAAATACTGGCCAGTCGCGTCGTGCGGGCCGTTTGCGTAAAGCTCGTAGAAAGTCGGCGCGCGCTCGGTGTACGCCACGCTGCCCACCACCGACCATACGGGCGTGAGCTGGTAGAGCGCGCCCGCCGAGAGACTGCCCGCGTTGAAGTCGCGCGCCTGCACGCCCGCGAACTTCGTGCCGTCTTCGCCCGCCACCGGATCGAGCTTCACATGCTCGAGGCGCCCGCCCAGACTCAGTTTCAGCGCCGGCGTCACGTTCCACTCCTCCAGACCGAACAGCGCGACATTGGTGGTTTGCGTGGTCGGCACGAGCACCTCGTCGCCTAGCGCCGAGAAGGTGTTCTGGCTCACCTGCACGCCGAAGGCGCCCTCCAGCGGCCCGATTTTCTCGTGACGCGCTTCCAGGCGCGCTTCGTAGCCGTGGTTACGGAACGTCGTGCTCGTTTCGCCGTTGTCGATCTCGCGATGTTCGTAGTCCGTATAACCGAAATCGAACTTGAGCTGGCTGATCGGCCCCTGCAGGTTGCGCACTTCGGACGCGAGCGCCACATGGTCCTGATGCATGCGCAGGCGCACGTCGTCTTCGGCCACGGAGCCGTAGTTCGCGTCGAAGCCGTTGTACGAGATGCCCGCGTAGCCGTCGGCCCAGGTGTACGAGGAGCCGACCGCGCCGCCGTGCCAGCGCCCGTCGCTGTTCGGGATGCTGCCATAGGGCTCTTCGGCATCGGGACCGTCCAGCGCGCGTTGCTGCGCCGAGTGCGCGTAGCCGGGAATGCGCTGGTTGCTCGTGTCGCGGGCGAAGGCGTCCACGTGGAACGCGAAGCCGCCGTTGCCGCCCTCCACCTGCGCCGCGCCGGCGCGCGCGTCGTTCGCGCCGCCGTAGCTCGCATCCACCGCGCCGCTGACGCCCGAAATCGGCTCGCGCGGAATGCGGTTGTCGATCGTGTTGACCACGCCGCCAATCGCATTGCCGCCGTACAGCAGCGCGGCCGGCCCGCGCACGATCTCGACGCGCTCGATCGAGAGCGGATCCTGCGGCACCGCGTGGTCGTACGAGAGCGACGAGGCGTCGAACGCGGCCACGCCGTTCTGCAGCAGACGGATGCGGTCGCCGTCCATGCCGCGAATGATCGGACGCCCGACCATGGGGCCGTAGGTCGTCGTCGAAACACCCGGCAGGCCGTTGAGCGTTTCGCCCAGCGAGTTGGCGCGGCGCAGGACGAGCGCGTCACCGTAGAGCGCGGTGGAGGGCGCCGTGAGAGCGGTGTTGCCGAGCGGGTTCGCGGTGACGAACACCGGCGCGAGCGTCGCGACGCCCTGCCGGGTGTCGCCAGCCGCGGCGTCGGCCGCGTTCATTGCCGGCGATTGGGCATGAGCCAGCTCACCGCAGAGCGCGAGTGGCAAGGGGGCGAGCGGCAGGACGCGCGCGAAGCGCAGCCCCGCCAGCAACGCGGACAAGGACGAAAAAGGGATGGTCGCCACGATGGTTTCTTGTTTGCGTCGTTGGAGTGATGCGCGGCGAACGTCCGGGCCCAGGGTGGACGCACGCTGCACAGGGGTTGTGGCTGCAGCTCGACGCTAATGTTACGTTATAACATTACCAATTGTGAATTGAATTTTACGAATTGCTTTCAGTTAGCCGCCACCACGTACGAGTGAAATTGCGCCAAACATCACTCATCGCGCGGGCAAGTTGCGCGAATTAGCGCGTTAATCGCAAAGGGCTTGCGCGAGAAAGCGCGTACGCGCATATTCCCCACACTGTCAAACGGTACAACGGGGTGCTCCATGGACGACTCGACCCGGCTCAAAAGCCTCTCCATCGCCCTATACGCGGTCGGCGCAATCGCCACCTTCGCGATCTACCCGCTGATGGTGCTCTGGCCGTCCGGCTGGACCTGGCACTCGGGCCACTCTGACTACCCGCTGATGATCGTCGGCATCTACGCCACGCTGGGCGTGTTCCTCATGCGCGCCGCGCGCCGTCCGCTCGAGCATTTGAGCCTGATCTGGTTCACGGTGTGGTCGAGCGTCGTGCACGGCGCAATCATGACGGTCCAGTCGCTGGCGTCGCCCGGCCATCTCGGCCATCTGCTCGGCGACGTGCCCGCCCTCTTTATCGTCGCCGCCGTGCTGGCCGTGCTCACGCCGCGACGCGCGAACGCCCCTGCTCCCGTGGCAGTTACCGGCGCCTGATCAAAGAAATTCTGTAGTTTCCATCGCGCGCACACGTCTCGTGCTCGACCGCGTTGCGCTCGGGCAGCGAATCGGTTTCGGTGGCCACGCGCGAGATCTCAGCGGGCATGATCGACCTCTCGGCGCGTACCGAGGAACAGGCCGCGTCGCTTCCTCCGCCTAGGAGCAGCAGCAAAGCGGCATCGAGCAGGTCGACACCGCCGTCACGCAGATGGGCGAAGTCACGCAGCAAAACGCGGCGCTCGTCGAGCAGGTCACCGCGGCCGCCCACGCGCTCGACACGCAGTCCACCACGCTTGCGGGCACCGTGCAGGTGTTCCGCGTCGGCTGAGGCCGGGGGACTGACGCGGCGCGAGCGCCTTCACGGCCTCTTATAATCGAAGCTCGAAGCGGCGGCGGGCGCATTCACCGCGCCGCCCTGCCTATCGATTTTTCGTACGCGAAGGGGAACGCCGCATGTATATCGCCATGAACCGCTTCAAGGTCGCGCCAGGCTCCGAGGCCGCATTCGAGGAAGTCTGGGCCACGCGCGACACGCACTTGAAGCAAGTGCCCGGCTTTATCGAATTTCATCTGCTCAAAGGCCCGCAGCGCGAAGACCACGTGCTCTACGCGAGCCACACGATCTGGGCGAGCCACGCGCACTTCGACGACTGGACGCGCTCCGACGCCTTTCGCGCGGCGCATCGAAACGCGGGCAATACGGGCGGCGCAAACCGTCCGGTCTATCTGAGCCACCCCGAGTTCGAAGGCTTCGAAGTCGTGCAAACCGTGAAATAGGCGGTGCACGCGGAGTCGTCGAGAAAATCGGTAAATCTGTGCACGCGCTGCGCCAAAGCTACACGCTCGCAGCACGCACCGCCGCAGTGCCCCGTGCATCCGGCCCCCTCCTCTCGTCTTCCCGCTGCGCCGCGCATCCTGGGCCCAAACCTTGCTTGATACAAGCCCCCGCCCTCGCGCGCAACGGTGTTGGAGGCGCGCGCCATCGCGTCCCCAACCGACGAGCCCATGAAGAAAAAAACCGCTACCCGCATCGTAGAAGGACAACCGTTCCCCCTCGGCGCCACCTGGAACGGCCGCGGTGTGAACTTCTCGCTCTTCTCCGCGAACGCTACGAAGGTCGAGTTGTGTCTTTTCGACAAGAGCGGCCTGCGCGAACTCGAACGCATCGAGTTGCCCGAATACACCGACGAAGTGTGGCACGTCTATCTGCCCGAACTCGAACCGGGCGCCATCTATGGGTATCGCGTGCATGGGCCGTACGAGCCGCAAGCGGGCCATCGCTTCAATCCGCACAAGCTGCTGCTCGATCCCTATGCGAAGGCGCACGTGGGCGCGATGCGCTGGCATCCCGCCGTGTTCGGCTACACGATCGGAAGCCGCGACGGCGATCTTTCGTTCGACACGCGAGACAGTGCGCGCTATGTGCCGCGCTGCCGCGTGGTCGATCAGGGCTTCACATGGCACCACCCGATGCGCGAGCGTGTGCCGCGCGAGCGCACGATCATCTACGAAACGCACGTGCGCGGCTACACGATCCGCCATCCCGAGGTGCCGCCCGAAGAGCGCGGCACCTTCGCCGGGCTCGCACAAACGCCGGTGCTCGAATATATGCGCGGGCTTGGCGTGACATCCGTGGAGCTACTGCCCATTCATACCTTCGTGAACGACTCGCATCTGCTCGAACGCGGTCTCACGAACTACTGGGGCTACAACACCATCGGCTTCTTCGCGCCGGACCCGCGCTACTCGGTGGGCGCGCACGGCTCGATCGACGAGTTCAAGAACATGGTGGACCGCCTCCACCAGGCGGGTCTCGAAGTCATACTCGACGTGGTTTACAACCACACGGCCGAAGGCAGCGAACTCGGCCCGACGCTCTCGTTTCGCGGCATCGACAATGCTTCGTACTACCGGCTACCCGAAGACAGGCGCTATTACATCAACGACACCGGCACCGGCAATACGCTCAATCTCTCGCACCCGCGCGTACTGCAGATGGTCACGGACAGCCTGCGCTACTGGGTGCTGGAAATGGGCGTGGACGGTTTTCGCTTCGACCTCGCGACGATCCTGGGGCGCGAGCCCTACGGCTTCGACGAAGGCGGCGGCTTTCTCGACAGCTGCCGCCAGGATCCGATTCTCGCGAGCGTGAAGCTGATTGCCGAGCCGTGGGACTGCGGGCCGGGCGGCTACCAGGTGGGCGGTTTCCCGCCCGGCTGGATGGAATGGAACGACCGCTTTCGCGACACCACGCGCGCCTGGTGGAAAGGCGACGAAGGCAAGGCGCCCGAACTCGCCACGCGCCTGTGCGCCTCCGGCGACAGCTTCAACCGGCGCGGGCGGCGGCCATGTTCAAGCGTGAACTTCGTCACCGCGCACGACGGCTTCACGCTGAACGATCTCGTTTCGTACAACGAGCGTCACAACGAAGCCAACGGCGAAGAGAACCGCGACGGCCACGGCGATAATCTCTCGTGGAACTGCGGAGAGGAAGGCCCGAGCGACGACCCCGAAATCCGCGCGCTGCGCGAGCGCCAGAAGCGCAACTTCCTCGCCACCTTGCTGCTCTCGCAGGGCACGCCGATGCTGCTCGCGGGCGACGAATTCGGCCGCACGCAGCGCGGCAACAACAATGCGTACTGCCAGGACAACGAGGTGAGCTGGGTAGACTGGGAGGGCATTGACGACACGGGCCGCGCGCTCGCCGACTTCGTGCGCAAGCTCACCGCGCTGCGCCATGCGCTGCCGGTGCTGCGACGCAACCGGTTTCTCATCGGCGAGCACAACGCCGCGCTTGACGTCACCGACGTCGAATGGCTCTCGCCCGCAGCCGTACCGATCGCTCGGGAGCAGTGGGACGATTCGGCCATGCGTTGTTTCGGCATGCTGATCGATGGACGATCGCAAACGAGCGGCATCATGCGCCTCGCTTCGGATGCGACCATGCTTATCGTGCTCAACGCCTATCACGACGTGGTGGATTTCACGCTGCCTTCCGTGCCGGGCAACGATCAGTGGAACTGCCTCATCGACACGAACATGCCCGTGCGCGACGAGCTGCCCGAATTCGAAGCGGGCGATATCTACCAGGTGACCGGCCGCTCGCTACTGCTGTTCGCGCTGCACGCGCGTGGCGCGACGCGGCGGGTGTTCGACCGCCTGGAGGAAGATCTCACCGGGTAATCGGCAGGCTTTTTTTGCGGATTGGCGGCGAAGCCGCCTATCCGTTGTGTGACGTGTGGCGGGGCTGACAGTTAGTTGCACAATGCGGCGAACGACCGCCGCCTCATCGCAGCACCGCAGACATCGCCGACAAGCTATTGAGCGTGCGCACGAGGGACTCGGCGGTTGGCGCCACGAACCGGATCAAGCAGCCCGCCGCGCGCTCGACACCGGGCCACTGCGCAAAGAGGTCGGCCAGCGCAGTAGTCTGCGTATGCAGCTCGCACGTGCGCACGCGCGGCGCGGCACACGCGCGGTCCCACCACGCGCCGTCGCGTGCCACCTGCCCGACGGCTTCGTGCGCCGCGTCGCGAATCCGCTCGCGGCTCGCGGCGGGCGTCAGCAGGTCGCCGCTCGCGTGGCCGCCGGCGCGCTTCACCACCACGAACTTCGCATCGGGAAAAGCGGGCCGCGTTTCGCCTTCGAACACATCGTCACCGCTGAGCAGCGCCACTCGTGCGCCGTATTCCTGCGCGAGCGCGCCATACAGCCCCGCCTCGCCCGTCGCCACGCCATCGACGAGCACACGCGCAAACGCAAAACTGTTGATGGTGTGCGCAAGCATGCCGCGGCTTTGCGCCATGGCGTGATAGCCGATCATGAAAACGAGCGCGGGCCGGTGCTCGAGCCCCGCCATCATGCCCAGCGTGCGCGGCTTGCCGAGTATCACGCGTGCGCGCGCATCGATCTCGTCGAGCAGCAGGTTGTTGAAGCCGCCATGCGAGTCGTTGACCCACACCTCGCTCGCGCCGCCCGAGAACGCGCCCTCCACGGCCGCGTTCGCTTCGAGCGTCATCCAGCGGCGGGCCTGCTCGTACTCGGCGTTTCCCGCGCGCGTTTGCGCAACGTTGAAGACGCCGCCTATGCCTTCGATATCGACCGAGATGAGGACCTTCACGCCTGCGCTCCGCCTGAAAGCAGTTCGGCGAGATCGGGCACCGCTTCGCGCAGCGCCAGACGCACGTGGCCATCGCGGCCCTGCACGGTGCGCGCGCACCACAAGGCATCGAGAATGGCTTGCTCGACGCAATCGGCGCTCGCCTGAAACAGCGGATCGAGCTGCGAGTCGGCGAGCAGGGGCGGCAACGCGTGGGTCGGCGCGTCGTGCGCCAATGTGTACGCGGTGCTGAACGCCATGGCGATATCGCCACTGCCGTGTCCATAAACGGACCCCGTGCGCGCGAGACCCGCTGCCGCGCGCATCGACACGCGCCGAAGCTGCCGCGCGTCGAGCGGCGCGTCCGTGGCGATCAGCATGATGATCGAGCCCTTCTCGGGTTCCTGCGCTGCGCGATTGGACGCCGCGCGCGCCGCAAGCTCGCGCCCCACGGGCACGCCGCCGATCGTCAGCATCGGCAAGCGGCCAAAGTTCGTCAGCACGAGCGCGCCGACGGTGTACGGCGCGAGCGCCGCCTGCACCACGCGCGACGCCGTGCCGATGCCGCCCTTCAGGTCGAAGCTCGACATGCCGCGGCCCGCGCCTACGCTGCCACGCGCGAAGTCAGCGTTCGCAGCCGCGCAGGCAGCGAGATAGTGTTCCTCACGCACCGCCAGCGCCTGAATATCGTTCAGATAGCCGTCGTTGCACTCGAACACGAGCGGATTGACGGTCGGCAGGCCGCGCCCGATTTGCGGATTCCCCGCGACCGCCGCGCGAGTCTGCGCTTGCGCGAGTGTGCCCACCGCAAACGTGTTGCTCAGCGCGACCGGCGTTTCGAGCACGCCCAACTCTTCGAGCTGCATGAGCCCAATGCTCTTGCCGAAACCGTTGATCACGCAGACGCTCGCCGGCACCTTCTCGCGAAAGAGGTCGCCCGCATGCGGCAACAGCACGGTCACGCCGGTTTGCACCTCGCCCGCGTCGAGCGTGCAATGTCCGACGCGCACGCCGGCTACGTCGGCAATCGTTCCCGTCGCCCCGCTCGCCAGTGTGCCGACATGCGGCGCGGTATCTCCACGATCGATGCTCATGCGCGATCCAGCTTCGGGTCGAGCGCGTCGCGCAAGCCGTCGCCCAGCAGATTGAACGCGAGCACGGTGAGGAAGATGGCGAGGCTCGGGAACAGCGCGATATGCGGCGCCGTCACCATGTCTGCGCGCGCCTCGTTGAGCATGGCGCCCCACTCCGGCGTGGGCGGCTGCGCGCCAAGGCCGATGAACGACAGGCTCGCCGCCGTGATGATCGACGTGCCGATACGCATGGTCAGATACACAATCACGGACGACACGGTGCCCGGCAGAATATGCCGCATGATGATCGTCCAATCCGACGCGCCAATGCTGCGCGCAGCCTCGACATACGTGAGATGCTTGAGCATGAGCGTATTGCCGCGCACGAGCCGCGCGAACGCCGGAATGCTGAATACCGCCACCGCACAGACCACATTGATCATGCCGTTGCCGAGGATCGCCACCACGCCGATGGCGAGCAGAATGCCTGGGAATGCGAACAACACGTCGGCCACACGCATGGTGATGCGGTCCCACCACCCTTCGTAGTACCCCGCGAGCAAGCCGAAGAACGTGCCGACCACGGCGCCCAGCGCCACGGAAAGAAAGCCCGCCGCGAGCGATATGCGCGTGCCCGCGAGAATGCGGCTGAAAATATCGCGGCCCAGCGCGTCCACGCCGAACCAGTGGGCCGCCGTTGGACCCGCGTTGAGCGAGTCGTAGTCGAAGTAATTTTCGGGGTCGTAAGGCACGAGATGCGGCGCGAACACCGCAATCAGCACCAGCAGCAGCACGAATGCGCCCGCGCCGAGCGCGACATGTTGCTTGCGGAACTTGCGCCAGAATTCGCGCCACGGTGTGCGGATCGCTTCGTCCTGTGCGCGTACATCAACGTCTAGGGTCGTGCTCATGGCGGGCTCACCTGAATCGAATGGTCGGATTGATGACCGCGTACAGCACGTCCACGATCAGATTGATGACGATGAACTCGAGCGAGAACAACAGCACTTCGGCCTGAATCACGGGGTAATCGCGCATCGAAACCGAATCGATGAGCAGCCGCCCGAGGCCCGGCCAGTTAAACACCACTTCCACGACGATCGAGCCGCCCAGCAAGAAGCCGAACTGCAGGCCCATCATCGTGACGACGGGAATCATCGCGTTGCGCAGGCAATGCTTGATCACTACCCATTGCTCGGCCACGCCCTTCGCGCGCGCCGTGCGCACGAAGTCCTCGTTGAGCACTTCGACGAAGGAGGCCCGCGTGAAGCGCGCCATCACCGCAGCCACCGCCGCACCGAGTGTGATCGACGGCAGCACGTAGCTGCGCCAGGAACCGTCGCTCACCACGGGGAGCCAGCCCAGGCGCACCGAGAACAGCTCCATGAGCGCCATGCCGAGCGCGAAAGCCGGAAACGAAATGCCCGACACCGCGAGCGCCATGCCGATGCGATCGGGCCAGCGATTGCGCCACACGGCCGAGACGATGCCGATCGCCATGCCGAACACCACGGCCCAGACCATGCTGGTGAGCGTGAGCAGCAGCGTGGGCATGAAACGCTCGCTAATTTCGGTGACGACCGGGCGCTTGCTGCGCATCGAAACGCCAAAGTCACCGTGAGCGACGCGCACGAAGAAGTGGAGGAACTGCTGCGGCAGCGACTGGTCGAGGCCGAGGTCGGCGCGCACGAGCGCGACCGTCGCGTCGTCCGCTTCGGGACCGGCCGCGAGGCGCGCCGGGTCGCCCGGCAGCAGGTGCACGAACAGGAACACCAGGACCGCGACGATCAGGAGCGTCGGCAGCAGACCCACCGAGCGTTTGACAATGAAATTCAGCATGAGCGCGTTACTGCATCGGGGCGTGCGCGCCGCACAGGAACCAACCGTTCCGGCGCGGCGCGCAACGCATTAGCGAATCGAGATCTCGTCGAAGTTGAACGAGCCGTCCGGCGCCACATACGCGCCGGCCAGGCGCTTGCTGCGGGCGTACACGACCTTCTCCTTGACGAGGAACACCCACGGGGCGTCGGCCCAGATGCGCTTTTGCGCGTCGGCGTAGAGCGCCGTCTTTTGCGCGCGGTCCGTCGTTTCGAGCGCCTTCGCGAGGTCCTCATCGACCGCCGGGTTCTTGTAGTACGCCGTATTCATGAGCTTGGGCGGCCACGATGCCGAAGCGAGCAGCGGCGAGATGCCCCAATCGGCCTCGCCCGTGGACGACGACCAGCCGATGTAATACATGCGCACGCCCGCCGTTGCCGGGTCCTGCGCGCTTTCCACGCGCGCGACCGCAGTGCCCGTTTCGAGCGCTTCGACGTTCGCCTTCACGCCCACCTGCGCGAGCTGCTGCTGCACGAACTGAATGGCCTTTTGCGCGGTCGAGTTGTTATACGCCGACCACAGCGTCGTTTCGAAGCCGTTCGGGTAACCGGCCTGCTTGAGCAGTTCTCGCGCCCTGGCCGGATCGTAAGGCCAGGGGCCGAGCTTGACCGAGTAGTCCACACCTTGCGGCAGCACGCCGTCCGAAGGCAGCGCATAGCCCCCGAACGCCACCTTGGCCAGCGCGTCCTTGTTGATCGCGTAGTTCAGCGCCTGGCGCACGAGCGGGTTGTCGAACGGCTTCTTCGCGGTGTTCAGGCTGATGTAGCGCTGGATGATCGAGGGCGTGGCGATCAAATCCACCTTCGGGTTCGACTGGAACGCGCTCGCCTGCTCGAACGGAATGCGGAAGGCGAAGTCCGCTTCGCCAGTGCGCATGAGCGCCGCGCGCGTGTTGTTGTCGGCCACCGGCTTCCAGTCGATCTCATCGATCTTCGGGTAGCCCTTCTTCCAGTAGCCGGCGAACTTGTGGACGACGAGGTCGCCAGCCGGGTCCCACTTCACGAAAGCGAACGGGCCCGTGCCCACCGGATGCAGGCCGATGTCCTTGCCCCACTTCTTCATGGCCGCCGGCGAGATCATCACCGCCGAAGGGTGCGCGAGCACGTTCACGAACGCCGAGAACGGCGCGTTCAGCGTGACCTTCACCGTGTACGGATCGACCACTTCGGTCTTCGCGATGCGGCGGAACATGTTGTAGCGCTTCAGGTGGTTCGCCGGGTCCGTCACGCGGTCGAAGTTCGCCTTCACGGCCGCCGCGTTGAAGTCGGTGCCGTCCTGGAACTTCACGCCCTCGCGCAGCCTGAAGGTATAGACGAGGCCGTCGCCGCTCACTTCATAGCTCGTGGCGAGTACGTTGGTGAGCTTGAGGTCCTTGTCGAAACCGAACAGGCCCTGGTAGAACGACTTCGAAACCGCCTGCGAGAGCGTGTCGTTGGCGTCGTATGGGTCAAGCGTCGAGAAGGTCGAATCGACGGCCATCACGGCGCGCTGTCCGGCGGCCTGTGCCGCGCTCGCGCCCGCGATCAGCGCGAGTGCGAGCGCGCTGCCCTTCATCCATGTTTTGACTTCTTTCATCAATCAGGTCTCCATAACAATGAATCTTGACGACTCAGCAAAACGATCCAGCTAAACAGCGAACGACTGCGTGGCGTGACGGCGTGTTCAGTAAGCGCCGCCCACCCGATGCTTCGCCACGAAGTGACCCGGGCCGACCGCCACGAGCGGCAGGACCTGCGGCTCGTCGCCGGTTGCGCGAATCGGGCTCGGCAGTTCGTCGGCGGCGAGCACGCGCTTCGCGTGGCGGCGCGCCGGATCGGCGATCGGCACCGCGCCCATGAGCTTCTTCGTATAGGCGTGCTGCGGATTCTCGAACACGGCGCGGCGCGGGCCGATCTCGACGATCTGCCCCAGGTACATCACCGCGACGCGATGGCTCACGCGTTCCACCACGGCCATATCGTGCGAGATGAAGAGATACGCCACACCAAGCTCCTGCTGCAGGTCGAGCATCAGGTTGACGATCTGCGCCTGCACGGAAACGTCGAGCGCCGACACCGATTCGTCGGCGATCACGACTTTCGGGTTCATCGACAGCGCGCGCGCAATAGCAATGCGCTGACGCTGGCCGCCCGAGAATTCGTGTGGGTAGCGGCCCGCCGCCGACTTCGGCAGGCCCACGCGATCGAGCAGCCATTCCACGCGCGCCTGCGCCTTCGCCCCCTTCGCGATGCCGTGCACGAGCAGCGGCTCCATGATCGAGAAGCCCACCGTGAGGCGCGGGTTGAGCGAGGCGAACGGGTCCTGGAAAATGAACTGGATATCGCGGCGCAACGTCTGCAGTGCGGGGCCGGTGAGGGTGCTGATATTGTGGCCGCCGAATTCGATCGTGCCGCTCTGGCTCTCGACGAGCCGCAGCAGCGAGCGTCCCGTGGTCGATTTTCCGCAACCGGACTCGCCCACCAGCGCGAGCGTTTCGGCGGCGTGAAGATCGAAGCTGACTTTTTCGACCGCATGCACGCGGCCGGTGACCTTGCCGAACAGACCGCTGCGCACGGGGAAGCGCGTGACGAGGTCGCGCACGCGCAGGACCGGCGCCGCGTGCGTTTTCGGCGCGTTCGCCGGCAGCGTTGACGGGGCAACCGGGCGCGCCGCGTCGCTCACCGAAAGCAGCGGGAACTTCTCCGGCAGGTCGGTGCCCTGCATCGCGCCAAGCTTCGGCACGGCGGCGAGCAACGCCTGCGTGTAGCGATGCGAAGGCGCGGCGAACAGCGCATCCGATGCGCCCTCTTCCACTTTCTCCCCGCGATACATCACGAGGATGCGGTCCGCCACTTCGGCCACCACGCCCATGTCGTGCGTGATGAAGACCACGCCCATATCCATCTCGTCCTGCAGGCCGCGAATGAGCTGCAGGATCTGCGCCTGGATCGTCACGTCGAGCGCCGTGGTCGGTTCGTCGGCGATCAGGAGCGCGGGCTTGCACGAGAGCGCCATCGCAATCATCACGCGCTGGCGCATGCCGCCCGAAAGCTGATGCGGGAAGCGGTCCGTCACGCGGCGCGCCTCGGGAATGCGCACGAGGTCGAGCAGGCGCAGCGTTTCGGCGCGCGCCTGCGCGGCGTTCATCTGCTGATGCAGCGCGATCGCCTCGCTGATCTGGTTCCCCACCGTGAACACCGGGTTCAGCGAGGTCATCGGCTCCTGAAAGATCATCGCGATGTCCGCGCCGCGCACCGAGCGCATGGTCGAGGCACTGGCACGCGTGAGATCGAGCACGCTGCCGTTGCGGCGGCGCAGGTCGATGCTGCCGCCCGTCATGCTGCCGCCGCCGTGCTCGACAAGCCGCATCAGCGAAAGCGACGTGACCGACTTGCCCGAGCCCGATTCGCCGACGATGGCGAGCGTCTCGCCCCGATCGACGTGGAACGACAGATTGCGCACGGCTTCGAACGCGCCCGCGCCGCGCCTGAACGACACGCAGAGATCGCGGACGTCGATCACGCGGTTCGGCGGCAGCGCGGCCTTTTCGCGGCCCGGCGCGGTATCAGGAGAGTGCGAGGACATCTGCACGATGAGGATTCCTTCGTTTGGTGCGCAAAACGATGCGCCGCTTAAGCGTAGATCGACGCAACGGGCGCTTCGCCCACGCGCGCGTAGCCGCGATACATGCCTTCGGTGTTGAACGGCAGGACCACGTTGCCTTGTGCGTCCACGGCGATCAGGCCGCCACGGCCGTCGATGCGCGGCAATTGCTCCATCACGACATTCGCAGCGGCTTCGGAGAGTGAAACACCGCGATATTTCATTTGCGCCGCGACGTCATAGGCCGCGACCATGCGCATGAACATTTCGCCCGATCCCGTGGTGGACACCGCGCAGGTGGCGTCGTCGGCATAGCAGCCCGCGCCGATCAGCGGCGCGTCGCCCACGCGGCCCACCTGCTTGTTCGTGATGCCGCCGGTCGAAGTCGCCGCCGCGAGATGGCCGTGCGCGTCGAGCGCCACTGCGCCCACCGTGCCGTATTTGCGGTTGGGGTCGATCGGCTCGTGCGGCAGGCTGTCTGCCGATGCGTTTGCACCCGCCCGGGCTTCCGCGTTTGCCTGAAGGGTTGCGCCATCGTGATCGAGCATCGCGCGCGCTTCGCCGCGGGCGAGCTGCCATTGGCGGTAGCGCGCATCGGTGTGGAAATAGCCGGGATCGACGAATTCGAGGCCCTGGGCTGCCGCAAACGCTTCCGCGCCTTCGCCCGTGAAGAGCACGTGCTCGCTCTTCTCGAGCACGCAGCGCGCCGCCCGCACCGGATTGCGCACGCGCTTCACGCAGCACACGGCGCCCGCTTCGAGCGAGCGGCCGTCCATGATCGAGGCGTCGAGTTCATGCGTGCCCGCGGACGTGAACACCGCGCCGTGGCCCGCGTTGAATAGCGGACAGTCTTCGAGCAGGCGCACCGCTTCTTCGACTGCGTCGAGCGCGCTGCCGCCTTCGGCCAGGATGCGCTGGCCAGTCACGAGAATGCGGTTCAGCGCGTCGAGATACTGGGTTTCGACTTCGGGCGCCATCGAAGCGCGCAGGATCGTGCCGGCGCCGCCGTGAATGGCAAGGACTGCGTTCGATTTCATGACTTCTTTTTCGTGGGGGAAGACGGGGCGCCAGGCGCGGCAGACGCCTGCGCCGGGGCCGAGGTGAGCCACGGCAGCACCGATTCGGTGATGGCCGCCGCGGCGACGACGGAATCCTTCGCGCGCAACGCCACGGCGTCGCACAGCGCTTCGATGACGGCCAGCACCGCGGCTTCCGAGTTCGCCGCAAGGCGACGCTCGGAGCGGATCAGCAGCGTGAGATCGGCGAAGCGCGCGAGCGGCGAGTCGAGGCTGTCGGTGAGCGCGAGCACGCGTGCGCCCAGCTTCGCGGCATGGCGCGAGAGCTTGATCGTGTCGTCCACGTAGCGCGGAAACGCGATGCCGATCACCAGATCGTCCCTGTTCGCGCCGAGCAGCCTGCGCGCCGAATGCGTGGGGCCGCCGACCGAGGCGAGCGCCTGCACGTTGTCCAGATACGGCAGCAGCGCGTTCTCCATGAGCCCGGCGAGAAACGCGCTCGTGCCCGAGCCGATCACGTAGACGCGGCGCGCCGAAAGAATCGCGTCCACGGCTGCGGCGGCCGCTTCGCTGTCGATCGACTGGCGCGACAAACGCAGGTTCGACTCGGCCTGCTCCAGCGAGGCGCCGAACAGCCCGGCGCCGCTGGTCGGCGATTCCTGCGCGCTGCGCAGCCGCTCGACCGGCGCGAGCGTGGCCTCGAAGCCGCGCACGAGCGCCTCGCGAAACTGCGGATAGCCGTCGAACCCGAGCGAGCGCGCAAAGCGGTTGGCCGTGGCCACCGAAGCGCCGACCGCGTCCGCCAGTTCGTCGATGCGCATGGTCGCGGCGTGGAACAGGTTTGCGAGCACGTACTCGGCCATGCGCCGGTGGCCCGGTGTGAGAACGGGCATCGCGGCGGTGATGCGCGCGACGATCTCGGCTTCGGGCGTGTCGGGAGTTGACGGTCGGGTTGGCATGCGTGAGCGGGAGTCGGGACGGCAAGGCCGTAAATGAAATTACATGAGCGGATCTTAGTGAAAATTAATTTTCATCGCGCCCTGGGTTTACCCTATTCGAATGAAGAAAGGTCAAATTCGCGTGACCGGGCGCAACGCAACGCGAAGCTGCGCGCCTCGTACACGTTGCAGGATTTTGGAGGGAGGACCCGGCAGAAGCCGGAAAGAGATGTCACCCGCAGGCGAGATAAGGCGCGCGGCTGCGCGTGGGAAGTGGCGCCGCACTTGCCGCCAGCCAGGCGCTGGCGGCAATCGAATCAGCCACATGAAAACGCAGTGCGCGGCTTCACGACGCCGCCATCGCTTCAGCGCTCGGCGCCAACCGCCACGTATTGCGCCCCGCGCGCTTGGCTTCATACATGGCCGCATCGGCGAGACACAGCGGATCGTCGGCCAGCGCCTTGTTCTCGGCCTCGGCCGAGAGCACCGCGCTCGTTGCATCCACCACACCGGCCGCGCCTGTCATGCCAGTCAGCACGACGCCCACGCTGGCGCTCGTCTCGATCACGCGGCCCGCGACGACGAACGCCTTCGACACTTCACGGCAAATGGCTGCCGCGATGCGCTCGCCGGTGCGCGCGTCGCTCACGCCGCGGCTCGCCACCACGAATTCGTCGCCGCCCAGGCGGCTCACTACGTCGCCCGTGCGCACGGTGGCGACGAGCCTGCGCGCGACCTCCCTGAGCAGAGCGTCGCCCAGATCGTGGCCGTAGCGGTCGTTGATGGACTTGAAGCCATCCATGTCCATGAAGAAGAGCGCGAAAGGCTCGCCGCTCCCGCGCAGTTCGCACAGCGTTTCCTGCAGCGCGCGCCGGTTCGCGAGTCCCGTGAGCGGGTCGATCAGCGCGCCCTCGCGCAGGCGTTGCTCGGTGCGGCGCTGCTCGGTCACGTCGTGCGCCATCACGTAGAAGCCCGTCACCTTGCCTTCGCGCTTGGCCGGAATGTAGGTCGCCGACCACACGCGGTCGGCGTCGGCCCGATAGCGCACCTCGTCGCAGGTGACGCGTTCGCCGGCCAGCGCGCGCGCAAAGAGCGGCTGCAACTGCTCGAACACTTCGGGGCGCAGCGTTTCGCTCAGGCTGCGCCCGCGCAGCGCCGCCGGCTCCGCGCCGAACACGCGCTTGAACGTCTCGTTGTTGAACTGGTAGCAAAGATCGCGATCGACCACGGCGATCAGCGCCGGCAGATTGTCGGTGATGGTCTGCAGCGCGTCGCGGCTGCGCTGCAGCTCCCCTGTGCGTTCGCGCACGCGCTCTTCGAGTTCGACGTGATAGTTGCGCAGCGCCTCCTCGCTCTCCTTGCGGCTCGTAATGTCCTGCACCGCCGCGATGAAATGCAGGGGCGTACCGGACACATCGCGCACGAGCGACACCGCGAGATTGACCCACACGGCCTGGCCGTCGGGCCGCAGATAGCGCTTTTCGATTGCATACGTGGCGTGGCGGCCCGCGAGCAATTCGGCCACTTGCGCGAGATCGGCGGCGATGTCGGCCGGGTGCGTGACCGAGGCGAACGTGCGGCGGCGCAGCTCGCTCTCCTCGTAGCCGATGATCTCCGAGAACTTCTGGTTCACGTCGAGAAAGCGGCCGTCGAGATCGACCACGGCCTTGCCGATCGGCGTTTGCTGGAACACGGTCCGAAAGCGCGCCTCGCTGATGGCGAGCGAACGGCGGTCGCGCTCGTGCGCCGTGCGCGCGCGGTTCAACTGCCGGCGCAATTCCAGCTCGCGTTCGACGAGGTGCGCGAAATCCGCGAGCACGGCGGCCTGTGCGGCGTCGAACGTGCGCGGCTTTTCGTCGATCAGGCAAAGCGTGCCGACCACCTGGCCGTCGGCGAGACACAGCGGCGAGCCGGCATAGAAGCGGATGTTCGGCGCGCCCGTGACGAGCGGATTGTCGAGAAAGCGCTCGTCGTCGAGCGCGTCTTCCACCACGAGCATGCGTTTGCTTAGCACGGCGTGCGCACAGAACGACACGCTGCGCGGCGTTTCGCAAGCCGCCAGCCCGTGGTGCGACTTGAACCACTGGCGGTCTTCGTCCACGAGCGAAATCAGCACGATCGGCATGTCGAACGCAAAGGCGGCGAGCCGCGAGATGCGATCGAATGCTTCTTCAGGATCGGTGTCGAGTATGTCGAGTTGCCGCAACGCCCGAAGGCGGACGTCCTCATCCAGAGGAAGCGGAGCAGTGATCATCGTGTGAGGGGCCCGGCAGGGCGGATACGGTTGCGTGGCGCTTTCCGCACCGGCGCGCCTTACCGGGGTTTACGGCCAGATTAAGCAAAAACTGAAGTACGGAAATGCCCGCGCCACGCGTGTCGTGCCAGTCTTGCGCGCCAGGCATTTCCCCTACGCAGAAACCGCAACTTAAGCGCACGAACGTTCGGTATGCGTGTGGTTGCGCAATCATCGAGCGCCGCGGCCGTCATACCCGCGCTGCTCGCATGTCCCGGCGCCACGGCGCGTGACGCATCATTCTCCTGAAAGTTCACGGCGGTCAAATTGTTTCGTTTTCCGAAATACATGCCATTTTTAACCGGCCGGTTAACGTGTTACGAAATCGATCAAGCCCTCAAAAAAAACATGTCTGGCGACTTCAGCAACGCTTTTTCACCGCCGTAAAAAGGGCAAAGCTCCACCCCTTCCGGTGTCACCATGAAAACCCTCGCGCAACCCCTGCGACTGAAATTGACCATCCGCATCGCCACCGCGGCGCGTATTGCCGCCGGCTGTGGCGCCAGCACGCGCATGAGCGCTGCACCCCGTGCGCGTCGCGCACCGTCGCGCAGCACTCATCCGCCTACCGGCACGTCGTGCCACTACGCCGTGCGCCGCCTCGCGGCACAGGTGCGCACGCGCAGAATCTGACGCCACACGGACATCGAGACATGAGACAGGAAACCGTGGCGGCCATGCCCGATCCCGCCGCTGCCTTGAATCCCACGGCGGCGCTTCCCTGGATAGGACGTGCGCGCGCCACGTTGCGCGCCTCGATCCGCGCACGCACGAAGTTCTTCATCGGCCTGTTCTTCGCCTTGTTCGCCACGCAAACCACGCTGCTGGCAAGCCAGCTGATCGCGTTTGGCCATGCCTTCGAACGCGTGGATACGAGCTGGCACGACGAAAGCGCCGCGCAGGAAAGCGAAGCGCCACCCAGGCAAGCCGTCTCCGCCGCGCCGCGCGAACTCGCCGTCGAGAGGCTGCACAGTCAGGTCCAGCGCGGCATCCTGCGCGTGCATCACACGCTCGAAGCCGCCTTTGCGATCGCACTCGCCACGCTCGCCTTCGGCCTCGTACTGCTGCACTACCTCGAGCGCACGCTACTGCGTCCGCTGCATACCTTGACCGACTCGCTCGTGCGCCTCGCGCACGGTGAGGACATGCGCGCATTGCCCGACATGAACCGCACCGACGAGATCGGCGCGATGGCGCATGCCTTCGATACGTTGTGCGAAAAATCCCGCGAGCTGCATCTCGCCCACGAAGCCACGCGCGCCGCCGAGGCCCACGCCCAGACACTGGCGCGCCACGATCCGCTCACGGGCCTGCCCAACCGGCGTTTGCTCGCCGCGGAGATGAGCGCGGCGCTGGAGCGCACGCAGCACCGCTCGCCCGACTACCTCGTGTTCGTGATCGATCTCGACCGCTTCAAGCCCGTCAACGACTTTCACGGTCACGCCGCGGGCGACACGGTGCTGTGCGAGATCGCCGCGCGCCTGCGCCGCGTGGTGCGCGACGGCGACACGGTCGCGCGCCTGGGCGGCGACGAGTTCGCCGTGCTCGCCCGCGTGCATCGCGACGACCATATCGAGGCCGCTAGCGAGCTGGCGCAGCGCCTGCTCGCCGCCACGCGCGCGCCCATCGACATCGGCAAGCTGCGCATCAACGTGGACGCGAGCATCGGCATTGCGTGCTGCCCACGCGACGGCGGCGACCCGGACGCGCTGCTGCGCGCCGCCGATATCGCCATGTATCGCGCCAAGTGCGAAGGCAAGGGCACGTACCGCTTCTTCGAGCAGAAGATGGACGACGAGCTGCGCCTGCAGGCCTCGCTCGAATCGGATCTGCGCCGCGCGCTCGCGGGTGGCGAGATCCGGCCGTTCTACCAGCCGCTCGTGCGCCTCGCCGACGGCCAGACTACCGGCTTCGAGATTCTCGCGCGCTGGCATCACGAGCAGCGCGGCTGGATCTCGCCCGAGGTGTTCGTGCCGCTCATCGAGCAGATGGGGATTTCGCCCGCGTTCACGGCTTCGATCTTGCGGCGCGCGTGCCGCGACGCGCTGCGCTGGCCTTCGCGCTACCACCTCGCGCTCAATCTTTCGCCGGCGCAGTTCAAGGACACGCAACTCGCGGCGCTGCTGCTCACGATCCTCGCCGACGAGGGCATGCCGCCCGAGCGCATGGAGATCGAGATCACCGAATCGGCGCTGATGTACGACTTCGACGCGGCGCGCGCCGTGCTCGCGGACTTCCGCAACGCGGGGCTGCGCATGTCGCTCGACGACTTCGGCACGGGCTATTCGAGCCTGCAGCACCTGCGCGAGCTGAGGGTGGACAAGCTGAAGATCGACCGCTCCTTCGTGCTCTCGATGACCTCGTGCAACGAGAGCGCCAAGATCGTCGACGCGATCATCGCGCTCTCCTCGAACCTCGGCATGAGCACGGTGGCCGAAGGCGTGGAGACCGCGGAACTCGCGCGCACGCTGGCGGCGAAGGGCTGCGATTACGCGCAGGGCTATTTCTTCGGCAAAGCGATGGCGGCGCGTGAAATCGACGCCTTGCTGAACGTGGATCGTGCGGCGAACGAGGCACGGCTCAAGCGTGTTGTCGAGCCGGCCTGAACAGATTGACACGTAGGACTTTGAGAATGGAAAGGTAGACATCATGTTTGTAGCAATAGGCTGGATCGTCGTGCTCGGATCGGTGATCGGGAGCTTCGTGGGCGTGGGGGGACACCTGCCCGCGCTCGTTCAACCATTCGAACTCCTGTGTATTTTCGGCGCGGCACTGGGCGCGTTCGTGGTGAGCAACCCGACCGCCACGCTTGGCAAGACGCTCAAGGCGCTGCCCACCTGTTTCAAGGGCGGCGGCTACACGAAGGCGCAATACCTGGAGCTGATCGCCCTCCTCTACGAGTTGCTGCAAAAGGCGCGCAAGGAAGGCATGATGGCGCTCGAAGCGGACATCGAAGCGCCCGAGAACAGCCCGATTTTCCAGAAGTATGCACGCGTGCTCTCCGACCATCATCTGCTCGACTTTATCGTCGACTATTTGCGCATGATGTCGAGTGGCAACGTGAACCCCATGGAAATGCAGGACCTCATGGACGAAGAGCTCGACACGCATCACTCCGAGGTGTCGATTGCGCCCAATGCCATCCAGAAGATGGCCGACGGCCTGCCCGCATTCGGCATCGTGGCCGCCGTGATGGGCGTGGTGCACACCATGGGCTCGGTCGGCAAGCCGCCGGCCGTGCTCGGCGAGATGATCGCGGGCGCGCTCGTGGGCACGTTCCTCGGCATTCTGCTCGCCTACGGCTTCGTCGGCCCAATCGCGGACCTGCTGACCGCCAAGGGCCGCGCCGCCAGCAAGCCGTTCCAGTGCGTGAAGGCCGTGCTGCTCGCGTCGCTCGCCGGCTATGCGCCGCCCGTGGCCGTGGAATTCGGCCGCAAGGTGCTGTTCACCGCCGACCGCCCGAGCTTCCAGGAACTCGACGAAGCGGTGCGCGCCACCAGGACGCCGAAGGCCGCTTAGGAGTCCCGAGATGGCCGAACGTAATCCAGGCTCGCGCGCCGCGCGCGACACCGAGGGCAGCAAGACCACGCTCGTGGTGCGCCGCGTGAAGAAAGGCGGCCACGAGGGCCACCACGGCGGCGCATGGAAGATCGCCTATGCGGACTTCGTGACCGCGATGATGGCGTTCTTCCTCTTGATGTGGCTGCTCGGCTCGACGTCGCAGTACGACCGCGACGGCATCGAGAAGTATTTCAACACGCCGCTTTCGGCCATGCCCGGCAGCAAGCCCGACGCCGCGAACCCCAACCCGAGCGTGGTGCAAGGCGGCGGCCGTGACCTCTCGAGCAGAACGCCGGCCGTGGGCGGCTCGAACGCGCAGCCCACGCTCTCGCACGCCGTGCCGGTGGAAGCGGTCGACAAGTCGCGCCTTTCGCAGCTCAAGGAAAAACTCTCGGCGCTCATCGAGCGCAAGCCGGAGTTGCGCGCGTACCGCGACCAGATCCGCATGTCGATCACGGACGAAGGCCTGCGCATCGAGCTGGTCGATTCGCTCAAGCGCCCCATGTTCGCGACCGGTAGCGCGAAGCTCCAGGACTACGCGTACGAGATCCTCGTGCAGATCGGCACCGCATTGAACGACGTGGACAGCGGCGTGTCGATCGCGGGGCACACCGACTCGGTGCCCTACTCCGGCGGCCTCGCCGGCTATTCGAACTGGGAGCTTTCGAGCGAGCGCGCCAACGCCGCGCGCCGCGCGCTGGTGGCCGGCCACCTGAGCGAAGAGAAGCTGCTCCAGGTGCGCGGCCTCGCCGACGTCCTGCCGCTCGACCACGACACGGCGGACAGCCCGCTGAACCGGCGCATCACCATTCTGGTGATGAACAAGGACGCCGAGCGCGCGTTCTTCGAGCAGGCGAAACGCTACGACGTCGACACCCCGCAAAAGGCAGCCACGCCGGCTTCATAAGGCATCTACCGCGCGGCCCAAAATGCGTCTCCAAACAGGCAGGAACGCCGCCGATGCCTCTCGCGCCGGCGCATCGAATCGACGGGCGCGACGCGGTACGCGGCTTGCTATGTCTGCGGCAGGCGGCCAGAACCGCCGCGGCATCGCCTGCCGCCTGACACGGGAATCGTCGGGAGTCTGGCCGGACTCAACATTGTTCCCCTCATAGATGGAGACCAGCATGCCCACCTTCATTCCTCCGCCCATGCCAACCGGCAATGGCGTGCGCATCGTCGGCAAGGGCCGCGTGAGCGCCGCGGGGCCGGGCCCCGACGTGATGGCCGCAAGCACGCTCGACAGCGACCGCGTGCTGAGTTCGGACGGCCAGGAAGTCGGCAAGATCAAGGAAATCATGCTCGACGTGCAGAGCGGCCGCGTAGCCTACGTGGTGCTGTCGAGCGGCGGCTTTCTCGGCTTCGGCGACAAGCTGCTTGCCATTCCCTGGAGCGCGCTCATGCTCGACACGAGCCGCAAGTGCTTCCTGCTCAATGTGTCGTCCGAGCGCGTGAAGCAAGCGCCGGGCTTCGACCGGGACAGCTGGCCCTCCATGGCCGACGCGAGCTGGGGCAGCACGCTGCACGCGTATTACGGCGCCGAGCCGTACTGGGCCGCGGTCGAGCCGGTGACGCCGCGCCACTGAGCTTCTCGTCTGGCGCGCGGCTCCGGCGGTAAGCGGGCGTTCGGAGCCGGACTTCGCGTCGAGGCCACGCCGGCGTTCAGCCCGGCGTGGTCCCGGCGTTCGCGGCCATTGGCGGCGCCTCGGGGACGTCGGCCGTCTCCAGCGCCCACGTGTTCACCGTGCGCCGCATCGGGCAGGCAATCACCGTGGCCACGCGGCTCGCCTGCGCCGCCTCTGGCACGCCTCCAGCCGCCCTCCGCCAGCGCCCGCACGCGCTGCCTGAACGCGATCTTCAAGGCATCCGACTTCACCGACACCTCGTTCTGCCAGCTCTCCGGCACGCGAACCGGCCGAACGCGCCGCAGCACGGTGTGATCTTCCTCGAATATGCGCAGATTGCGCGCGCGAAAACGTCCGTCGAACCGCGGATGGCGCAGGAAACTGCAGCCCATCATCCAGAACGTCTGGGTGCGCTCCCGTTGACCGCGTCGATTTCGGGGCGGTCGGGCGCGCCGAACGAACTCCCGTGCACGAACGGCGCATGCGCGAAATCGAGTCCGTTCTCGATCACGCGCTCCCAGTTCGCCTCCCACGCGTAAGTGCCGTGCACGACTCGCACGCCCGGATCGTCGGCCCAGCCGAGATCGGGCAGCGGCGGCCGCCCGGCTTCGGGCAGGTCGCCCACGAACGCCCAGATCCAGCCGTGACGCTCCACCACGGGGTAGCCGTCCACGCGCGCTCGCGCCGGAATGCGCGCGTGCGGCTGCGCGGGTGGAACGGCTAATCGAATCGGCTCATTGGACGAGATTTTGGGTCCCGATGGCGACAGGCGCACAATACGTGCTCGACTCCGACGTCACCGCGATCAGGCAACGCCAGGCAACACCAGGCAACACCAGGCAACACCAGGCAACACCAGGTAATCCCTGGCAACCCTACAGGTAACCCCGAACCATGACCCAGTTCTTCAGCGAAGCCGCCTCCGCCGAGGCCGTCAATGCGCGTATCGGCGAAAACGCCGACGAGCGCGTGCGCGAGGTGATGAGCGCGCTCGTGCGTCATCTGCACGCATTCGCGAAAGAAGTGCAGCTTACCCAGCCGGAATGGGAGACCGCCATCGACTTCCTCACCACGGCGGGCCAGCTCTGCAGCGCCGAGCGCCAGGAGTTCATCCTGCTCTCGGACACGCTGGGGTTTTCCATGCTGGTGGACGCCATCAACAACCGCCGCCCAGGCGTCGCCACCGAAAACACCGTGTTCGGCCCGTTCCATGTGGCCGGCGCGCCCGAGCGCGAGATGGGCGCGTGCATCACCGCCGACGGCAAAGGCGAGCGCTGCCTGTTCGAGGGCCGCGTGCTCGATCTCGAAGGCGGCCCGGTGGAGGGCGCGCGCATCGACGTGTGGTCCGACAACGCCGACGGCTACTACGACGTGCAGCAGCCCGGCGTACAGCCCAGGTGGAACAACCGCGGCATCTTCACGACCGGCGCGGACGGCGTCTATCGCTTCGTCGGCATCAAGCCGGTCTCGTACCCGATCCCGCACGACGGCCCGGTGGGCAAGATGCTCGCCACTCTCGGCCGCCACCCGTACCGGCCCGCGCACATGCATTTCCTCATCACCGCGCCGGGCTTCCAGAAGGTGGTCACGCATACCTTCGTGGGCGACGACCCGTACCTGCAGTCGGACGCCGTGTTCGGGGTGAAAGCGTCGCTCGTCGCGCCGTATGAGCGGGTGGCCGACAGCGACACGCCCTGGCGCTCCACGTACGATTTCGTGCTCATGCCGCTAGCGCCGCATGCCTGATCCGGCAATGCGGCGAACTGGACGCGATATCGCGCCTTGCTCGCCGCATTGTCCGCCGCTCCCGGGTCATAGACTGGTCTCGCAGTCGAACGAACAACCGGGAACACCTTTGGGGGCGGCGATGCGGATCACGAACTGGATTCTGGTGCTGGAATGCGCGTATATGGAGTTTTCCAGCTGGCGCGGCAAGAACGTGTATCGCCGTACGGTGGCATACGACAGCGTGGTGTGGTGCTGACCGAAGCCATCAGCCATCGACGCAACGGCAATCCTCCCTTAAAGTCGAAGACTTTACCGTCATCGCTGCTGGACTCGAGGATTCGAACATGCTGTTCCCCGCCATTGCCACCGTCGCCGTGCTGATCGTGGTGTATGTCCACGTGAATATTCCGCGCTTCACCGAGCGAGGCCCGAAGCGCATCCTCGCCCACGCCACACTGTTGCTGGCTGGCCTGTGCTTCGGCGTGGTCGGCGCGATGATGTCCGGCACGATCGCGCCGCCGTGGGCGGTGATCGCGTGCGGCATGGGCGTCGTGCATTTGCCGGCGCTCTGCGTGCTCGTGCTCAAGCGCTTCAGGCATTCCCGGCGCAGCTAAAATCCCGGCTCAGGCGCCTTACTGGCACTGCAACACGACGACGCCACCAATCCCCTGCTTATTCGGCAACGTGGCCGAGTAACCAACCGCAACCAGCGGCTTCATCCCGTCGTGCCCCACGACAACCGACTGAACAGACAACTGCCCGGTCGCCGAAATGCCATTCAACGGCGACTGCGCGTTCGTCAGAGCATACTGGGTACCCGCCAGATTGATCGACAGGCTCAGATTGTTCAACGTGCGCGCCACGAGATCGAGCGTGGCCGTAGCCGTTGCGAGCGTACCCGTTACTGCGCCATCATTGTTCGCCACCGTATCAGCGATCAGTTGGGTACAGGCGAGCGCGCCGCTCGTCGCGGACAATGACAGGGGCGTGCCGACTGCATAGTGAACGCCCTGCGCGCTTGTATAGGTGTTGCCGTCCGTGTCCATGGCCTGATTCCACCGGCCAATCGCAACGTCGCTACCGACGCCCTGGATTTCGGTCACCGCACCCTTGGCAAGCCCAAGGCAGTCGGTCGCCGCACCCGACGACGCAAGCGTGGTAAATGCACCACCGGTCTGTTGAACCTGGCTCGATGCGGGCGCATTCGATGCAGTCATGTTCCTGTTCTTCGAATTCGCCGCCGGCAAACTCGGTACAACAACCACAGCCAGTTGACCGTTGTTGGCCGCCACCTGCGGTGCCGATCCCGAATAGGTGAAGTTGCCGTCCGGCCGGCACGCCGTCTGCGCCGAAGCTTGCGGTGTCGAGGCTCCGCCGGGAGAGGAGGCTGCTGACGCCGCTCCGCCCGCAGCGGCATTCGAGCCACTCCCACTACCACTACCGCATGCTGCCAGCAGCACGGATGCACCCATCAAAACCGCCAGCAATTTACTCTTTTCCATCGTTGTTATCTCCTTATGGTCGGTGAATCGTTCATCAGAATTGCGCTGTTACCTGAAAGCCCAGCGTTACGCTCGGCGCGGGAAAACCTGACGGTGCATAGATTGGCGTACCCGCGAATACGTCATAGCTGTAGGCGCCAAAGCGAGACGGCACCGAACCTTTCAGGCCGATAGCCGCACCCGCGAGCTGCGTGCCCGCGAGAAAAGCGGTCGCCGCACCCCACAGGTGGCCGTAGTCGACACCCGCATAGAGAACCTGCCCCGATTGCCCGAGCGGATACTGAAGTTCGTTCCGCCAGTAGAAGCCTTTTTCCGCCGCGAGCATCGTCTGGCCGCTGAAACCTCTCACCGTATAGCGGCTACCAATCGTCAGGTCGTCAATATAGTTCAGCTCGTCATTCGTGAACTGCCCATGAAAGGTTCCGACATAACGAAGCGTCTGACCGGCGACCGCGAACGGGACCGAGAGGTTCGCGTCGAGCGTCGCCATGTGAAAGTACTACGTGGGTCCGTGTTCGGCATCGCCCCGAGCCCACCGATACCCTGACGATAGGCGAGCGTGCCGTCGAACTGCGCCGCGCCGAAGTAATGCCGGTTCGTCAGCCCCGCCTCGATGAACGTGTTGTCTCGGTGTTGTTGCGGTATTTCGGTATCCTCGATAAAACTCGCACCAAACCGCTTGATAAGCTGGAGCTCGACGCCCGATTTGTCGTTCTGGCTGCGGTAGAAAATGCGCTCCAGCTTCAGGCCCGCCGTCTGCGCGTTGCCGCTCGAAACGAAGGTCTGGTTAACCCCGGCGATCTGCTGGTAGTACGTATTCGTATAGCCGTAGAGCGTACCGGTCCAGTAGCCCCACGGCACCGAGTACGACGCGTTCCAGCCATGCGTTCCGAGGGAGTGATTGCCGAACTGGAGATCCTGGTTATAGCCGCCCGAGAGTACGTCGTTCAGGCCGAGGAGGTTGTATAGCCCGAGCGTGACGTTTCCGAGGTATCGGCCCGTCTCGTCCGTCCCGGAGTTGTCTGCCGAGACGACAAGCGACCACGGCTTTGTGCGCTTGACGGTAGCGACGACGTCGCTCTCGCCGGGCGACGTACCAGGCATGATCTGCATAGCCGCGTCCTGGTTCGGCACGCGTTTCATCTGCTCCAGACCCTGCTCAAGGTCGCGCACCTGGAGTACATCGCCCTCTCGAGCAGGAAAGGCACTTTTGAGGGTGCCGCGCGTATTGGCGTCGGCGAACTTCAAACTGCGGATTACACCCGGAATAAGGGCGAACCTGAGCGTTCCCTTTGACAGATCCTGCGCGGGCAGAAGGATCCGGGTTGTAACGTAGCCACGGCTTAGGATGACGCCTTGCAGACCCTTGGTCAGCAGGTCGAGGCCCTGTTTTGCGACGCATTGCCCCTCGTAGTGCCGTAGCCAGTCGTGCAGGAACGCGCTCGGGTCCATCGGTAACGCCGACGCGCCTTTTACGAACTCGACCTCGGGCAACGTATCGGGCACCTCGACCGTGAACGTGTCGATACGAAAGCACGGCGTTTCGACGGGCAGTACGGGGTACTCTCCCGCTGCGGGCGCAGTCGAGCGCACAACGGGCGCGGCGACGGTCGCCTCGCGCTGCTGCGCGTCGCGCCGCTGCTCGACCTGCTGTTGCTGTTCTGCGTTGGTACGGGCCGCAGCATCGGGGGCGGCTTGCGCAAACACATCGAATGAAATTAGGAATGCTAACGAGATGGCTGTTAGCTTCAGGTGGTGGTGCATTCTTTGTTCTCGGCTTCTTG
Organism: Paraburkholderia sp. CNPSo 3281; assembly: GCF_024206515.1. Classification (NCBI taxonomy): domain Bacteria; kingdom Pseudomonadati; phylum Pseudomonadota; class Betaproteobacteria; order Burkholderiales; family Burkholderiaceae; genus Paraburkholderia; species Paraburkholderia sp. CNPSo 3281. The sequence continues at coordinate 43,757 of NZ_JAMBPS010000007.1, read as the reverse complement.
TCGTCTATCCTACTGTCCGGGCCTGGGTGCAATATGGCCTGGAATCCAGACCCATTCCATACCGCTCCATTTCCAGAAGCCCATAACCCAAAACGCGTTGGAGCTCGGTGGTAGCACGGGCTGCATCTCAGGCTTCGGCGGAGGCATGGGCGGCGCACCGGGAGGCGCGTTCTGGCATGCCGCCAGCAGCGCGAGCGCTGCCAGCACACCAAAGCTGCTTTTATTCATGATCCTCCCATCGCCTCCGTGAGGTCGTTCCTCCTAAAAAATCGAGAAGTCTCAGGAACACTCCACAGAAAAAGCAGAGAACTCCGATCATTCCAATTCCAACCCCAACCCTTAGATTGAAAAGCCATCCGATCAAAGCCCCGATAACGGCGAATAGTGGGGCAAATGCAACGATCCTAAGAGGAAGCCATTTTCTCCCCTTGAAGCAGGAGAAAAAAAATAAAAAAACAAGCAGCAAAATAATCGAAACAAGGAAAAGTTGAGCCGGAACTTTCATGATCGTCAATTAATCACACAATGGCTCGTCTGAGTACATTGGGCTTGTCCTGCCGCTGCGCCCGCACCTACGCCCAAAACCCCCTTCCCGACAGAAATATTGCCACTGTTGTCATGCGTCACCGTAGTATCTCCGTACCACCCATCGCCACCCTGAATAAATGCGCCGCTAGATTTGGACGCGCCACTCGAAGCAGAACCAGCCCCCACTGTAACACCCACGCCGACACCAGCGGCAAGACCCGGGCCTATCGTTTCGCAAGACCGCGTATAACTGCAAATATTTACGTTTTTCCCCAGACCGAATGTGACGCCACCCTCGATGTTGTTGCCTAAACCAAGAGCATGCAGGCCTGCGTTTGCACCGATTTGAACCGTAAAATTTATATTGGACGACGGATTAAAGGTAAGGGAATTCTGCTCGGGCGTATGTGATCCCGTTGCATTATTTACGAAGGGATTGTTGTAGTTCGAGTCCTTTTTGAATAGACCATTGGCATTCTGACTAATATAAGCAATAGCCGTTGCGTTGGCACCCGGTACATTAGAAGCTGCGCTGTCAACAAGGCGCAAACCATTGCCAAGTAGAAGCTGTTGTGCTTGGTCGGGCGTGATCGCCAAGCCCGTCTGTTGCTCGTAGTATTTTGCAAAAGCTACAGCGTTAGTTGAAGCCCATTACCGTTCACTCTGGTCAAGCTGACGGTTATAGACCTCGTTGTTTGATGCGGAACCCGCACCCGCGATTGCACCGGACGACCCGCCACCAGCAAGCGCGCCACCTGCCGCACCGCCCGCCGCCGCGACAACCTCATAGAGTGCATTGCGCAACGCTGCCTGACTTTCGGGCGGAACCTGCGCGACAACCTGCTCGATAATCGGCTGCGCCAGCGACTGCAATGCGTCGCCTCCGAGTGAACCGCCCACAGCGCCCGCGATGTTACCGCCCGACAGCACCGCGCCAACTGCTGCAACCGCTGCGTGCATTGCATCGCGTGCGACGCCGCCCTCGGCAAAGGCCGGATTGTTGCTCTCAAGCTGGTCCGCGATCTGGCCAGCCGCATAGGTTGCGGTCTTGCCAAACGCCTGAGCAAACGCAAGGTTGTTCTGAACTTGTTGCAGGTTGAACGTGTTCTGCACGGTCTGGTTTGCATTGGCCGTATCGCGCGACAGGCCCGCCGTACTGTCCGTTCCGCTCTGCTGGTCGGACTTCACCGTAATGCTGCCAGGGCTCACCGCCGCATGGGTTGTGCCGCTTGCGCTGCCGGTGGTCTGCGCAAAGCTCGGCCCACCCGACAGCGAAAACCCTTGCGTCGAGCCGGAATATGACATCGTGTTCTGGACGTCGGTAAAGCCAAGGCTTCCCGTTGTCAGGCTGTTGCTTGCCGCCGGAGCTGCACTCGCAATCTCGGCGCCGTTAAGCTGCGTATGACCAGCAACGTTCACGTCGAAGCCACCAGTGCCCGCCACGATACCCGTCTGATGGTTGACGGACGCATAGTTGCTGTCGATGCCGGTATGGCTGACCGAGGCATCCACGCTGCTGCCGTAGCCGTAGGTCAGCGTGCCGCTGATACCACTGCTGTGCTGGTTGCTGCCGTAGGTAGACGTATCCTGAAGGCTCGTCATCGTCAGGTTGCCGCCAACGTCCACGTTGGCCGTGTTGCCTGAAACCTGTGCGCCCGCAAGCGTCGTGTCGCCACCGGATTTCATCGACAGCGTATTGCCTGCTGCGACGGTCGTATTGTCCTGCGTCACGCTGCTTCCGTTACCCTGGCCGTGAGCGTTCTGCGCGCTGGCAAAGATGCTGATTCCGGTGCTTTTGCCGCCGCCGATCCCGACACCGGCATTCCAGCCGCTCGAACTGTTCGAACTGCTGTCCTGTTCGGTGCTCTGCGCGCTTTGCAGCGTAATCGCATTGTTCGCATTCAGAGCGACGTTTTTGCCGGTCACGGTTGCGCCGGTCATGGTGATGTCGCCCGTGCCCGCCTGCGCGTTGCCGCGTGAGTCCGGGGTGCCAGTCGCCGTCACAGTGACGTTGCCGTTACCGACGATCGAGGAGCCTTTCGCGGTCGTAATCGACGTGCTGGAATTGCTGCTGCTGTGGCCCGACCCGACGCTGATCTGCAACTGGACGCCTTGCGTTGCCGTGCTGGCGTCACCGTTCGCGAGGCCGCTGGCCGCATTGCCGATAGCGCCGCGATTCTGGTAGGCCATTTCGGCCGCCGCCACGCCCTGTACCGCCGTGAGGCGCGAATCGCCCGACTGGACACCCTGGCGCACTGTGGATGCCATCTGCTGACCGAGGCTCACGAGGCCGCCTCCCAGGCCAACACTCAGGCCCGACTGGCTGGTCTGCTGCGTCTGGTTGTCCTTGTAGGTATCGTAGGCAGCATTGACGGCTACATTCTGGCCGGTCAGCGCCACGTTACCGCCCGCTACGACCTCGCTACCTGTGATGCCGACATTGTGTCCGGCCGTAATCGAAACGTTGCCGGTCGATGAACCGATGACGCTCGCGTTATTCGTGACGGACGATTGCTGATCGGTGGTTGCGGTTTGCCTGCTGCCAATCGTGACGCTCAGACCGCTTGTCCCCAGGCCCGAATCCTTTTCCTGGTAGCTGGTCGACGACTTCATGGTGTCCTGCGACGTCGTGATATTCACATCGTGCGCGGCGTTCAACGCTACGTCGTTCGTGCCGACTATTGCGCTACCCGCGACGTTGATATCCTTGCCACTTGAGACCGCGACGCTATCGGCAGATATCATGCCGCCTTGCGAAAGCGTTGTCGTCGTATCGCTAGAACTCGATACTGCCTTGCCGCTCACCACATTGCTATGGCTGTGTTGCTCCTGCGAATTGTCGACGTGCGTTTCAGTCGCCGCACCGATGTTGACATTGCCGAGGGCCGCGAGCGTCGCCGGTCCCTTGTCGAGGCTGATCGTGCTGCCGGTGACGTTGATGTCGTTGCCCGAGGCCACGACAAGCGAGTTACCAGCCTTAAGCGTCGTCGCGGTCAATGTATCGTCGGCGGTGTGCAGCGACGCCGAATAGCTGCCGTGATGGTCGCTACCCGCGCTGCTGCTATCGACGGTGGAGGTCGTGGTGGCTGCCTGGAGCGTCACGTCGCCCTTCGCCGCGACGATACCGCCACCAGCCAGGTTGATGTTCGCAGCAGTCGCCGTCAGGTTGCCGCCAACGCCAATCTGCGAAACGCCACCAACGTTCACCGTACTGCCGGTGGCGCTGTTGAAGTTCGTATCCGACACGCCGTTTGCGCCATAAACCACCTTCTGCTCGCCGGTCTGAACGGTGCCGATGTCGTAGTTGCCGCCCACGGCCATGCCGAGGTTGCCGCCAACATTGAGATTGGCCACGTTCTGCTCGAAGTTGCCGCCCGTCACAATCGCGGCGTCGCCCTTTACATTGAGGTTTGCAATAGGGCCGAGCATGGTCGTGGTTCGCGTGGCACCTGTCGCGCTGACCTGGTTGACGGTATTCGTCGCCGTATTCAGGAGCAGGTTGCCGCCTGCGTTGAGCGCGAGACTTCCCGCATTCACGGTCGCCGAGGTCAGGTTGACATTGTCCGTGGTTGCCAGCGACATGAGGCCGCCGCTTTGGAGTGTGCCGAATGCATTGTTGATGGACTGGCCGTTGATCGTCAGCGTATCGCTGGCCTGCACGGAGCCGCTGTTCGTGAAGGTCTGCGCGTTCTGGAGATCAATGTCGGTCGCCCCGATAAGCGGGCCGTTCATGTTCTGCTGGCTGGCCTGAGCGAGATAGACGAGCGGCACGAGCACCGACTGCCCGTCCACGACCTCCGTTTGCATGATGACCACGTTCTGCGTGAGCGCGGCGACCTGCTCGGGCGACAGCGCCATACCGAGCGGCAGGTTCAGCGATCCGGAAAGCGATGCGCCCGCCGAGAGCAGCGCCTGGTACATCGCCTGCGTGTCGGTATAGGGGCCAAGTACGGCCTTGCCGGTCAGCGACGTAATCTGGTTCTGTACGAGGTGCTGCTCGTACAGGCCATCGCCGAGACGCTTTTCCACGGTCTGCGGATTCAGGCCAAGCTGCAGGAGATAGTAGTCGCTCGATATGAACGATTTCGCGTTCGTGAAGGCCGGGTTCGTCTCGATCAGGTACGGCGCGTTCGGTGCTGTATCCCGGTGGAACAGGCCGCCTTGCGGAATCGACAGATTGCTCAGGACGTTCACCGCGGTGGCGCGCGCGATGACCGGATTCACCTGGATCGCGCTGCCATTAACCGAAGCGGCTCCGGTCTTCGTACCGCTCGCGCTGCCGCCGAGTACGCCGACATTGACACCCGTTACCGACTGACCGGGCGCGAGTCCGAGCGACGGAATACCCGCGTTGCCCGCCGTGTTGTTGATACTCACGCCCGTGCCCGAGAGCGTACCGCCCGCGACGAATGTCGATTCGTAGCTCGGCAGTGCGTAGATGCGGATATCAGCCGGTGCCACCTGGTAGCCGCCCGGATTGGAGGTGACGAATGTGGCATTGCCGAACGGCAACTGCCAGTTGTATTCCGTGTTGTCGTAGTTGTCGTAGTGGTACTGGCCCGAGTACGTCACCTGCACGGCGGGGGCCATCTGCCCCTTCCAGCTATTCTGGTCAAGCGAGACAGGCGCGGCGATGTTGCCTGCGGCCGCAACCGCACTCCAGTAGTTCTGGAACAGGCCCACATTCGACGCGTCGAGGTTACCACCCGCGATAATCTGTGCTTGAGGGCTGATTCCCGTGACCAGGTTCGCAAGCGGTACGCCCGTATAGGTCGTGTACTGATATGTCGAGTTCCATTGTCCGCCGTGCGGTGGGTCGGTGGGCACGCCACCGATCATCGACGGGTCGCCCCTGGAGCCCAGCACCTGCGGATTGCCGGGGCCGCACGCGGCCATGTAGGTGGCCGTACACCCCGACAGACTGATGCCGAACTGCGCCAGCAGCGCCGGATCGACCTGCTCCGTATACGCCCCGTCAGTCGTCATCACGCGACGGGTATTGATGACCCGGTTCGCATGCAGCGCAATATCGCCAGAAGACTGGATCAGCGCCGATACGTTGTCGATCAGGTTCGCGTTGGTGTAATTGCCACTGGCATCCTTGCCGCCTGCGAGTACGACTCTGCCAAGACCATAGCTTGCGGTGGTCGCCTGCGTATCGGTTGCCGTGGTGTCGTCGCGGTTCTCGATGTCGTTCGAAAGCAGCTCAAGCGTACCGTTGCTGTCGGTCGCGCCAATGAGCGCGGTCGGCCCCGTGTTCGACAACGTTTGCGTAGCATTCAACGAGACGCTGCCACCCACGATTGCGCCCGCATTTCCCAGCGTTTTCGAGTGTGTGGTGAGGGTCCCACCGGCCATCATCGCGCCGCTGTTGGCGATGTCGTTCGCGTTGATGTTCAGGTTATCGACCGCTTCAAGCGAGCCGGAATTGCTGAACGTGCCGGGTAGCGTAAAGGCAAGGTCGTGCCCGGCCATGAACTGCATGGCGGGCGTCGGTGCAAAATCACCCTGAACATTCACCGTCACGTCATTGGCTGCGCTGTATGCGCCGCCTCCGGTAAGCGTTGCTGCGTTCAGCAATAGATCATGATCGGCGCCAATTTGCCCGTTTGTGTTCGTTACGGCCCCCGTCGCCGTAATGGCGACATCGCCGCCCGAACCGGTAAAGGTACCGATCTTGCCGCCCGTGTCATCGAGCGTACCGGCCTGGATCTCGACATTCGCGCCGCTGACCTGGCCGTTCTGCGTGTTCGAGATGGACGAGGCGCCGAGCGTCACGTTGCCATTGCCCGCAATGAGGCCGTTCTGGTTGACGATCTGGCTGCCACCCTGGACGGTCGTGTTTCCCGTGCCGAGGTTGCCAACGAGACCGTTCGTGTTGTCAATGGACGCGACCTGAACCGAAAGCGTGCTGGTGTCGCCGGCTGCTCCCGTGCCCGACTAGATCTGACCGTTCGTGTCCGTCAGCGCGCCGCCGCTCGTGAATGCGATCGAGGAGAGCGAGCGAACCTCGCCCTGCGTGTTGTTCACGTTGCCCGCGATGTTCGCCGAGATAGCGCCCATCGCAGCGAGCGCTCCGCGCTGGTTGTTCAGGCTCCCAGCCTGAAGCGCAAGCTGTCCCGCCGTGATGACCTTGCCGCCCGCATTTGAGAAGGAACCCGAACCATTATTCGGATCGATCGTAAGCGTGCCTGTACCCGCGTGCGTAATGGTGCCATTGTCGTTATCAAGCGTGGCCGGTGCGAGCTTGAAGTCCGTGCTGTTCGTCTGGATCGTGCCGCCAGCCGAGTTGTCGAGCAGGTTGCTGACGTTGACCGCCATCGGCGATGCGCCATACTGCGTGATCGTGCCGCCGTGGTTCAGGAGGTCAGTCGCGGATAGCACGAGCTGGTTCGCCTCGATGTCACCGCCGCTGTTGTCGAGCGTGGAGGTCGTCGTCAGACTCAGGTTTGGCGCAACAAATACCCCTGCGTTGTTCGTCAGAGACCCGGTGTGGACTGTTTCATTCGAGCCCGCACCAACCTGACCGCCATCGTTCGCAAGGGTACCGCTGGTGAGGCTCAGGTCCGCGTTCGACAGCAGCTTGCCGTTTGCGTTATTGAGCGCACCGCCGACCGTGGCCGTCAGGCCCGTCTGACCGACCACGGAGCCTGCCGCGTTGTCGAACGCGCCGGCCTGGGCCACGACCTGTCCGTTGCTGTTGATCTTGCCGCCAGCATTCGATAGCGTGCCTGTGCCGTTGCCCGCGTCGAGTGTCAGGGTGCCGGTGCCTGCGTGCGTAATGGTGCCGCCATCGTTATCGATTGTAGCGAAGGCAAGCGTGAGGTCGGTACTGTTGGCCTGAAGCGTGCCGCCCGCGGAATTGTCGAGCGTATTGCTGACATTCACGCTCATCGGTCCTGAACCGCTTTGCGTAATGGTGCCCGCGTGATTCACGAGGTTCGCGGCGTTGAGTGACAATTGCGCGGCCTGGGTAACGCCCCCGCTGTTGTCCAGTTTCGTCGCGCTCAGGTTCGCCACCTGGCCTGCAACGATTGAGCCGCCGCTATTGGTTAGTTGCGCCCCGGCGTTAATCGTCGCATTGCCCGATGCCTGCAGCGCACCTGAATTGTTGTTCAGCGACTGCGTATTAACCTGGAGGTTCGTTTGTGCGCTGACCGTGCCTTGATTCGCAATGCTGCCGCCCTGCAGACTGACGGCACCGTTACCGGCAATCACGCCGCCTTGCGCGCCGCCTGCGGTCGTACCCGCTGCGTTCGTAATCGCGCCCGTGGTCGTGACCGACAGCCCGTCGCCGTTCAGGGAGGTTACGCGGCCCGCCGTATTGTCCAGGGATGCGCCTGCGACGCTCAATCCGGCGGCGCTCTGAATGGTCCCCTGGTTGTTTGCGATGGCGCCACCGCGTACCTGCATCGCGCCGTCCGAGACGATCTGACCGCCCTGGTTCGACAGGCTGCCCGTATTGAGCGTGACGCCGGTTCCGCCTGTGAGCCTGGCGTGGTCGTTGACGAGCGCGGCGGATGCCTGCGCGCTCACTGCGCCCCCGGCGCTCGTGGTCGCACCCGCGAGGTTCACATCGCCCGCATTGGCGGTCAACGATAGATTGCCGTTCGCCGCCGTCTCGCTGCCTGCGAGATTCACACCGCTGCCTGAAAGCGTCGCATTGCCGCCCGCAACGTTCAGGCCGGTTGCGCTCAACTGACCCGATGCGGAAAGCGAGAGGTCGCCACTATTGCCGACTGAGCCATCACCGTTCACGCCTGCGCCGAGCGTGCCTGTCGAAGCGATGCTGCCCGCATTGATGGACGTGTTTTGTTGTGCCGCAATCGTGGCGCTATTGGTGACTGCCCCGGTCGTGCCAAGGGTGGTATTCTGCTGGCCGTAGATCGACCCCGTGTTTGCGACGCTCGCCGCATTGATGCCAACGGTGCCGCTCGCTTGCACCGTACCTGACTGCACTAACTGGCCAGCCGTCGTCAGGGTAAGATCACCTGCCTGCGCGGCAATGGTCCCGGCATTCGCAACACCAACACCATTCTCCGTGCCAACCAGAATGATGCGGCCTGAGTACATTCCGCCGAGCTGCGAGACGTCGATAGAGACGCCCGGAGCGGTGCCGGTACCCGCGATCGGCGTCGGATTGAAGCTCGCATAGTCAATGCTGTTCGAACCGGTGACGACGTGCAACGTATTACCGTAAATGGACGCGTTCGCTTGTACCGCGCGAGACAGGAGGTCTACCTCGTCGATATTCGAGGCGTTCAACCCCGCGCCCTGAACTGTAATGGAGCCCTGGGTGACGTTAAAACCGGTGAGGTTGCCGCTACCGTCGATAATCGGGTTGCCCGTCGTTAAAATACCTTTTGACGTATTGATAAAGCCGCCGCCGTCAACTACCAGATCCGAGGAATTTGCGATCACGACGGCGGCAGTTTTTGCGCCAGCGACCTCGACGTAACCTCGCAGTAAGGACGGTTTGTTGCTGCTGACCTGATTAACGATTATTTTCGCAGCATCGTTTGGCCCGAAATTTGGGTTTCCGTTAATCTGCCCCGCGAGTTGAGTGGACGTTATAACGGGCGAGTTGTTCAATACCGCGCCGCCAGATCCTACGTCGAATTGTGAATATGTGTTAAGTGATACACCATCCCCCGACGGCTTGGTGACGTTCACTTGCGAGAGTCCGTTCGCTGTACTGATGCCGTTCGGCGCGTGCGCGCCGGACGGTACAATCTGTGCATCCGAGTGTGCGGGAGCCAGCCCGAAAAGCGCAAGCGCGGCAAATACAACGCGGCGCATGGCGAAAAGCGTGAAGGACCGAAGTGTGCATGAAGGCCCGGTTTCTCCATGACTCGCGTTGCCGTGTCCAGTTGCCGTTTCAGAAACGGCGACCAGCATACCCCTGAGCTTGTTGAAAACAAGCCGGTAACAACGGTTATTCATTGCCTGCACCCATAATACTGAATGAAGCCCAGCGCGACGCGGAGCGCTTTTCAATTGTTTTACGACGACGCGCAGCTATAACCAAAAATTGGGTGCCGTTATGCGAATCGCTTCAAGCGTGTAGTAGACGAGACTAGCCTACTGACCGAAGAATCATCATCAGATAAATCCGAATTTGCGTCGACTTCACAACACTTAATGATTTAGCTCAGTCATCTAATACGCGCCGGATTATTTCTCGACTTCCATTTAGTCTCGATTCCTAAATATTTGAGACAACTGCAAGATGAACGTCTGCCCGTACCTCGGTAGCGAGATCCCCGACGGCGACGCGCTCGGTCTCGACGCGCAGCGCATGTAACGGCTCCTGCGCGATCCGCGCGGAACTCGCGCGGAGCTCCTACGTTCTACGGCGTACCGCTCATAGACGCGTTCGACGAAACCGTGCGCGAACACGCCCAGGTCAGCGCGTCGGTTCCGCGCAGGGAACTCGTCGTGGCCAGTACGGGGAGCGATGCCGTATTCGAGCCGCCGTACGTCACACGCACGAACTGGCAGGCGAGCAAAGCCGCACTCGTCGCGGCGCTCAAGCCGAGACTCACGGCGGACGCCGATATCGAGAACCTCGTCTCGCTGCTCGACATCCTCGACGACGAGGGCAACGATGACGACGTCGCAACAGACCAGCCTCCAGGCACCGCGCCCGCCACGCCTGAATCAGCAGCAACGACGACCGAGCCCCCACTATCGAAGAGCATCTACCGCAGCATCACCACCGTTTCCAAAGGGCCGACCGTATTACCGGGGACGCGACAGCATCGCCATGGCGCAGACGGCCACGCTCGAAGACGTGGCCACCCTGCTCTGGAACGCGCGCGCGGACGTGACGTTCGAAGCCGCCGATGTGCGCCTGCACGGCGACGAGCGCGGCCGCGATTGCGCGTTCACATCGCTTGCGGCCACCGGGCCAGCGCTCGAAGACACCGTCGCCCCCGCAAGTGCGGAAGAAAACGCCAAAACGCCCGACGCGGCGACACTCGAAAAGAACCGCCTCTTCTAGTCCGTGGCGCGCTGAGGCGCGGGCCATTTTCCCCGACTGCTGGGGAAAACCACCATTGCGCAAAGACTCCAACGCCGACCTACAGTTCCTTCACCGCCCGCCGTAAACGTGTTCAGTGTTTTGCCGTCTCACGCGCGAAGCACGATCGTTTTTCTGCTACCTAGCCCCTCGCGTTCTGGAGCCAACTTCGTGTTTGCACGACTCTCTATCTCTGTTCGTCTGCGCATCGCGGTCGGCGTACTGGCCTTGCTGATCGTGGCAGCCGGCGTTTCCGGCCTTGCAGGCATGTCGCGCACCAATACGGCGCTCGGCTATGCCTACTCGAACCAACTAGTCGCCGCCATCAACATCGGCAAGGCGAACCTGAATCTGACCATCGCGCGCACGACGCTCGACCGCATCCTCCTGCATCCCGACGCGCCCGATGTTCAGCCGTTGCTCGACAAGGCGCAGAACTATCTCGACACCTCGAACAAGGCCTGGGCGGTCTACCGCTCGCTGCCGCACGCTCCCGAAGAGCAGGCGCTCGCCGACGGCGTTCAGGCCGCCCTCACCGGCATGCTGGAGCAAGGCATCCAGCCGCTCATGGCCGCGATCAAGCAAGGCGACCGCCAGGGTCAGGACGACATTGCGATGAAGCGCATTCCGCCGCTCTCGGTCGCGCTCACCAGGGCCTCGACCGCGCTCGAGGCATGGCAGAAGGCGCACGGCGAGCAGGCGTTCGACCGCGCGCAGGACCGCTATTCATGGCTGCGGGCCGGCAGCATCGCGCTGATCGTGCTCGGCCTCGCGGTGGCGGGCGTGTGCGCCGCGGGACTGCACCGCGCGATCGCAGCGCCTCTCGAGAACGTTCAGGGTGCGCTCCAGCGCATTGCGGACGGCGACCTGACCGCGAACCTCGAAACGCGTTCCAGCGACGAAATGGGCCGCCTCGTGGCGAGCCTCAAGGCCATGCAGGACGCGCTCGCGCAGACGGTGCGCAAGGTCAGTCACAGCTCCGAGTCCATTTCCACGGCGACGCGCCAGATTGCCGCCGGCAACGACGACCTGTCGCAGCGCACCGAAGAGCAGGCGGCCTCGCTGCAGGAAACGGCCGCGAGCATGGAGCAGCTCACCGCCACGGTCAAGCAGAATGCCGAAAACGCGCGCACCGCGCAAACGCTCGCCAACAGCGCGCAGGAAGTCGCCGATCGCGGCTCGCAGGTCGTGAGCAACGCGGTGCAGACGATGGAGCGCATCGACGGCAGCTCGCAGAAGATCGCCGATATCACCGGCATCATCGAAGGCATCGCGTTCCAGACCAATATCCTCGCGCTCAATGCGGCGGTGGAAGCCGCGCGCGCGGGCGAACAGGGCCGCGGATTCGCCGTGGTCGCGAGCGAGGTGCGCTCGCTTGCGCAGCGTTCGGCGGCGGCCGCCAAAGAGATCAAGACGCTGATCGCGGAATCGGTCGAGCACGTTTCGACGGGCTCGGACTATGTGCGCTCAGCCGGCGAGACGATGAACGAGATTGGCGAGTCCATTGGCCGCGTGACGACCATCATGCACGAGATCGCGAACGCGTCCGAAGAGCAGCGCGACGGCATCGAGCAGGTGAATCTCGCGGTCTCGCAGATGGACCAGGTCTCGCAGCAGAACGCCGCGCTCGTGGAAGAAGCGGCCGCGGCCGCCATGGCGCTCAGCGAGCAGGCCGACTCGCTGCGCAATGCCGTTGGAGCGTTCAGGCTCGCGCACTGAGCGAAGGACAGCCGCCAGAAGGGATTGAGGCGCTGCCGGCGAACCGGCCGCCTCAATTCGATGCGTCCTTCAGCACGGTCATCGCGTGGATTTTTGAAAGCGCCCGCTGCCATGCAGCGGTGTCGCGCGTGGCGTCGGCGTTGTCGATCAGCGGTTCGAGCATCGAAAGCAGGTCCGCCGAGCGCGATGGGTCTTTCGGCGTGTTCACGTCGGAAACGAGCGCACCTCGTTCGTACTTCGAATCACCTGTATTCTGCTCAGACGACTGACGCAGCTTTCGCTTGCCCATACGGGCGTATTCGTGTGTTGAGCCGTTTGCAGCTCAGCTTGCGCAGGCCAGCTCCCGCATCCGGCGGGACCCGTCGAAATCCCGGGCTTTCATGGCAGCCGCAGCGCAGCCACGCTTTTCCAGCCGCTCGGCCAGCAGCCAGCAAAACGCGTCCAGCGCGCCCCTGCCGTGCGTCGCGATGAATTCGTGCATCACTTCGTGGACGGCGCCTTCCTGTGTCGCCGCCGAAAGCATGCTGGAAATATGCGACGCGCCGCGCGCGAGTTCGAGCGAATACGCCGCTTCGTAGTAGTACAGGCCGCATTGACGCGGCTTTTTGTGGGCCTTTTTCATGTTTCCCCCGTTTGCCTGGATCTCGCAGGCGCCTGCATCTTTGCAGGTGGCCCATGACGCGGCAATGAATCGGCGGTGCTCGAAGCCAAATCTGTCGTTACGTCTCAAAAACTTGTTGTTTTGTCTCACACGCGGCTTGCACGATCCGTGCGACTCATGCTCAACGCATCAAGGCCATCCAGTAGCGCCAGTCCTCCGCCGTCGCCTCTTTCGCCAGCTCGGTATCGCCACTGAGCGCCAGCATGCGTACCGCCCGCGGCGAGAGGCCAATCGAGCGGCGAAACGCGCGCGTGAAGTTCGCGGCGTCGGTGAATCCGTGTGCGGCGGCGATGTCGGCAATCGACATGCTGCGTCGCGCCGGGTCGGCGAGCATCTCGCGGCAGCGCCGCAAGCGGCGCTCGCGCACATAAGTCGCGAAACCGCCCTCCTGCTCGAAAAGCCGGTACAGCGTGGCGCGCGACATGCCGAATGCACGCGCAACCCATTGCGCGTTCAGTTGCGGATCGGTCAGGCGCTTCTCCACATAGCGGCAGATCGATACGAACGCGCATTGCTGAACGGCCGGCATGTGTTCCGGGCTCACGCTCGCATTGAGCGCGCTGGCCGCGAGTTGAAGCGTCGCGGGCATGACGGCCTGGGCGTGGGTAAGCGTCATCTGCGGAGCGTGCCGGTAAAGCGCGCCCAGATGCTCACGCAGCAGCGCGACCGCCGGATCGGCGCCGCGTATCACGCGCATGCTCTGCTGGTCGGGCGCCGTCAGCAGAGGGGCGAGCAAGCGCCGCGGCACCGCCAGATTGAGGAATTCGCTTTGCGTGGTTTCGGTCGCGAGCGGTTGGGCCGCGTCCACGATGAACATGTCGCCCGGTTGCGTACACGCTTCCGGGCCCCCGTCGCGCGCCCGGCAATGGCCGCCTAGATAGAACTGCAGAACATATTGGTCGTGGCCGTCGCGCCCGATCTTCGCGTTCGAGCGGTCGTAGCGCTGCGCGCCCGTGCGTATCGAGCCCAGCACCACGTCGCCGAACAGGTAGCCGCTCACGCTGGTGCCGAATCCCGCGTCGCGCGATTCGGCGGTCTGCGTGTCGAAGATGACGCTCACCGCCTCGCGCCACGCGGAAAACTGCTGGTCGCGAGACAAGACGCTGGTATCGAACGCGGAATGAGGCAGGGAATTGGGCGTTGGGCTCATGGGCCACCGTGGTATGCGAAACGACTACGTGATGGGTATCCTCGACTACTGCGCTATCGGTTGCGCGCGCAAATTCTTTAGGGTGCGCGCATCAAGGTATATTGGCTACGGGGAACGCGCCTTGCTACGCGCAGGACGGGCACCCGTTTCATGCGCCGAAAGGGTTGCAATGCACAACGCCCGCCGCCGTCTTCGACGAAGAGGAGGAAGGTTCGATGAGCCCGCTTCATTCCATCGGTTGCCCATGCTGTGGCGGCCTGTTACAGGGTGCATTCACGCGTCGCCAGTTCCTCGCGGCAACCGCCGCCCTCGCCGCCGCGCCGGCTTTCGGGCAGACGCAAACGGTTCCGTCCATCGCTTACGATTCCATTCCCAATCCGGTGCAGCTGCCGGTGGATAGGTATTTCGGGGAATGCTCCGGCGTCGCGGTGAATTCGCACGGACATATTTTTGTGCTCTCGCGCGGCAATAGCACGGGACCAGCTTATGGCGCCGCCGCCGCGCAATTGCTTGAATTTTCGGCCGATGGACAGTTCGTCAGAGAGATCGGCCACAACCTCTACGCGTGGTCATTTGCCCACACCGTGAAGATCGACCGCCAGGACAACATCTGGGTGACGGACAAGGGCTCGGACATGGTGATCAAGTTCACGCCGGAAGGCCGCGTGGCGATGGTGTTCGGCCGCAAGCAGGAAGCGTCCGACGAAGAGACGGCGCCGCTCAAGCATCCGAACCCGCCCTTGCCGGCGGAGCCCGGACGCTTTCGCCAGGTCACCGACGTCGCCTGGGACGCCGCCGGCAACACCTACATCAGCGACGGCTATATCAATTCGCGCGTGGCGAAGGTGGACAAGGACGGCAACTGGCTCAAGTCATGGGGCGATCGCGGCACGGGGCCCGGACAGTTCCATACGCCGCACAGCATTGCAGTCGATGCGCAGGACCGCATTTATGTCGCAGACCGAAGCAACCGGCGTATTCAGGTGTTCGATACGAATGGCAAGTTCCTGCGGCAATTCACGATCGACGTTCCCGTGCCGACCGGCGCGCGGCCCGCCATCGGCAACGCGCCGGACGAAGCGACGATCGCCGCGGGCACGCTCGCGCCGGGCTCGCCGTGGGCGATCTGCATCTCGCCCGGGCCCGATCAGGTGCTGTACAGCTCCGACGCTTACCCGGGGCGCATCTACAAGTTGAGTCTCGACGGCGAGTTGCTCGGCGTATTGGGCGAATCAGGCAAGCAGTTGAAGCAGTTCGGCTGGATCCATGAAATGGCGTGTCCCGCGAAAAACGTGCTGTTCGTCGCCGAACTGCTGAACTGGCGCGTGCAGAAGCTGGTGCTGCACGCCTAGCACGACGGCGCGCTCACGCACTCAAGCGCGCACCACCGTCACGCCGGCCGCCGCGATCGGCTCGATCAGCTTCGCATCCGTCGAACGCTCGACGACGATGGTCTGTGCCATGCCGATCGGACCAATGCAGTACGGCGACGCCGCGTTGAGTTTCGCGGCCGACGCCAATACGACCGTTTCGGCCGCGCGCGAGGCCAGTGCGCGCTTTACATAGGATTCCTCGAAATCCCCGGTGCTGAGCCCGGCTTGTACGTGCACGCCCGTCACGCCCATGAAGTACAGGTCCGCATGGATGTGCGCGATCGCCTCCACGGCTGCCGCGCCCACCGTGACCACCGAATGCTTGTAGAGCTTCCCGCCGATCAGCACGACCTCGATGGCGGGATGCTCCGCGAGCGCCACCGCGACGCCGGGGCTATGCGTGACGATGGTCGCCTGCAGATTGCGCGGCAGGCACTCGACCAGGAGCGCCGAAGTCGTCCCGCCATCGACGATCGCCACCTGCCCCGGCGCGATCATGTCCGCGGCCTTTTGCGCAATGCGCCGCTTGGCCGCTACCTCCATGCCGCGCCGCTCGGCAATGGGCGCCACCGCCGGCGAAGCCGGCAGCGCGCCGCCGTGCACGCGCTGCAACAGGCCTTCGGCCGCCAGTTCGCGCAGGTCGCGCCGCACCGTGTCCTCGGAAACGCCGAATTGCGCGCTCAGTTCGCCGGCGAGCACCTGGCCGTCGCGCTTGAGCGCCGCGAGTATCGCTTTCTTTCGTTGATCTGTGAGCATGAGAATGGCACGAACCGGTTTGCACGAATTTTCTTGATTTTGCACGAAACTGCACGATACCATGAATGTCGAATGGCGACCAAGGGGAACGAGATGACTGCAACGAAAGACCGCGTGCGAATGATCGAAACCACCGTGCTGTCCGACGACTGGTATGTGCTACGCAAGGTGACCTTCGACTTCCTGCGCAGCAATGGCGCGTGGCAGCGCCAGAGCCGCGAAACCTATGACCGCGGCAACGGCGCGACCATCCTGCTGCATGACCCGCGCAGCGGCAACGTCGTGCTCACGCGGCAATTTCGCATGCCGACGTTCGTCAACGGACATGACGGCATGATGATCGAAGCCCCGGGCGGCCTGCTCGACGACGCCGCGCCCGACGAGCGCATTCGCGCCGAAGTCGAGGAAGAAACGGGCTACCGCGTGCGCAACCTGCGCAAGGTGTTCGAGGCGTACATGAGCCCCGGCTCCGTGACCGAGAAGCTTTATTTCTACCTGGGCGAATACGACCCGGCCGAGCGGCCCGGCGCGGGCGGCGGAGTCGAGGAGGAAGGCGAGGATCTGGAAGTGGTCGAAGTGCCGCTTGGCGAGGCGCTAAGGATGATCGAGCGCGGCGAGATCGTGGACGGCAAGACGATTATGCTATTGCAGCACGCCGCACTCCGTCGGCTCTCCGAAGGACGCGCAAAGTGAAACCACAACTGATCCTGATCGCTGGTCCGTACCGGGCGGCACCGATGGTGATGCTGTGCGTATCGCCGAAAATCTGCGTCGGCTGGAACGTGCTGCGCTCGCGCTCACCGGCTCTCCCGACCTTCGGATGCGTATTCCCGCATGCGCCTGTTTCTGGACAGGCGGTGACTGGATTTCCGCAGCGGGAGGTGGCGTGACGCCCCTGCTTGATGGCAAGAAACTGGCAGCGCTCCACGAATGCGCATTGTCTGAACGCGTCGCTGCCGTCAAGACAAGGAACGGCGGCCAGACGCCGGTACTGGCAACGATTCTGGTGGGCGATGATCCTTCGTCGGCGACCTATGTGCGCATGAAACGCAATGCATGCCGCCGGGTCGGCATGGACTCGCGCGTGATCACGCTACCCTCGCCGCGACAACCGAAGACGTCCTGTCAGAAATCGACCAGCTGAACGCTGATCCGGAGGTCCACGGCATCTTGCTCCAGCATCCGGTGCCGGGTCATGTCGACGAACGCGCCTGCTTCGATCGCATCGCTGTTGCGAAAGACGTCGATGGAGTGACCAGTCACGGCTTCGGGTTGATGGCGCTCGGCGAGCCCGCTTTCGGATCTGCCACTCCAGCCGGAATCATGCGTCTGCTTTCACACTACCGGATCGATGTGTCAGGCAAGCGCGCCGTTATCGTCGGGTGCAGCCCGATCCTCGGAAAGCCAATGGCCTTGATGTTGTCCAATGCCAACGCGACCGTTACGTTGTGCCACACGAAAACCGTCAATCTTGAAGCGGAGGTTCGGCGCGCGGAACTCATCGTCGGCGCG
The DNA here is from genome assembly GCF_024206515.1 of Paraburkholderia sp. CNPSo 3281. Lineage (NCBI taxonomy): Bacteria > Pseudomonadati > Pseudomonadota > Betaproteobacteria > Burkholderiales > Burkholderiaceae > Paraburkholderia > Paraburkholderia sp. CNPSo 3281. The sequence continues at coordinate 26,037 of NZ_JAMBPS010000007.1, read as the reverse complement.
GTAGGAAAGCCCGGATTCATTCCGGGTGAGTGGATCAGTGACGGGGCTATCGTCATCGATGCGGGATACCACGTCGGTGGCATAGGGGACATTGACTCCGGCGGCCTGCTGGATCGATGTGCCGCAGTGACTCCCGTTCCGGGGGGCGTCGGCCCAATGACGATCTCGACGCTCATCTCACAGACGGTAACAGCAGCAGAGCGCGCGGCGGGAAGCGCCTGAAGGTCCGCTTCGAGGTGGCTCGAGCGACCGCTTGGGGGTCGGCTACGGCTCATTGCATCGGACATGCTGTGGCACAGGACCGGTCCTTCGAGATTGCCGCGCAGATCGGTCGAACACGGTGCGTATAGCCCCCCCAGGGGAACGCCTCGCCGGTAACGAAGCGTAACAACAGCCAAATCCAGCGCAACCGGCATTGCGGCTTGTGCACCAAGACGGCAGCCGCCGACTACGAACGACTACGTCCCACCGGGCGCGACCGGTACGGGCGATCTTGCCGCCTCATGTCCGGGCAGTGAACGAATGTCCACGCACCACGACCTACTGGCTTGCCTGCAAGCGCCGGTACTCCGCCTGTTTCATTTCGACGTAATGCTCCCGGTCGATTTCGTGCAGTTGCCGTGGATATTGCTCGCTGGCGCTGAACCAGTTGTTCAGGCGTTGCTCCAGCCGCGTGTCGGGCAGGCTGACCGGTTCGCCGATAAAGGCATCGATAGCCAGGTAGTAACGCATGGTATTGCGTTCGACGAGGCCGCGCACCCCATCGGCGTATTTCGGCTCTGGCGCGGACGGACCCGCGATATTGGTGAATCCGACCTTGCCGCGACCGAAAGTTGCCAGATAGCCCTTCATGGCGAGCCTCCCGAATACGCCGTAGCTGTATGCATAGGTCAAGTGCAGGAACGTGCGACCACTTCCGAGGGACACCGTTTCCAGAACGATCTGATAGTCGCGGGTGTCCAGCGGTCCGCTCCCGGCGTGGAGCTTTATCCGGAAATATCCCGGGCTGGTCGTCGCCGGATCGTATTCGAATTGCAGGCGATAAGTGGAAGCGAGTTTCTCTTCGGGCACCTGATCCTCGCTGATGTTGACGGTCAGCGTGTCTCCGCTGCTGTTCGCGGAGACATGGCAGTACTTCACGTTGGGATGCAGGATCAATACGTTGCACCAGTTCTTTGGGCCGTGCGACGGATCATTGAGGATGCGACTGACAGTCGCGAACGGGTAATCCATCACCGCGTAGATTTCGCCTGCGACCGTGGATGAGGACTCGCGGGAATCGAGGTACAGCCTCCGATGAAACGCATTTTGGTCGAGTTGCGGTTTCAGGCTCTCGTAGGTGGCGCGCAAGCTCGTCGCATTATCGACCGGTTCAGCCGCCCGCCCGAGAGTTAACGGGTAGCATACGGCGAGAATGAGGATGCACACCGTCCCGCGTAGCCGCTCGGTGACCGAGCATCGGTGAGACCGATTAATCTCCGGTTCGGGAAGACGGGGCATAAGGATCCTGATGCGTTCGGGGGCTCCCATCCACGAGTGCCTGTCCTCTCCGCTATGCGCATGAATCATGCCTTCCCGGCGGTTGATAAAGACTCTTATTCACTCCGGTACTCCGACATGCATCACCCGTTCCTTGCTCCCTGGCACAATCGAGTGTCAAAAGGATGGCGCGCCGAGCCGCCGCATACTATTTTTGCGACTGGCTTTGCCTCATCCGACCTACGGCAAGCAACGAAATTCAACGTGACAACGCTTCCATCGGCGAAGTCGTGCCGGCTGTTGGCGCCACGCAGCAATACCCCGCTCAGCACGTTGCTCCGTTTTCACGCCAAGCCCTGAACGTCGACGGAGCAGACAGGCGAGATATTCGGAGACTCGGTGCGTGGGTAGCTCCTTGCACATCGCCGACGGCAACTCAGCAGAACCTTCATCGAACTAGTGCTCTCGGCCATCCACGGCCGCTCAACCAAAGTCGGAAAGGGACAATCGAGCGTCAGCAGTACGCTGTGACGTGACACACACAGTCGATGCCGCGAGCGCTACCGAACCAACCCGATCGCCGTTCGCTACCGCGTGGAGATGCCTGTCGGCCACTTGAAACAAGCCTACACTCATCCATGCTCCGCGGCCGCCACATCAGTTCGACGGGCGCGGGGGGACATGTTCGTTCCTCATGGCGCCGCTCATTCGCGGCAAAGGAGAAACCATGGAAAAGATCCCAAAAGCCACGGCCTTGTTCGTCGCAGGCTTCGGCCCGATTGTCATTGAAGCCCAGGCAAGCCGCGAACTCTACAGTCGGGCCTTCGGTATTCCCTTCAAGGAAGAGAAAGGCGGCTACCTCCATACGGAGAGTCTGCAAGGCGCAAACACTTTCGCCTTGTGGCCGCTCTCCCAGGCCGCTCAGTCGTGCTTCGGCACGGATTCGTGGCCTCGTGACGTACCGATCCCGCAAGCCTGGATTGAGTTTGATGTCGACAACGTCGAAGCGGCTACGGCAGAACTTGAGTCACGAGGGTATCGGATGCTGGTCAGCAACCGGAATGAGCCGTGGGGCCAGACCGTCAGTCGCTTCATCGGGCCAGAAGGATTACTGGTAGGAATCACCTTTACGCCATCAATGCGGCAAGAGAAATGATGGCGGTCGCTGTGGCAGTCCCGCGTGCGACTGATTTGGCCGCCGAGAAGCACTCGCTTCCCCCAGGTGAATGGCTGATGAAGTGCTGAGAACAGGCCTCGCCGTCCTTGCGGACCTGGCGGCTGCAACGGGTCGATCTCTGTCGACCGCGTCCTGGTTCGGCCATGCCGGACCAATGGTCCCCCTACTCGTGCCCGCGTTGGGTCGTGTTGAACCCAAAGGGGCTACCAGGGATAGAATCCAGAAACCACCAGACCAGGAACTCCATCGATCGTCACGGCCTTCACGTAGGTCCATTTCTGCGATGGCTGGGTCTGCCCAGGTTTCGGGGACATGTAGTCGACCCATCCCGATCCACTGGTCTTAGCCGTCTGAATCATGGCCTCGTGAAACAACTTGCCATTGACATCTTTCCGACCGCTGACCTTCGTCCCCTCGCGCGCTGGGATGCCCGTATTCAACAAGACATTCGACTCAAGGTCGTATACGAACACATATGTGTCACCGTGCAACCACTCCGAGTCCTTTACTCTGAACTCGGAAAAAGCTGCCTTACCTTGACTGTCGATCAACGCGGCGGCTTTGTTGACTAGCGCTTCGACTTGTCTCGCCTTCGACGAACGGTTCGTGGCCCTGTTTATTCGATTGCCGAGGTCGGTGGTGCCCTGGTCCAGATGACGCGATCCATGAGCTAGTATGGGCAGGTAAAACGGAGCATCGAAGACAGCATCGGCCTCGTGCAGCCGTCAGCTGCCCGCTTTGCCCTGCTGTTCAGCCACTTGCATCGCCGCGTTCCGACGGAGGTCGACATGAACGAACAATCCGTGCTCGGTATCATCCATGCACAGGAACTACTGATGGTGTCCCTCATCCGCATACTTCCGCCCGACGAACGGCGCAAAGTTTCCGACGAGTTCCACGGCCAGGTCGAGCTGGCCGAAGCGCCGCATCTGAGCGACGGCCATAACCGCGAGATGACCGAAGCGTTCAGGGCGCATATCCGCAAGCTGTCTATCTTGCTGGCGTCGTTGAGTTGATCAGGCCGAACCTCGCGCCACCGGCTGCCTGAAACATCCACCGAACCAGCTGAGGTACCGCCGTGAAATGCAATACGCTATCTCTGCTGCTCGCCCTTGCCGCATGTTCGCAAATACCTGACGCAAGAAGCCCGGCGCCTTCAACGAGCGCGTCGACGGCTGCGGCAGCGAGCGCGCTACCGGCGATCGAGCCTGGGATCCTCAGTCAGTATCACTGGCAACTCAGCGACGCATTTGACAGCAAAGGCATGCGCATCGATGCGTTGTTTGTCAGTGCAGAAAAGCCAGTGCAACTGGAATTCAGCGCCGACCGGTTAAACGTAGTCAATAGCTGCAACAATATGGGAGCCAGCTACAGCGTCAAGAAAGGAAGGCTGCAGATTGGCCAGATGGTGAGCACCATGATGGCCTGCCCTGACGCCGCCCGCGCCGCCCTCGACGAGGCTATTGCCCAGCGCCTGCATGGAAGTCTCGGCGTGAGCCTGCTGGCCCGTGGCAACACCCCGCGCATGCAACTGGCGGCCGACAGCGGCGACACACTAACTTTTACGGGTGTGCCCACTGCTCAGACCCGTTTCGGCGGCCCCGGTGAAACGACCTTCCTCGAAGTGGCCGCGCAAGCGGTGCAGTGCCAACATCCGCTCGTTCCGGACAAGCAATGTCTGCTGGTGCGAGAGCGCCGCTTCGACGAGCAGGGTCTGCCAACGGGAACACCGGGTGAATGGCAACCGCTGTATCAGGATATCGAGGGCTATACCCACACGCCTGGAATACGCGAAGTACTGCGCGTCAAACGCTATACCATCAAGAACCCGCCCGCCGACGCACCGGCCATTGCATACGTGCTGGACATGGTGGTTGAATCGGAAAAGGTCAAGAACTAGCGCATCGCTTCGCGCTCGGCTCCGCCGCGGAGGAACGGAAAATGGCTCGACTGCTATCGGTGAATGTCGGACTTCCGCGCGACGTCGAGTGGAAAGGCCGCACTGTACACACGGGAATCTGGAAGCGCCCCGTGCAAGGCCGTTGCTGGGCCGGACGACTGAATCTGGCGGGCGACGGTCAAGGTGATCTTGCCGGACATGGAGGTGAGCAGCGGGCCGTCTTCGTGTATCAGATCGAATCGTGTCGCTACTGGCAAGAACAATTGAAGGGGAATGACTTCGCCTATGGGGCGTTCGGCGAGAACTTCACGATCGAAGGCATGCCCGACTCCGCGGTATGCATCGGCGACCGCTATCGCATCGGCAGTGCACTGTTCGAAGTCACGCAGCCTCGCGTCACCTGCTATCGCGTGGGCATCCGGACGAACGAGCCGGGCATGCCTGCTTTGTTAACTTCCAGCGGACGGCCAGGATTCTACTTTCGCGTTCTGCAGGAAGGCGAAGTGGGCGCTGGCGACGAGATCGTGAAAGTGGACGAGGCGAAGGAGAAAATGACCGTTGCCGAGGCCAACGCTCTGCTCTACTCGCCCAATCATCCGCTAGATCAACTGGCGCGCGTGTTGCGGATCGAGGCGCTTTCACCCGGATGGCGGCGGTCGTTCGAGGCGTTGCTGAAGAGCAGCACGACAGGCGTGACGAGTGGGAACGCCGGGCTCGCCCCCGCAGCGGCTTCGTACCCGGTGGCACCAGGATTCCGTCCACTGACGGTGGCGGCGATCGAACGGGAGTCTTCGGATGTTTTCTCGTTCACGTTGACGAGCGTTGATGGCGAGCCTCTGCAAGCGGCATTGCCGGGCCAATACGTGGTATTGCGCCTGCACCCGAGCGCGGGCGGACCGCCACTTTTCCGCAGTTATTCGCTCTCGGGCGCTGTCTCCACCGCGCGCTATCGGATCAGCGTGAAAATCGAGCCGAATGGCAAGGCCGGGACCTGGCTGCGGGAAAGTGTGCAAGTGGGCGATGTGCTCAATGTGAGTTCGCCGCGTGGAAGCTTCGTACTGCTACCTGGTGATGGACCGGTGGTCCTGCTCAGCGCGGGCATTGGCGCGACGCCTGTCCTCGCAATGCTGTTCGCGCTGTCGGCCGCGCGCTCGACACGGCGAATTCTGTGGCTGCACGCGGCGCGCGATCGCGAGCATCATCCGTTTGCCGTCGAGGCACGCCGCCTGATGCATGCGCTCGCGCATGGAAGCAGCTATCTCTGTTACAGCACGCCGGGCTCGTTTGACCGTAGGGGGAGGGATTTCGATGCCGACGGCCACCTGTCGCAAACGGTCCTGAGCGAGATCGGTATCCCTCGGGAAGCGGATGTCTATCTCTGCGGACCAGCGTGTTTCATGGCGGACATGAAAGCAGCGCTCTCGGCTTTGAGCGTACCGCCGCAGCGCATTCATGCTGAGATCTTCAATGGCCGCGAGGCCTTCAATCCTGGCATTGTCGGCGCTCCAGAACGTACGCCTCATCCGCCCAGCGACGACGCAAACACGGGTCCGCTGGTGTCGTTCGCGCGCAGCGGCATCGCTGCACACTGGAACGCGGCGGCCCATCAGAGCATTCTGGAACTGGCTGAAGCCTGCGACGTCCCGGTGCGCTGGTCCTGCCGGACGGGTGTTTGCCACAACTGTGAGAGCGGATTGATCTCCGGGACCGTCACTTACCAGCCTGATCCGCTCGATTCGCCCACAGACGGAAATGTCTTGATCTGCTGCGGAAGGCCGCAAGGCGATGTCGTGATCGACATCTAAGCAGTCGTACCGAAAGCGCCCTGTTCCTGCGCGCGCGAATATTGGCCGTTATGTGTGCAACATGGGAGAGCAAGTAGCCGTCACCAGGACGACGGTGCCCGGTCCCATCTCGGTTCGAAGTGCCCCACCTCCGCGTTCGGCAGAGTCTGGGCCATAAAGAGACAGCTGCGTCCCGAACACGAATGTTGGGTGGAGGGAATCTCTGCCGAATCATGCAAAATAGACGGCATCCAAGATGCGGAGGCCGGTCGTGGGCGTGAACTTTGACTTGAATGACTTGCAGGCGTTTCGCGCGGTGGTGGAGCTGGGAAGCTTCCGAAAGGCCGCGGAGGCGGTGAACATATCCCAGCCAGCCTTGAGTCGTCGGATTGACAAGCTCGAGGAAGCACTCGGCGTGCGTCTCTTCGAGCGCACCACGCGCAGCGTCACGCTCACCACCGTCGGCCGCGTGTTCGCCCCAAGCGCAGAACAACTACTCGATGATCTTGACGTCGCGCTGCTCGGCATTCGCGATGTTTCATCGAGCCGCCTGGGTCATGTGACTATCGCGTGCGTGCCTTCGGTGGCGTATTACTTTCTGCCGAGCGTCATCGCGAGCTATCATCGCCGCTTTCCACGCATCCGGGTCAAGCTCCTCGATTCGAGCGCTAACGAGGTGCTTGGCGCCGTCATCAGCGGCGAGGCTGATTTCGGCGTGAGCTTTATGGGCAGTCAAGAGTCTGAGATCGAGTTCAAAGTCCTGCTGCAGCAGCGGTTTGTTGCTGCCTGCCGCCGCGACCATCCCCTCGCACGCAAGAAGCGCGTGACCTGGGACGAGCTCTACGAACACGACTACGTCTCGGTCGACAAGACTTCCGGTAACCGCCTGTTGCTCGACCAGGCGCTCGCTGCCGTGGCGCCGCGAGCGCCGAGCGTTTGCGAAACCCGGCACGTCACGACCATGCTCGGGTTGATCGAAGCGGGGCTCGGCGTCGCCGCCGTGCCGTCGATGGCCATGCCCGGACATGATCACCCAATCCTCACGAGCGTGCCGCTCGTCGAACCGGTGGTGAAACGACGCGTGGGAATCGTAAGACGCCGCGGACGGCCGCTCACGCCCGCCGCACAGGAGTTTCACCGGACGATCGTCGAGACGAAGCGCGCCGGCGTCGCACGGAGTGATGCCGTGGGCGACGGCGCGACGACGATGGCGAAGACAAGAAGAAAGACCGCATCGTGAGGTTGGCTCCGATAAGCCTTCCCATGGTTCTGCCTCAATGCGCGGAGACGGAATCGAGCCCGGTCGATCTCACTTCGGGTTGCACATCGGGCGATGCGAGATAGTCGAGGAGCGCCTTCGCTTCCTTCGGATGCTGCGCGCCCACGGGGATGCCGCCGGCGAATCGCGTGACGGACTGCAGAGACTCGGGAATCTTGCCAACGAACGTGGCACCCTGGACGGGCAGCAGTTCGCTCACCTGCTGGAAGCCGATTTCGTAATCACCGTTCGCCACCACCGACGCCACTGGAATGCGCGGAATCATCTTCGCCTTCGACCTGACCTGATCCACGATGCCGAGCTTCCTGAACAACTCTCGCTCGATATAGACGCCGCTTGCGCTGTCCGAGTAGGCAATCGACTTTGCATGCAGCAAGGTCTGCCTGAGGCCTTCGGCAGAGCCGATGTCGGGCTTCGCCGCACCTTCGCGCACGACCATGCCGATGCGCGAATCGGCCAGCTCGACCCGCGATCCGGGGATGACCTTGCCTTGCTTGATCAGATCGTCAAGTGCGTAGCCGACCATGATGACGACGTCCGCAGGCTCGCCACGCTCGAGCCTGTTGGGGATCGCTTCGGGCGATTTGCCCATCGACGGGCCGAGCGCGGTGTCGAGCGTGTTGCCCGTCTGGGAAGTGAACCTTGGGCCGAGCAGCTTGTACGCGGCGGTGAAGCCGCCCGAGCTCATGACGTGCAGGTCGGCAGCCTGCACGTTCGCCGCAGCGGCCGAGGTTGCGACGAGCGCTGCCGCGCAAAGTTTCAGAAGCAGATTTCTCATGGTTGTGGTCGTGCAGGGTTGCGATGGGTGCGGGGGAAGCGCATCAGTGCGCCGGCGTCAGTGTCACTGCGCGGCGGCGATAGAGCGCGAACGTCGCCAAAAGGGCGCACGCTGCGGCGAGGCTCATCCAGTAGCCGGGTGCGGCCTTGTCGCCGGTCATATGAATGAGCGCCGTCGAAATCGCTGGCGTGAAGCCTCCGAACACGGCCGTAGCGAGGCTGTAGGCGAGCGAGAATCCAGCAACGCGTACCTGCACAGGCATCACCTCCGTGAGCGCGACGACCATCGCGCCGTTATAGATTCCGTACATGAACGAGAGCCAAAGGAGGACGAGCAGCATGTTGACGAAGCTCGGCGCGTGAGCGAGCAGCGACAGTGCCGGGTATGCGGTCGAGATGGCGAGCACCGTCATGCCGACGAGGAGCGGCCGGCGCCCGATCTTGTCGGAGAGCGCCCCGCCGATCGGTAGCCACACGAAGTTCGAAACGCCGACACACAGCGTCACGAGCAGACTGTCGGCGGTGCTCAGATGCAGGACCGTCTTGCCGAAGGTCGGCGCGTAGACCGTGATGAGATAGAAGCTCGTGGTGGTCATCGCCACCAGCATCATGCCCGCGACGACGACGGCCCAGTTCTGGACCAGCGTGCCGAATACTTCCTTCATGCCCGGACGATGCTGGCGCGCCTTGAACTCCTGCGTTTCCTCCAGATTGCGACGCAGCATGAAGATAAACGGCACGATCATGCAGCCAACGAAGAACGGTACGCGCCAGCCCCATGCGGCGATGGCCGGTGCGCTCAGCCATTGATTGAGCGCGAAGCCGAGGCCCGCAGCGACGACGATCGCTACCTGCTGGCTCGCGGACTGCCAGCTCGTGAAGAAGCCTTTGCGGCCGGGCGTTGCCATCTCGGCGAGATACACCGACACGCCGCCGAGCTCGGCGCCCGCCGAGAAGCCCTGTAGCAGCCGCCCGAGCAGCACGAGCGCGGGTGCCAGAAGTCCGATCGTCGCATAGCCCGGTACGAACGCGATCAGGATGGTGCCGCTCGCCATAATGGAAAGCGTGACGATGAGGCCCTTGCGGCGGCCGACGTCGTCGATGTAGGCACCAAGCACGATCGCGCCCAGCGGCCGCATCAGGAAACCGGCACCGAAAACCGCGAAGGTCATCATCAACGAGGCGAACTCGCTCTTGGCGGGAAAGAAAACGTTGGCGATCTGCGTGGCGTAGAAGCCGAACAGGAAGAAGTCGAACTGCTCCAGGAAATTCCCGGCCGTTACGCGGAAAACCGCGGCGGCCTTTGAGTGTCTGGTCGAAAGATTAGACGAGGGGTGCATCGAGGTGTCTCCTGAAATCCAGAATATACGCGGCGTTCCGGGCGATTGTGGTTTTGGCAATGTTCGCCCGGAGCCGGCAAAACGATAAGTGCAAATTTCCGAACGATTGATGTTCTGTCGTTATCAATCGATGTTGAGGCCGCCGCGCCGTTTCGTATGCCGCAACGCGGCGGCGGTCGTCACAGGCTCACCACCCGCGTATTGATACATGTTTGAATGCTGACTATGAGTCGGCCTTGAAGCGCGATTGCGACACTCGAGGGGGCGACGTGAGCGGCGGAAACGGGTCGGGTTATGCCTTTTGCATGAAAAACTGCGCCCGGGGCGATCGCCTCGCTCGGGCGTGGGGCGGTGGTCGGCCAAGGGCCGTCATTCACCGGTATGTTCGCTGGCCCCGCAGCCGGTATGCCCGGTGCGCCCGGGCCTGCCTTGTTTTGTGGACGGTGGGCGCCGCAAAGCGCACGCGGCTCAGAAATGAGACAGCCCTGCACGTCCGGTCGGCTATCATGCATGTCCTCTCCGAAGTAGCTCCTTATGATTTCCGTCCGTAATCTCACGCTGCGCCGCGGCGTTAATGTCGTACTCGACCGCGCATCCGTCACCTTCACCCCCGGCGAAAAGATTGGTCTTGTCGGCCGCAATGGCGCCGGCAAGTCGTCCTTCTTCGGCCTGCTCAACGGCACGCTGCACGAAGATAGCGGCGAGTTCTCGATTCCCGCCGCATACAGGATGGGCCAGGTCGCGCAGGAGATGCCGGAGACCACGCAGAACGCGACCGACTTTGTCGTCGAGGGTGACACCGTGCTGCTGGCCGCGCAGGCCGAAGTCGCCGCCGCCGAGGCCAGCGACGACGGCATGCGCATGGCGCACGCCTACATGAGTCTGCACGACGCCGGTGCGCACGATGCCCCCGCACGTGCCCAGGCGCTGATCCTGGGCCTTGGCTTCAGTGCTGCGCAGCTTAGCCAGCCGGTCAACAGTTTCTCCGGCGGCTGGCGCATGCGACTGCAACTGGCGCGCGCGCTCATGTGCCCGTCCGACCTGCTCCTGCTCGACGAGCCGACCAATCACCTCGACCTCGACGCGCTGGTCTGGCTGGAAGCCTGGCTCAAGCGCTATCAAGGAACCCTGGTAGTGATCAGCCACGACCGCGAATTCCTGGACGCGGTGACGCAGGTGACGGTGCACGTCGACAACGCCAAGCTCGGGCGTTACGGCGGCAACTACAGCAAGTTCGAAGAGATGCGCGCTGAGCAGCTCCTGTTGCAGCAGGCCGCGATGGCCAGGCAGGCGGACAAGATTGCTCATCTGCAGAAATTCATCGACCGTTTCAAGGCCAAGGCCTCGAAGGCGAAACAGGCGCAGAGCCGGGTCAAGGCGCTCGAACGCATGGAAAAGATCGCACCGGTGCTTGCCGATGCGGAGTTCACCTTCGAGTTCAAGGAGCCCCTCAACGTCCCGAACCCGCTGTTGTCGATGCTGGACGCAAGCTTCGGCTACCCCGCGCCGACCGGCGCACTGCCGGGCACGCCGCCCACGGTCATCGTGCGGGGCATCAGCCGTTCCGTGCTGGCCGGGCAACGCATCGGCATTCTCGGTGCCAACGGCCAGGGCAAGTCCACGCTGGTGAAGACGGTCGCGCACTCGCTGGTGCCGATTGCCGGCGAAATCAGCGAAGGCAAAGGCCTGAACATCGGCTACTTCGCACAGCAGGAGCTCGACGTGCTGCGCCCGCTCGACACACCGATGGAACACATGATCCGCCTTGCCAAAGACACGCCGGCTCACATGCGCGCCCCCGGACAGAGTGGAACCGAACAATCGCTTCGGACTTTCCTCGGCACCTTCAACTTCAGTGGCGACATGGTCCATCAGGCGGTTAGCACGATGAGCGGCGGCGAAAAGGCGCGGCTCGTGTTGTGCATGATCGTGTGGCAGCGCCCCAACCTGCTGCTGCTCGACGAGCCTACCAACCACCTCGACCTGGCCACACGCGAAGCGCTAGCCATGGCGCTCAACGAATTCGAAGGCACGGTGATGCTGGTCAGTCACGACCGGGCCCTGCTGCGCGCCGTTTGTGATGAGTTCTGGCTGGTCACCAAGGGCGGCGTCGAGCCCTTCGACGGCGATCTGGACGACTATCAGGAGTTCCTGCGCGACGAAGCCCGTCGCACGCGCGAGCAGGCTGCCGCAGAGTAGAAGGGCGCCTGAGATACCCCCGGGCGGGCGGCGGGCGTTGTATGGGAGGCGAAGCGCGGTCGTTCGCCAAGGACTTCGGCAATCGTGCGGGCAAGCGCGCTCCAATGCAAGATATCGGCCATGAAGCGACACTCATGCGTCCTCCTCGTATGTCCGCTCGCGGGAACACTGCCTCGCCCTGTAGCTCGGGGCGCTTGACGCAAAAGGGCCCACCGCAACCGAACGCGAGTTCGGCGAACCGACCGCCGATGCGCCTATGCGCGCGGCCATCCGGGTGGAGTTGATCGGGAAGCGGCAGATCGACGAAATCCCGTTGGCCGTACAGGTCTCGTCCATCGAGATAGTGCAGGTGTGGATCGTCCGCCGTTCGCTGCTGCACCATGCGCCGTAATTCTTCCCGGATGGCGGTCAACGTCAGTTTGCCAGCTTTACGCTCGGCAGGATCACCTGTCGCGCGAAACGATACTTTTCCTGCCGCCAGCTCACTTTGGTCGAATGCTCCGGGGCCACGCGTGTCCTCGTGAATGGGACAGTAGAGGGGCGAAATGACGAGCAGCGGTGTGGTTGGGTGGCCCTCGCGGATCGAGTCGAGAAAGCCATGAACCGCTGGCGTAAAGGCACACAAACGCATCAAATCGGTGTTGACGAGGTTGATGCCGATTTTCGCGCTGACCAGCTTGGCCGGGGGGTCTCGCATCGCCCGAGCAGTGAAGGGGTCGAGTAAAGCGCCGCCTCCGAAGCCGAGATTAATGAGCTCCACGCCACCTGTTCCAATTCGAGGGCGCCGCGCAACAGTTCCGGGGTAATGGACGTAGTGACCCAAAGCTGCCGGTCGTTTGTCATATATGATCGATCCCAACTTGAGAGCAGCGATCTTAACGAACCGTGCGTGGCTGCCGACCCGTGCTTTAGCCAGTAACGGTCGTTCGGTGCAGCCGATCGGATGGCTCGTCGGGTCAGTTTCGGGCGTCTGCGTCGGGCAGTGGTCGGCCATCTTCGGACATCCGACAGCGGGACGAAGTTCGTCGACAATTCTTCGGCGCGAACAAACGGGTAGGAGATAGGGAATGACAATCTTTTGGACGTTGAAGAGCATCCCTGAGCTGGCAAATCTAAGCGCGAGAGATAGACGCGCATATTGGCGACGTGCCTATCGTCGAACATGGCGGCATTGGCAGACATGGGCTGGTCTCCTCGCGTGCGCCATATGCGCCGGATTGGGTTCTCTAGTTGGGACATTTGCCAATCAATCGGTCGTTGGAGCGATGATCGGCGGTGGCGTTGGTGGATTCGTTTTTGGCCAAGCGACGGTGCACGTCGCGCGTTTGCACTACAAAAACGTACTGCTAGGCCGCGAGAGTTAAGCATTTCGGCAACAGGTGGGTCGGATTGAGGCGACCACATCGGGCGGCAGCCGGCAAGTCTCTGGCCTTCGGCGTCGTGTGTCAAAATCGACGGCAACCGGTAAGGATAACGTCGACCCAGAAGATGGCTGTCACCGGTAACTCAGAATTTGGAGATACGCTCGCCGGATTGAACGATTCCATCGCGCAAGCCGCGAGTGATGGACAACTCGGGCAAGCGGTGCAAGGCATGGTAGACAATAATGCCGGAAGCTGGACGAACTCGGCCATCGCAGGCTATGACGCCGCCCAGCAAGGTTTGTCCTTGGGTCAAGCCGAAACCGCAAATCTGAACTCGTTCCAGACTTCGCCGATTGGTTTCGTGGCTGGCTACACGGCTGGTTATGCGCGTTCGCTGGCTGGCCACAACGGCGGCGGGGTGGTGGTGGTAACTAGGAGCCATACCCTGATGTACAGGCCGTGAATTCCCGGTAGATCGGAGTCGTTGCCTGATCGATGAACAATGGTGCGCAACTGGTCCCGCGACTGGACGCCTTTCTTCATCGGTATAGCGCAGCTACGCTGTAGCGCTGTCGCTACGCGTTCCAAGGGATGCTGTCACGATGTTCCACAGCACTGTGCAGAAAATAGCAACCGCTGTTCTAGTCGAAATGTGCTCATGAAAACCAAAAACGATTTTGCACGTGCGTTCATCGATCTTGCCAAGTTGGGGCGAACCGACTGGCGGGCTCTTGCTCTGACTATTCTGATTCTTGCGTGTCTCAGCGCCGTAGGCACGTTCGGCGCCTTGTTGCTGCCCATTCCGGGAATGCAGGCGTATCGATCCCTGTATTTCCATCATTTCAGCTTCAATCTAGCTATTCAAAATTTGCTTTCTGACGCGGGAGGCCCCGTCGGAGTTTTGGGTTTCTGGCTTGCGTGCAAATTCGTTTTGCGACGTCCGTTCCGCTCCCTGATTTCCATCGATCTGAAATTCAGCGTAAAACGCTTTTTGCTCGGTGCGGCGCTTTATCTGTCTTTCTACATGGTCAGTGTCGCGATCATGTGGATTTATGCTGGGGTGCGCTTCGATGTATGGACGTCTCCGATTGGACATTTCCATACGCAGACTGATCCGAATGTAAATCCGATATTAAGAGCGCTATCCGGACTCGTTCTGTTGCTCGGCGTCTCTTTTTTCGCATTTGGAGAAGAGCTGTTTATGCGGGGGTGGCTGACACAGACGCTAGGCCAGTATATTCGCACCCCAGTCGTCGTCGTGGTATTGGTCGCCGTTTCTTTCGCACTACTCCACACTCAGTATAAATGGCCTGTGAAGACAGTCATGTTCTTTGATTCCGTGGGATTTTCCTTTTTGAGTTTGCGGGATCGACGGCTTGAGCTTGCAGTCGGTGCACATTCAATGGCAAATATTTGGGTGGGGTTGATACCGATGATCTTTACCGGCCAGCATTCCAGTATTCCTATCTCGATCCCGGACGCAGTTTTTTTCGCACTGGTAAAAAGCGCGCTGCCTTTGGTGTTGGTGTATCTCTTTTTGCAAAAAACGAACGGCTGGTTTAATCCGACTGGCGAATACCTGTCTGATACCAGACTGCTCCTTTGAGAGGCTGGAGCGCTCCGTTGGCTGGGGTATCAATGAACCGAAAACCGGCCGCATGCACAGTGAAGTCTCGAGACATAAGGCAGCAAAGAGAAAACTGAAACGGATCATTTTTTCTTCCCGGCTTATCGATGCGACACCCGACGAATTTAGCCTCGATGTTACATGAGTGATCCGAACGCAAGTTTGTCACTCCCGAGTCGAGTGCGCTAAACGGGGAGAAACTATCCCTTGCGGCTCATCTCAAATGTCTCCTCCAGAGAGCACTGAAGGTCCGCTTCGGGTTTGATGCATTCGCCGTCCGCCCGTGGTCGGCCAGTTCCGGCCACACGGCGAGTAAAGCAAAGTCGTCAACAATCGGAGCGGCAGTGTACAGTCGTAGGCTTCGATACAAGCCAACCGTGACGACATGGACATTCAGCTGTTGATCATATGCGGGCTTACATTCGTAATCCACGTGATTGCGACGCTAGCGTATGCGGTCCGGATTGCCGGCGTTCGCACGCGCCGAATCGCCGTGTCATTCTCTTTGTTCGGGATCATCGCCTTAGTTTCACGAACGGCGAACTCCTTTCAAGGACCATTCATAGCGAAGCGGGTTGAGCTAGATATTGCGCATCACATGGAGCATGGTTTGCTCGGCGACTTCCGGCTTTTCCTGCTGACCGCCACGTTGGCAAGCGTTGTCGGAACGTTCCTGATTCCTACTTTCCAGCGTTATTTCAGCCGCGCTGTTGAGCACTTTCAGGCAAATCGCTCGGTCCCCCGTCTGCTACTCCATATCTTCAGTCGAGGCGGCATCAACTACATTCGGATTGGAGCGCGGCTCCCGTCCCGGCACAACGTAACCCAATTGGCATCCGGCGCAGGTGTTTCCCGGAAAGTCATCGGACTGAACGTTATCGCGATGGCGATCTGGACTGTGGGTGTTTTTGCATCGCTGTACGCTGGGTATCTGAAGCCTGATTTGCGCGTTACGTGTGCAAATCTGTCGTCAGTAATCAACGGGCTGGCTACCGTAGTCCTGGCAGTTGTCATCGACCCACAGGTTTCGGTGATGACAGACGATGTAATCGAAGGTCGCATCTCAGAAAACAGCTTCCGGCGGGCCATCACAACTTTGGCCGGCGCGCGCGTACTCGGGACACTTTGCGCGCAGGCCGTTTTGGTGCCGGCGGCCCTGACCATCGTTCGCGTCGCAGAACTCATTTAGCGACCCGAGGTATTAGGCGCGAATGGAGTGACCGTATCGGAAAGGAAGACGGGCGCCTCAGGACCTACTTTAGTCGCCCGTTTCTGTGCGCCATCGTGTGAGCAGGGGTTGTCGGTTTCGGTCATTCGGAGCCCGCGACGATGCATCACAAGCTACCGATCCGAAGCCATTTGACGGCGGGATGATCGCCCGGAACAGCTTCTCGTACGACTGTATGCACCAGCCTCAAGCCTCTGGCCGAATTGGCGAACCAGACGACCGCATCCTGTGTCGCACGATTGGCGAGAACAAGCGCCCGGAATCCCGGATTGTTTCCCCAGTGAAAGAAGCAACCTTGGAAGGGTTCGAGACCCCAACCCAATCCCCAGGCAACGTTCAGATCCGGGGGATTTTGACCGGTGAGGTCTTCGGCATCGTCGCCTTGCCGCGTATTGATGCGCGGCGCGAACCATTGATGATAGCTCGCGGCCGCCAAGCCTCGGCGAGCCAGTACGTGCTGAACAAAGCTGATGTAGTCGGATGCCGTCGTCAGAAGCGACCACGAGGCCTGCGCCGTTTGCACGTGACGCTTAGGCACCGACTGGCCCTCCCATTCGTGGCCCTGCGCATGGTTAACCGAGAAACGCTCCTGCCACTCCAGGCTCGAATGTCGCATGCCCAACGGCTCGAATACGCGCTCTCGCGCCAACATTTCTAGTGGGCGTGCGCTTACGGTTTCCATTGCGCGCTGAAGCCATGCAAACGCGCTGCTGCCGTAGCTGAATCGCTCGCCGGGGATGAAATATGTGCGAAGCGGAGCTTTGTCGCGGACAATATTCGGTAGACCGCTCGTGTGTGTCAGCACATGACAGGCAGTAATCCGCTGAGAATTCATGTCGCCGGGTACGTACTCCCCACAGAGGTCAAAGAGGGGTTTTTGCAGATCTAGCAGCCCTTCTTCGAAAAGCTGGAGCGCGATGTAGGCGATTAGCGGTTTGGTGAGAGAGGCAGCCTCAAAGACGGTCGCCGCATCGACACCGGCGCGGTCGTGCGCACCGCGAACGCCGAAGTAATGTTCGGCGCTTCTCGTCCCCGCGCGAAGGGTGGCAAGCGACACGCCAGGAATCTTGCCGCTCGCAGTCGTTTCCGCCAGAAATCGGTTGAGGTCGGTCATTGATTCACGCATCGGCAGGATTTTTGCCGAATTGTACCCGCTGTGACGACGGCGAAGCCTTTCGTCGCGGTTCGTCCCGGCTCGGCAACCTGGAAGGAACGTTCAAGAGGGCTTCAGTTCCTTGAGGCCAGCCGGAACGGATCAACGGCCCACATTTCGCCTGCGCGGAGATGAGGCTGTGACCGCGCGAGCCACTCTTCGAGCGGCGTCAGACTTATCCCCGGCGGCACTGCACCGCCGAACGACTCGGAGACAAACGGCGCGCAACCCTCAGGGCGGCGTACGACCTGAACAATGTGGGTGATCCCGCGAGGACGAGGATGGTTGCTCACCCCATGACCGCAGCCTCGTTCTCTGCTTGCATCGCCTTTGTGACGAGCAACCTGGTTACTGCGGTCCATGCCAATTGTCGCTTCGTCAGCGACGGCCAAATGGCTGCTATCGGGCGAGTGGAAGGTCCCCTATGGGTCGCGTGTCGCCCGTCGTGCCAGGCAGCGAGCGGTCTGGAACTGCGGCGCAATGCATCTACGCAGTCGCCGGGAGATTTGCGTCGGCTCGTCCTCGGCCACGTTTATAATCCGGCATGACTCCATCCATCTCCCACGCGGCAAGCTTACGGCCGCCAGCACCGGCTGCCCGATTCATCGGTTTTTTGGTCGCGCATACCTCAGCGGGCCATGCACGGCGGACGATCGCATGAAAATACCCAAACGACTTGCACCACTTCTCGAAGAAGGACTTATCGACGAAGTCATCGGCCAGTTGATGAGCGGCAAGGAGGCAACAGTCTACGTCGTGCGCAGTGGCGAATCGACGCGTTGCGCCAAGGTTTATAAGGACGCGAAGCAGCGCAGTTTTCGGCAAGCCGCGTCGTATCGGGACGGTCGCAAGGTCAAGAACAGCCGGCAGGCGCGGGCGATGGAAAAAGGTACGCGCTACGGCCGTCAGATGCAGGAAGCATCATGGCAGAACGCTGAAGTCGACGCGCTGTTCCGGCTTGCCGACGCAGGTGTACGCGTGCCGCAACCCTATATTTGTACCGACGGCGTGCTGCTGATGGAGCTGGTGATCGACGAGGTGGGTGACGTCGCACCACGGCTCAACGATGTCGATCTGACCGAAGCCCGCGCCCTCGAACTGCATGCGCTGCTGCTGAACCAGGTTGTCCGCATGCTCTGCGCAGGGGTGATTCACGGCGACCTGTCGGAATACAACATCCTGCTGGCAGCGGACGGGCCGGTGATCATTGATCTGCCGCAGGCCGTCGACGCAGCCGGCAACAACGAAGCCGCCTCGATGCTCAAGCGAGACGTCGACAACCTGGCCGCGTACTTCGGGCGGTTTGCACCGCAAATACTCACCGCGAGTTATGGCACGGAGATCTGGGCGCTCTTTGAAGCAGGGCGGCTGCATGTCGATGCCCAACTGACCGGTCGCATCGAAGTCGACACGCGACCTGTAGACCTCGATGGCGTGCTGCAGGAACTCGAAGAGACACGTCTTGACGAGCACGCGCGAGTGCGGCGACAGCAGGAACTGGGCGCAGGCCGGTAACCGTGCTCGATGTCCCCCGAAGATCGCCCGAAAGTAAAGGTCTTCGAGGACGTCGCCGCTCGGCCAGGTGGCGATGCTCGCCGTGGTTCGACGACAGGCAGAACCCGGCCAGTTCCGGTCAGTCGACCTGCGAAGGAGTCGGACATTCGAAGGTCCGCTGCACGCAGCTAAGCGACGTTCAGTC
Organism: Paraburkholderia sp. CNPSo 3281; assembly: GCF_024206515.1. NCBI lineage: Bacteria > Pseudomonadati > Pseudomonadota > Betaproteobacteria > Burkholderiales > Burkholderiaceae > Paraburkholderia > Paraburkholderia sp. CNPSo 3281. The sequence continues at coordinate 7,031 of NZ_JAMBPS010000007.1, read as the reverse complement.
CATGATTTTGTTCGTCGGGTCAATTGCCGCTATCGATACCTTGGCGCTCGCCTGGCAGTTCGGAGGCCCGCGCCAGTGCAAGCGTGTCGATGTACTCCCGGATGTTCGTCACTTTGCTATTTCGAACGGTGATGGCAAAGACCCAGTGGTCTTCGAACGTCTTGTTCGTGGCTTTGACTCTGCCCGTCGCGAAGCCGACGACCAGAACCCGGTCGCCCTGGGCTACGAATTCGGGAGGGGCGGGGTATGACGTTTCCACCATTTCGGAAGCCTTCTGAAGTAGATCCGCCAATCCCGCGTGTCGGCGGTGGGTGCCGGCCAGCGGCCAGTCCTTGCCCGGAATGATCCACTCGATATCTTCGGAAGTCAGCGCCAGCAGACCTTGCCTATCGCTGCGGCCCATTGCTGCAAAGAAGTCCTTAACTATCTGGACATTGTGTTCGATGCTCATCGCACGTCTCCATTTTTCTCACATCGGATAGCTTGGCGACAGGGACTCAGCCGACGCCAAGTTGCCGCTGCATTACGGCAGCCTCCCTGTAACAATGGAAGGATGTGATCTTCGCACCCTCGCCGAGGTGAAAGACATCGCAAGACGGGACATCGATTGACTTGCCCGTAGGAGCTAGAGCACCAGCGGGAAGCGGCAGCTCACCTATATGTGTTCCCCGCGTTGCGAGTTCGACAATGATGACGTTCTGCGCGACGTAGACGTTAAGTAACTCTCGGCGGACGTCGGGGAATGCCCTTGCGAAGACAGCGATGGACTCGCCAATAACCTGCCCTCGGAACTTCATGCCGGCGACCATATCCCACATGTATCCTTCGCAAGAAAACATGGAGGCAATCTTGTTGACGACCGTCGCTCGCTCATCCGAGGCGGCGTAGAGCTTCCTAATGACTTCCTCGTCGCTAGACACCTCAAATCCTTTCGTAGTCGGCGCTGTCTGCTGACTTGCTCCCATTGGTGTTTTTGACCTGCCGGCGACGCCGTGGTGTCGGTCGTTCAGACGAGATCGACGTTCAGGGCGAAGTTCCAGGTGCCGGCGCCGTTTTTGGCCAAGCCGATCATCATCAGGCCGGCCGCCTCTAGCGTCTGGGCCATGTTCAGACCCCCAACATCAAATGGGCGCAGACCGAGACTTTCGAGGAAGGTCGAGACGCGCGCCTTGGCCCCCGCGTCGTCGGCTGCCATGAACGCGTCGAGGCGTCCACCCTTGGCGAGTACGTGACCGAAGATGGTGTTGAACGCCTTCACGACATGCGCGCCAGCGGGGAGCCATTTGGCGGTCTCCTGCGCTCCAGAACTGCCGTGGGGGGTGACGAGGCCCGAAAGGTCGGGGGCAACGGGGTTGGCGATGTCAATGATCACCTTGCCGTCGAGCGCTTCCCCAAAGTCGGCCACCACCGCCGCCGCACTGCTGTACGGCACGGCGAGGATGACGATGTCGCCCGCCGGCGCTGCGCCGTACGTCCCTGTCGTCGCTCCGGCCGCGAGCTTGTCGGCCAGCGCCTGTGCCTTGTCGGGGTCGCGGTTGACTACCTCGACGGTATGCCCGGCGTCGGCAATACGGCCGGCAATCGCCGTGGCCATGGTTCCTGCGCCGATGATGCTGATAGTACTCATCTTCATTCTCCCAAGAGTTGCGGTGCCGTTGGTGGTCCCTTGGCGGGGTCAGCCGGCAGGGAAGTAATGGCCGTTGTCCAGATCGGCGAACAGTCCGGGCCGAGTAGGCTCCCAGCCAAGGGTCTGGCGTGTGATGGCGTTCGACGCCGGGGTGTCCAGCTTGACCAGATTCGCGAGGATCCCGAAAAATCCGGGCAGCATGAGCTCGTCCGCGGGAATGGGCACGGCGGGTAGGTTCAGACGGCTGCCAATCGCCTCAGCGAACTCGCGGTACGTGAAAGCTTCGTCAGCAACCGCGTGCCAGTTTCTCCCGGCGGGACCCTTCTCGAGCGCCAGACGGAACACGGTGGCGAGGTCATGAGCATGCACGGCGGCCCACCGGTTCTGACCGTCGCCGGGGTAGCCGACAACACGCTTTTCCTTCGCGAGGCCGATCAGCAGCGGAAGGAAGCCGGCGTTATCGGTCGTGCTGTGCATGATCTCAGGAATCCGCACGACCGAAGACCGGACGCCCTTCTCAGCGAGGCCAATCACCGTGGTTTCCACGATGTTACGAACCCGCAGGGTATTCTTGTACGGATCGCCGCCGGGAAGGGGCTGATCCTCCTCGGTGGCCGGCCGGCCCAGGCCTTCCCAGCCGGGCGAGCCGATGCTCCCCGACGTGACCAGCGGCTTGTCCGTGCCCGCCAGGGCCTCGCCATATGCGAGCATGATCTCCAGTTCCGCAGCGGCCACGCCGTTGATCCCGGCGGTAGGAAGCAGGTCCTGCCTGTGGGCAACGTGGATGACACCGTCAGCGGCCGCGGCCGCTTCCTTGAGCCCGTTGAGATCCTCAAGGCTGCCGCGACGCGCCTTGGCACCGAGCGCGGACACCGCCGCCTCGGCCGCGTCCGAGCGGGCCAAAGCGGTGACCTCATGGCCGGCAGCGATCAGGTCGGAGATGATGTACGGACCGGAATGGCCGGTCCCGCCAGTGACAAATACATGCATGTGCGTGCTCCTTGTGAATGATGTGATGTGAAAAGCGCTGGGTATTCGCCGGGCTCGGTGTGCCCCGCCCCCTGCCCTCAGCTCAAGTCAGCGGCAGGGAAATAATGTCCGTTATCGAGGTCCTCGATTAGGCCGGGTTGAACAGGTTCCCAGCCGAGGGCCTGGCGCGTAATGGCGCTGGATGCCGGGAGGTCGAGCGTGACCACAGCGGACAGGAATCCGAAGTGGCCCGGCACCATCAACTCGTCCAAGGGAATGCTCCTGGCAGGCATGCCCAGACGAGCGGCAATGGCCTCGGCGATTTCGCGGAACGAGATGCCTTCGTCGGCAACCGCGTGCCAAGTCTTGCCGGCGGCCCCTTTCTCCAGCGCCAGGCGGAATAAGGAGGCAAGATCGCGAACGTGCACGGCGGGCCACCGGTTCTGGCCCTCGCCAGCATAGGCGGCGAAGCCCTTCGCTTTCGCGATCAAGATCAACTGCAGGCGACCGGTCGCACTGTGAACGAGGGTCGGAATGCGCACGACCGAAGACCGCACGCCTCGCTCGGCAAGGCCGACCACGGCGGTCTCCACGATGTTGCGCGCCACCAGAGTGCCTGCATCCAGAGGGCCGCTAGGAAGCGCGGGATCATCCTCGGTTGCCGGACGACCCAAGCTGATCGGCGCGCCAATACGACCCGCCCGGCCCACATTCGAAGGCGCGCCGATAGTGCCTGCGACGACCAGCGGCTTTCCGGTGCCTGCCAGCGCCTCGCCGAACGAGTGCACGATCGAGAGTTCGGAATCGCCGAGGGCCGTGATCCCGCCGGACGAAAGCAGATCGGCCCGGTACCCCAAGTGGATGACGCCGTCCGACTCCGCCGCCGCTGCTTTGAGCTCCTCGAGGTCGGCGAGATCCCCACGGCGCACCTTGGCGCCGAGCGCGGACGCCGCTGCTGCGGCCGCGTCGGAGCGGGCCAGAGCGGTGACCTCGTGGCCGGCCGCAACGAGATCGGGAATGACGTACGAACCGGCGTGGCCGGTCCCGCCAGTGACGAAAACGCGCATGTTATCGCTCCTCGTGAGTATGCGATTCGAGAGGTGCTGGCACCGGCCCACTCAGCCGAGAAGGCTGACACCGATTGAGAATTTGCCGTGCTTGACGGAGTGGGTCATGAGGCCCAGCCACAACATGCAGGCGTGTTCCAGCGTCCACGCCATGGACAGCTGCCCGGTATCCATCGGGCGCAGTCCGAGGGTTGCGATGAACGCCGAGAGACGCGCCTTCGCCTGCGCGTCGTCACCGGCGATAAACACGTCCAATGAATGGCCCTCGACTGGACCGGCAGCTAGGACCTGGGCGTTCTGGGTGTTGAACGCCTTGACGATATCCGCACCGGCAGGGGCGGCCTTGGCGATCTCCTGCGCGCCGAAACTGCCTTCAGGGGTCAAGAAGCCCGACAAGTCGAATTTGATGGGGTTTGTGATGTCAACGAGGAGTTTGCCTGCTAGCTCTTCGCCATATTGCTTCACCACGTCGAGGACGGCGGAGTAGGGAATCCCCAAGATGACAATGTCCCCGGCCGGCCCGGCGCCGAACGTTCCTGTCGTCACACCGGCTCCTATGTGCTCGGCCAGCGCCCGCGCCTTGGCAGCGTCGCGACTCATCACCTCGACGGTGTGTCCGGCCTTGGCGGCAAGGCCGCCGATCGCTGCGGCCATGCCACCTGCGCCGATGATGCTGATAGTGCTCATGCAGTCTCCTGGTGAATTGGGTGGTGCTCGTACTCTTCAGAAAGCATGCTAATCACATTACTTGCAAAAAACAAGTAAACAATGGAATTTTACTTGTTGAATACAAGCGATGTTAAAATCTAGCTATGAAGACGACATCTAAAGACGGCGTTCGGTCCCATTGCGCGGTGAACTACGGCGTGGAGATCTTTGGCGACCGGTGGTCGCTCCTGATCATTCGTGACATCGTTTTTGTTGGCAAGAAGACGTATGGCGAGTTCCTGAAATCGGAAGAGGGAATCGCGACCAATGTCCTTGCTTCCCGCCTCGCCTTTCTGGAGGAACAAGGAATTCTCTTGAAGGCGACCAGCCCCGATGACAGGCGTAAGGACTTCTACACTTTGACCGAGAAGGGCCTGGACCTCATTCCCGTCGTGCTTAGCATCGTTCTTTGGAGCGCGAAGCACGATTCGAAGTCGTATGTACGGCGCAGCAAGGAGTTCGTTGCTCGACTACGTCAAAGTCCTATGCAGGTGGGCGAAGAAGTGAAGGCGCTGGTCCGCAATGGCGGATGTATGTTTCCTGACAGCAAGGAATGAGCAAGACGGCAAGCGCGCCCTGTCACGTCGCACGAACAATATGCACACACCACCGGCAACGAGGTGCGGCGAATAACAAAGCCGATGTCCGAAACGGTCCTGGAAGCCGCCACTGATGTTTCACCGATCTCAGTGGCTCCTCAGGGTCAACTACGGAAGTTCGCCGGCCAATGCGATCCGCTGCGCACGGGCTTTCGATGAACCTCCGGGTTCGGTCATCGACAGGCGCTGGCCCACACCTTCGCGCGGACGTTCGAACATCGGCGACACCCCTACGACGTGCCTTTCGAGCGAGGTCGGACATACGGACGCCGTTGCGGTAAGCAGCGGGTACGCAATGAAAGGGAGCAGGCTATTCCCACGAGCCTATGTCGGCGTCGTTACCCTCACCGCCTTGCTTTGCGTCGGCGCCGTAGCTGAATACGTCGATCTCACCATGCACACCCGGATTGAGATACCGATACGCGTTGCCCCATGGATCGTTCGGCAAACGCTGGAGATAGCCGCCGTCCTTCCAGAAGATCGGCACCGGACTAGTAGCAGGTTTCTCGGTCAGCGCCCGCAGGCCTTGCTGCTGGGTTGGATAGCGGCCGTTGTCGCGGTGGTATAGCGTCAGCGCCTGCATGATCGTGTCGACGTCCTGTTTCGCAGCGACACGCTTCCCCCCTTCCGGGCCACTCATGACCTTCAAGGCGATTAGTGTGGCCAGCACGCCGAGCATCGCAACCACGACGATAATTCTTTTAAACGCAAACCCTTGCTGATCACGGCTGCGCAGACCCGCGATATCCGTGCGGCGACCAGTCCTCAATTTCATAATTTGTTGCCTATTATTCGGGAAAAAACGCGCGGGGTTCCTCGCGACCAGAGAGCGGTCAAAATAAGGCCGGCCGGTCATTCTAAGTTTTGTCGTGCCAGGGATGTAAAGTAAATGTAGTCTGCGGAGCGCGCCAGACAATGGACGAGGAACGATCCTGCGCTCTGACCGATGCCGTGTCGTCGATCGCCGATAAAAGGATGAATCTCGAGCCGGAATGATCGTCGCGTTCAGTCGTGGGGCGCTGTGCGACCAGTGCGTGCGTCGGCAAGCAACGCTGCAGTGAAGGGGCGATCGAAGCGGTGACGAGCGCGCCACGGCCCTTCAACGGGACCGGCGTCACTGTCCGCTCCTCAAGCCGGCAGCTTGCTAAAAAATCTTGAATATAGCTGACAAGTCAGATAAGCTGCACATCGGACACATGAACGCGCCGATGATCTATGTCAACGGACATTTTGAGCAAGCTCAGAACCTCATGTTCGCGGTCGACAAAACTCGCACTGGATGTGAGGCTCAGTGCGGAGATAGACGCGGTCTATTGAACGGATGCCTTCGCGCAGTACGGAGCAGGCCGATGTCGAGATCGCGAAGATCATCGAGGAAAGCATGAGCCCGTGGGTAATTGGAGAGCATATTTTGAACGAAGAGCCTGTGAACCGCAGCGTCAGCAATCCTCAACAAGGAGTGCTGCGGGCGCCGGAGGGCTACGTCGCCTGGAGCATCGCGATGATTGCGCTGGCTGTTTGTCCGGAAATCATATGCGCCTGCATTGCGCAAGCCTCTGGACATTGGGGTCTATTCGAACGGTCCGGATCGATAGCGACGATCATCGGGCTTCTGCTGGCATCACGCCCGTACATTGAGCACACCGTGACCGATCTGGTTATCGCTCGCGCAGACAAGGGCGCGATATTCAAGTCCGGTGAAGTTCTGAGCGACGTCCTGGCCGCCAAGCGTGGGCTAACGCTTTCGGCGTTCGGGTCGCTCATCTGGGGATGGGGATCATATCTACGATGGTGGAGCTTCAGCTTGCTCGCGCTCTGGATGGTCTTTGTGGTGTATCGGGCACGTCGCGACCCGGTATTGCACCGCCGTCGTACAGACGTTTCGTGATTACGCTTCACAGCAGCACCTCTGGGACACCTGCTGTCGAGTCCAGGCCACGCTGCCGGGGCCATCATCTGCGATCACGCTTTTGCCGCGATAATCATGCGGCAGCATGGCCGCCGCGCGGCACGTGGAATCCGTTGCTGGAGTCCACCATGTCCCGCCCCCCGCCGTCACCC